>CAZVCM010000019.1:0-27543 GCA_964626105.1 uncultured Thermoflexus sp.
CAAAGCAATTTTTACAGGTCTTTGATAGGCGTGCAGCACAAAACGCGAGTATACTGCATAAGTGTCGAAATGAGATCGCGATTAGATCGCACAGGAGGTGACACGACCGAATAACGAGGGGACCCTAGCGCAAGGCCCTGCCACACCGGCAGGGAGACGAGGTGGCGGTTTCTCATCGTAGGGTGAGACTAACCCCGGGCAACCGGGGGAAAATCGAGGCTTCTGCGGATGCCGCCAGGGCGCACACCACCGCCCTCGAGCGTTCCCCTCCCAAACGCAGCCGTGCCACAAAGACCACGGGTAACCGTGGCCCAGAACCGCACGGCAGTGGTGATCCAGCAGCATCCAATTGCACCCTATTCTGTTGAACCGATGCAGCCTGGCAGGCGGCGCCTGTGTGCCTGCGCGCCGCGCCTGTGCCCTGGGAGGAAATACTATGTGTGGAATCGTTGGATACATTGGCCCGCGCGACGCAACGCCGATCATTCTGTCCGGCTTGCAGCGCCTGGAATATCGCGGCTACGACTCGGCGGGGATCGCCGTCATGCAAGGCGATGAGATCGCGATCCGGCGCGATGTGGGCAAGCTGAGCAACCTGCTCCAGCGGGTGAGTGACGCGCCGCTCAATGGCCGGATCGGGATCGGGCACACGCGCTGGGCGACGCACGGCGTGCCCAGCCCACGCAACGCGCACCCGCACATCAGCCGCAGCGGGCGGACCGTCGTCGTGCATAACGGTATTGTCGAGAACTTCCGCGAGCTACGCGCCGAGCTAGAAGCCGACGGCGTGCAGTTCGCCTCGGAAACCGACACCGAGGTAATCGTCCACCTGATCCAACGCGAGCGTGACGCGGGTTTTCCGCTGGTGGAAGCGGTCCGCTGCGCGGTGCTGCGGCTGCGCGGCGCGCACGCGATCGTCGTGCTCTCCGCCGACGAGCCGGACCGGCTGGTCGCCGTGCGGATCGGCAACGCGGGCGGCGTGGCGCTCGGCCTGGGCGATGGCGAGATGTTCATCGCGTCCGACATCCCCGCGATCCTGGAGCACACGCGGCGGATGATCTTCCTTGAGAACCGGCAGATGGCGACGATCACACGGGATGCCTACCACGTCCAGACGCTCGAAGGCATGGCGGTTGACGCGGAAATCCACCCAATCGCGTGGGACCCGGTCAGCGCGGCGCGGGGCGAGTACAAGCACTTCATGCAGAAGGAGATCCACGAGCAAGCGCGCGCCCTGACCGATACGCTCGGCGACCGGATCGACTTTAACAACGGCTGCGTGACGCTGCCGGACCTGGAAATCAGCCCAGAGCGCGCGCAGCGTCTAAAGCGGATCGTGACGGTCGCGTGCGGGACGAGCGCGTATAGCGGGCTGGTCGGCAAGTTCATCCTCGAAGACTTGACGCGCCTGCCGGTCGAGGTCGATTATGGCAGCGAGTACCGCTATCGCAACCCGATTCTGGACGAAGACTGCGCCGTGCTGGCAATCACGCAGTCCGGCGAGACGGTCGATACGCTGGCGGCAATGGAAGAGGCGCGCGAGAAAGGCGCAACGCTGTGGAGCATTGTCAACGCGCTCGGCAGCCAGGCGATGCGCGTGGCGGACGGGTTTATCACCATGCAGGCCGGGCCAGAGATCGGCGTCGCCAGCACCAAAGCGTTCACCACCAGCATTGTCGATCAATACCTGCTGGCGCTGTACCTGGGGCAGCAACGCGGCGCGCTGACCTGCGCGGAGTCGCAATCGCACGCCGAAGACCTCGCCCGGCTGCCGGACCTCGTCGGGCAGGTGCTGGAGCGTGAATCCGAGGTCGAAGCGCTCGCCGCCGAGACGTACCACTACACGAACTTCCTCTACCTGGGGCGCGGGATCAACTACCCCATCGCGCTCGAAGGGGCGCTCAAGCTCAAAGAGATCAGCTACATTCACGCCGAGGGATACCCCGCCGGGGAGATGAAGCACGGGCCGATCGCGCTGATCGATGAGCAAATGCCGGTCGTGGCGATCTGTTTGCAGGATGCCGTCTACGAGAAGATGATCAGCCAGGTCGAGCAGGCGAAGTCACGCGGGGGGCGCGTGATCGCGATTGCGACTGACGGCGACACGCTGATCGCGGACAAGGCCGATCACGTGCTGTATGTGCCGCCGGTGCCGCCGCTGCTCAGCCCGGTGGTGAGCGTGATCCCGCTGCAACTGCTGGCGTATCACATCGCGGTGTGGCGCGGCGCAGACGTGGACCAGCCGCGCAACCTCGCCAAAAGCGTGACGGTCGAATAAGCGCGAACACTTCGGATGAATCGGGGCGAGGCGCGCGATGGTGCGCCTCGTCTTGTTTGCGCGGGGGCCGCGTAGTGAGTCCGTTGAACGGTCGTACAGCAGGGCGCGAGGCACGTGTGCATTACTGAAGGTGCACACTGATGTAGCTAAGAGGAGCGTCCCATGAGGCACTCACTGATAGTCCTGATCGCGCTGCTGGCGGGAATGTTCGCGTTGAGCGCGCCCGCCGACGCGCAAAGCGCATGCACCTTCACCGTCGGCGCAGACCCCGCGCCAATCTACCACGCGCCGCTCGCTGACCCCGCCCAACAGACAAGTATCCTGCCCGCTGGCGCCAGCTATCACGTCGTCAGCAAGAGCGGGCCGCAATACGACGCGCTGTTCCTGATCGCGTTCGAGGACGTGTTCACCGGTTGGGTAGATCCGCGCGGCGGCACGCTTAACGGGCCATGCGACGCGGTTCCGATTGACGACACGCCGCTCATCGACTACCCCACCATCTGCACGCTGACCGCCGCCAGCCATGCGCCCTTCTTTGACGACGCGGCGCTATCGCTCAGCAAGGGCGCGCTCGACCCTGGCACGTATGTCGTGACACGCCGCACCGAAGGCGCGCTGTTCGTGCGGATCGATCATGCGATGGGCGGGTATGTGTCCGCCAGCGCGGGCACGCTCAGCGCCGCCTGCGAGGACCTGCTGGTCGAGCATCCGCCGCTAGCAACCGCCGGACCGAATGCTCGCGTCTGGTCAGCGCCGAACGTCAGAACGGGGCGCATCCTTGCCACGCTGCCCGAAGGATCGCAGGTCGCTATCCTTGACGGGCCGGTGCACGGGCCGATTCGCAACGATACAGCCGCGCAAGGGGATTGGTTCCAGGTGCAGGGCAGCAACCAGGTGGTGGGCTGGGTATGGTCAGAGCGGCTGGGGTTCGACGCGCCACCGCCGCCAAGTGGTGACCCGCTGGCGCTGGCGCTCGAAAACGCGCGCCTGTGGTCCGCACCGAACGTGCGCATGGGGGTCATCGTCGCGTATCTGGATACGGGCGTCTCGCTGCATGTGTTGGCGGGGCCGGTCAGCGGACCGATCCGCTATGACACGGACGCGCAGGGTGACTGGTACTATGTGCTGCCTGCCAATGGACCGTTCGCGGGCTGGATCTGGGCCGGGCGCATGGCGAGCCAATAGCGCGCAGTCGGGGGTTTCTCTCCGCGCCGATGCGGTGGATAATGAGCGGCAAAGGAGACACGCCCATGACCGATATGCTCGTCAAGCTCTACGACCTGCCGCCACTGGACCCACACCTTGAGCGCGTCCGCGCTGCCGGAGCCGACATCCGCCGCGCGCTGCCGCCCGAAAAGCACCGCATCCTCGCCTGGGTGCGCGAGCACTTCCACGACGCCTGGGCCAGCGAGGCCGATGTCGCGTGCTGCGCGCACCCGCCCACCCTGTTCATCGCCACGCGTGACGGTGCGATGCTCGGATTCGCCTGCTATGACGCGACCGGGCTGGGGCTGTTCGGCCCGGTCGGCGTGGACGAGGCAGCGCGCGGCAGCGGCATCGGGACCGCGCTGATGCTCGCCTGCCTGCACGCGATGGCGGCGCGCGGCTATTTCTACGCCATCATCGGCAGCGCCGGGCCAAAGGACTATTACACGCGGACCGTCGGCGCGGTCGAAATCGCGGACTCCACGCCCGGGCCCTATCGCGGGATGCTGCGCGACCGCGAGCCTTAGCCACTGGCGCGGCGGGCTGCTAAAATCAGCGCGTACAGGGACAAGAAGGAAACGGAGCGCCAAACGTGAGACGTTATTCCGGAGCGTTGGTCGCGCTGGGGATGGTGCTGTTTGCGATGGTCTTTTTCGGCGTGCTGATCGTGATCGCGCGGGATCAGTTTGACGACGACGCCAGCGCGAGCGACACCCCTGAGGTGGCGACCGGCTGTGAGTTCACGCCCGCGATCGAGCCGGTGCTGGTCTTCGAGCGCTACGACAGCCCGCAGGCGGACGCGACCAACGCCCTGCCGATAGGCGAGTCGTACGCGGTCACGCGGCTGAGCGAGCAGCGCGTGCGGATTCTGCTGGAACGCGATGCCGACCGCACCGGCTGGGTTGATCGCGACGCAGGCGAGCTATCCGGCCCGTGCGAGGGCCTGCCGTTCCAGGGAAATTAGCCGCCTAGAGCCAGCCCTTCCGCCGGAACTCGTTGAGCTGATTCGGTGGCACGCTGGCGCCGAGCGCGTCCTCGGGCCGGTCGTGCCCATAGTTCGCCGCGAAGATGACGAAGTCCTTCGTCGTGTTGAGCACGCCCTTCCACTTGCGATCCGTCAGCGCCAGGGCCAAGTCGCAGAGAAGCTCGCGCGCGGGCTCAAAATCCCCACTGAGCGCCAATTGCTGCTCGAATATTGCGAGGTCGCTGGCCAGCCCTGGGTCTTCCAGCTCAATCACGCGATCAGAGGGCTGCCACAGCACCAGCGCCAGCCCGGCGCCGCGATGCCGCTTGACCAAGTCGTTGCGCGTGCGCTCCAGCCCCAGTGCAAGCTGCGGGAGAGCGTGCCCGGTCGTGTAGCGCAGCGCGAGACAGTACACCTTGTCGCGCACTTTCGCCTGCGCCAGCCGCTGAGGGATGGTTTCCAGCAGTCGCTGGTAGATGCGCCCCGCGTGCGAGCCAACGCCGTAGGACGGCTCCGGGCGTCGGTAGACCGTCTGCTTCGTGTCATCGGGATACTGCCCCTCGATGTGCGTCACGCGGCCCAGCTTGTCGTAGCTCAGCGCTTCCTCGTGGGTAAACACCTCGCCGCCCCACGCGTGCCTCACCTGGATGCGCGTCAGGCGCCCGTCTTTGTAGGTGTACTTCTCCTGCAAGTGCGCGACGCCCTTTTGCATGGATGCCTGTCGCAACGCCTCGTCGGGGGACAGATCGCCCAGGATCGGGCCAAGCTCGATTGAAAACGCCGCGTAGGTCTCCAGCACGCCTTTGTCGCGCGCCTGATGCGCCACACGGATCGGGACCTTCGGCTGGTATTGCGCGAAGCGAATTGATTCGACCACGCGCTCGCCGTAAGTGTAGAAATCTTCGAGGCACTGGTCTTCGTGCAGCGCCCGCGCCGGATAGCCGCGCGCCGCAATCAACCGCTCGTCGCCGTCGAAGCCGTATTGCCACAGCCCGCTGAAGTCACCACGCATGTTGGCGACCACCTGCCCGCGCCGCAGCTTGCTGCGCTCGAAGTAGAACGGGCGCGGATCGTAGCGTTCGTCGTCCGCCCACTCCCAGCGCGCCACCTGGCCCAGTACGCGCCCGCGCAGCGTGTCATACGCGCCGAACGCCTGCCGCCAGCGCTCCTCCTGCTTGGTCATGCGGGGTCCTCCTCCACCGCTCATACGCATGATCCCATTATATGATCGGCGGCGGATGGAGAGAAGCGTACGGGTGGGCCATTGCCCGCGCGCGGATTCGCGAGTATCCTCGTGCGCGCCGCGAAGCATCACGCACCTGGAGAAGACATGGACCTATGAGCCAAACCGCGCAGCAGTGGCTGCCCGTCGCGATCTCGATTCTGGTGATTATTGCGATTGCGCTGCTGCAGGCGCAGTCGAAGACGATCGCGGCGGTGACCGCGACCATGCCGCTGACGATTCCGCTCGCGATGTGGATCGTCTACGCCGCCAACCGCAACGATCAAGCGGCGCTCACCGACTTTGCCGGATCGCTGCTG
Organism: uncultured Thermoflexus sp.; assembly: GCA_964626105.1. GTDB lineage: Bacteria > Chloroflexota > Anaerolineae > Aggregatilineales > Aggregatilineaceae > DYGX01. The sequence continues at coordinate 5,991 of CAZVCM010000019.1, forward strand.
GTCGGCGTAATCGCGACGCTCATCTTCGCGGTGGCGCTGTGGCTGGCGGCGCGCGCCGGGCTGGGGCTGGTCCCCATGCTGGCAACCGCGTACCTCGCGTGGGCGGCGGCGCTCGGCGTATATCTGGCGCTCCGCTAGCGTTCGGTCTTCCGCTCGAAGCGGCCCATCAACTCCGCTTTCGCGAGGATATGCCCCTCCATCGCCGCTAGAAGGTCCTGCTTGCTCGCCGCTGGACCCAGCCCAAGCCGCGTATCCAGCGCGTAGAGCGTGAAGAAGTAGCGGTGCGCGCCGCGATTCGGCGGCGGACACGGCCCGCCATACCCGAGCCGCCCGAACCCATTGCGTCCCTGGCGGCTGCCGTCTGCCAGTTCCGGGTCCTTCTCGATCCCCTGGGGCAGACCGCGCACGTTCGGCGGGATGTCGTACAGCAGCCAGTGCACCCAGTCACCGCCGGGCGCATCCGGATCGTCGCAGATCAGCGCGAAGCTCTGCGTGCCCTCCGGCGGATCGCCCCAGGTCAGCGCAGGCGAGAGGTCTTTCCCGTCGCACGTGTGACGAAGCGGGATCAGGTCCCCGGCAAAAAACGCATCGCTGAACAGCTTGAAGGTCATCATGTGGTTCCTCCTTCCTCCCTGCTTCAATTGTAGTGCGAATGGCGCGCCAATAGCGCCCTATCCAGCCGCGGGGCGCAGGCAATCCGCTGAGCAGGCGGCAGGCACACCACTCGAAACGATGTACAATTGTCACTAAGCTAAGAAAAGGAATCGACTGAGTGCCTGAATTGCGAGTCTGCCCAAACTGCGGCGCGTACGTCATCACCGAACGCGCGGTCTGCCCGCGCTGCGACGCGCCGCTTGATGAGCCCCTGCCCGAAACAACCACTCCCGGCGCGGAGACGGATGATCCGGTCGCCGATGTGCTGGCCGAGATCGAAGCGGCCCAGGCGCCTGATGACGACGAACTCGCCGAGACGCCCACCTGGCTCCCCCAGGTCGAGCCTGCCGAAGAGTCTGCGGGCGAGGGTGAGGAAACCGCGCCCGGCGAAAAGGACACATCTTCCAAGCCAGCCCCGCCGCGCGAGGATCGCCCCACCATGCCCGGCTGGCTGCCGGAAGCAACATTGCCATCGGTCAGCGCGGAGCCGCCAGACGCCGAAGATGACGCCTACGCGCCGCCTACGGACCCGCATCTGAACGTCAACGACCTGGGTAGCGAGGCTGAGGTCACGCTGGCGCGCCTGCCGGAAAATGTCGAGGACGAGCTCGCCAGCGGACCGAGCAGCGAGCCGACCCTCCAGTTCGACCGCCAGCTTCACGCCGAGCCACCGCGTGAGGCGGATATGACCAGCCCGGCGCAGTTGCAGGGGCCAGTCGCCGCGCCGCCTGCCTCCGCGCTGCGCCCCCCCGTAAGCGGATGGGCGCCGTACCCGCGTGGCGGAGCGCAGAACTATTGGGACGCCGCGAGCCGCTTCTTCCAGCAGCGCATCCAGGCGTATCTCGACGCGGGCTATCAAGCGCACGTCCACGCCGCGCACGAAGCGACGCTCTCCTATGGCAAGCCACTCGGCGTCGGCGGGTGGCTGCTGGCGATTATCTCGCTGATCGGGCTGCTGTGGTACATCCTGATCCAGGGGTTCAGCGGCTTCCGTCCAGACACCGCGTACCTGACACTCGAAGCCGACGGGCGCGTCTACGAGGATGGTCCTGGCGCCGCGCACGTCCGGCGCGAGCGATCGCGGTCAGGCCGCCGGTGGAGCCTGATCGGGCTGACGATCCTGGTGCTGAGCGTCGTGCTGGCGCTGGTGCTGGGGACGATTGTCGTGCTGGCGCTGCAAGACGAACAGCGCCGCGCTGCGGCCAGCCAGATTGACCTGCTCGGGCTGCCTATCGCGGAGTTGCTTGAGACGCTCGATATCACCACAGAAGCCACTGCCAGCGACGCGCAAATCGCCGAGGCGGAGAATGCGGCAGTGGTGGTGTCGCTGCTTGGCGGGCTGGCGCTGATCGGCATTTGGGGCGGCGCGACACTGGTGATCATCGGGACGATCCACGCGCTGGCGTACCGGACGCGCGTTCCCGCCCTACCCGGCTACGCATAAGAGGGCGGCGCGCTGCCCTCAACCGTCACCGGCGCGTTGAGGCGAGTGTCGGCGACGGGCAGCGTGATGTAGACCGTCGTGCCTTCGCCGGGCACGCTCTCCAGCCAGATATTGCCGCCATGAAGCTCGACCAGTTGCTTGGCGATCGCCATGCCGAGGCCGGTCCCCTCGCCGCTGGCGCCCTGCCCGCTGAGCTGCTGGAACTCCATGAAGACCGAATCAAGCTGCTCGGGCGGGATGCCCACGCCAGTATCGGACACTTCGAGGCGGACCATCGCGCCGGACTGCTGCGCCCGCACCGTGACCGCCCCTTCCTCGGTGAACTTGCAGGCGTTCGCGACCACGTTCATCATGATCTCGCGCAATCGTACTTCGTCGCCGCGCACCACCGGCGCGCCCGCGTACTCCCGCAAGAGCTTCAGCCCCTTCTGCGCGGCGAGCGGCCCGCACGTGTCCAGCACGGCATCGACCAGCGGCTCCAGCGGCACGGGCGCGATATGCAACCGCAGCCGCCCGCGCTCGATCTGGTTGAGGTCGAGCACGTCATTGATCAGACTGAGCAACTGACGGCCATTACGCAGCACCTTTTCGAGCCGGTCGCGCTGCACCTCATTGAGCGGGCCGTACACGCCTTCCAGCATGGTCTCCGAGTAACCGTTGATCGAGTTCAGCGGTGTGCGCAGCTCGTGGCTGACAGTCGCTAGAAACTGGCTCTTGACGCGATTCATGCGCTCCAGCTCGCGATTCTTGCGGAGCAGCTCGGCGTGCGCGTTCGCCAGCGGGTTGAATAACTGCTGCCGCAGGACCGGCAAGCCGAGCGTGATCGCCGCCAGCGCGAGGAACACCGCATTGAGCGGGATGTTGATGCGCGGCCAGATCAGCACTGCAGACACCAGACCGGCAATCGTCAGCACCGGCGCGGGCCACAAGCTGCGCGCGCGCTCGTCATCGCTGCGCGCCAGCACCACTGCCGACACGATCGAGTAGCCAAGCACGGCAAGGCTGACGAAATTCCCGACTGGCGTGTAATCCCAGGTATAGCCGCCTTCATCATTGGGCAGCGGGCGCGTGTTCGTGGTGACCTCGCCGGTCCACAACAAGATCGTCGGCACGACAACCAGCACAATACCGATGATCTGCATCGCCCGCGCCACGCGCGAGCGGCCTACGGCGAACTCCGACGCGAAGAAAAAGATCGACACGACGAAGATGCCGTAGAGCGTTGTGGCCAGGTAGAACACCGGCAGCGGATCAAGGTCCAGCGGATCGACAAACCGCGCGAAGGCGTTGATCGAAACATAGGCGGCGAGCGAGGCCATCACCACCGCAAACCAGCGATTCGCGGGCTGGTGCGGATCCTGCCACAGCACAAGCATCAGCATCGCAACAGCGATCACCGCTGTGATACCGTTCGCGATCAGCACAACCAGCGTCGTGAGCGAAATCGTCATAGCTGCCGCTCCTGCGTGCGGACAGGCACGTGCTCGGTGGTCGCCGTCTTGTCGGTGAGCGCGGGCAGCGCGAGGTAGAACGTCGAGCCGCTGCCAAGCACGGTGTCGTACCATAAACGCCCGCCATGCAGCACAGCCAGCCGGGACGCGATCGCCAGGCCCAGTCCGGCCCCTTTGCGCGGGTCAACGAGGCGGCTGCCGCCCGGCACAAATGCTTCAAACAGGTGCGGGCGCTGCGACGGCTCGACGCCACAGCCCGTGTCAGCCACACTGATCACGACCTCTTTGTGGTCCGGATCGAACGTTCCGCTGACGGTAATGACGCCGGTGTCCGTGAAATTCACGGCGTTCAAAATCAGCTTCTCCAGCACCTGGAGGACGCGCACTTCATCGACCCAAATCGGCGGCAGCGGCGGCATATTCCGCACCAGACGCAAGCCCTTCGCCGTCACGCGCGGCTCCATCTCGACGCACACCGTCTCCACCAGAGGAGACACCGCCACGCGGGCGCGCGCCAGTTCCAGCCGCCCCGCTTCGATCTTACTGAGGTCGAGCACGTCGTTGATCAACGCCAGCAGGTGCAAGCCGTTGCGATTGACGCGCGCCATGCGGTCGGCCTGGCGCTCGTTCAACTCCCCGTACATCCCAGCGCAGATCATGTCGGTGTAGCCGATGATCGAGTTCAGCGGGGTGCGTAGCTCGTGCGTCATGTTGGCGAGGAACTGGCTCTTGAGACGCGCCGCTTCTTGAAGCTCGGAGTTCTTGGCGATCAACTCAGCGTTGAGATCGGCCAGCGGCTTGAACACCTCGTACTGCACCAGCGTGCGCCCGATCATGACAATCGCGATCATCACCGCGCTGACATTGACGGCGTACACCTCAAAGGGAATCGCGAGCCCGTGCAGCAGCACGCCAAGAGTCAGGACCGCCATCGGACGCGCCAGCGCGCGGCTGCGGATGGTGTCGCGGCGCCAGAGCAAGTAAGACACCACACTCAGATACACGACTTGAATCAACAGTCCCGCGATGCCGATCGAGGTCAGGCGATGGCTGTAGGTGCCGCGCTGCAGCGGCTCGATCTCGCGGTAGAACCGGCCGCTCACGATCACCAGGGTAAACAGCGCGCCAGCCGGGATGGCGAATGCAGCCAGCGCGCGCCACACCCGCGCGGGCATCTGCCCGAAGATCAGCGCGAACAACGTGAGAAGGACGGCACCGGACGCGTAAAACGCGGATGCGAGTTCGAGGGGCGGGCGCGGCGCATAATCCAGCGGACCGGCGAATTTCCACAGCAGATCGCTCAGCCCATACGCGGCAAAGAACATCATGCACAGCGCAAATGCTCGCCCGCGCCGGTGCGGGTCCTGCCACAGCATGATCGCGGCCAGCGCCAGAGCCGATAGCAGTAGCAGCACATCGGCCACGATGTTGACCAGGGATATGGGTCCAATAGACATCTGGTTGCCTGCTGAACGCGCTAGCAGGCGGCAGCCTCAGAAAGCGGCAAGCGGACGGTGAAACGGCTGCCCCGGCCCGGCGCGCTTTCAAGCGTAATTGTGCCGCCCATCATCTCAACCAGCTTCTTCGTGATCGCCAGCCCCAGCCCGGTCCCCCCATAGCGGCGGGTGCTGCTGCCATCGGCCTGGCGAAACTCGTCAAATATGAGCGCGTGATCGTCTTCGGCGATTCCGATCCCGGTGTCGGCCACTGTGATCGCGACGCCCGTCGCAGAGCCGTTTGTTGCCAGTTCGGCGCTCACGGTGACTTCACCCTCGGGCGTGAACTTGATCGCGTTGCTGAGCAGGTTGGTGATCACCTGCTGCAAGCGTTGCGGGTCCGCGCACAGCGCCGGAAGATCCGGCGCCAGCTTGACGCTCAGCGCCAGCCCGCGCGCCTGCGCCTGAGATTCCATCCCCTGCACCACATGGTGAACCACTTCCCCGATGGTCACCGAGGCGGGGTTCAGGGGCATATGCCCGGCGTCAATCTTCGAGAGATCGAGCAGATCGTCGATTAGCATCAGCAGGTCACGCGCGTTGCGATGGATGCGCTGGATCCGGCTGGACTGTGGCTCGGTCAGCGGGCCGTACAACTCGTTGAGCAGCGCCTCGCTGAACCCAAGGATGCTGTTCATCGGCGTGCGCAGCTCGTGGCTGATCGTCGCCAGGAACTGCCCCTTAATCTCGTTCGCCTGCGCCAGTTCTTGCGCGCGCAGCTCAAGCTCTTGAAATAGCAGGGCGTTGTCAAAGGCGATGGTCGCCTGCCCGACAAGCGTCTCTGCGAGGTGGATATCATCGTACGAGAAGACACGCCCCGGCTGGTGATCGGTCCAGTCTACCACGCCAATCACGCGCTCCCCGGCGACCATCGGCAGGACAAGCTGGCTTTCCACACTCCACTGATCGAGCAGCGATTGCGCGCCCGACAGCCCGTCACCAGAATCGCGATAGACCGTGACCGGCGCGCGCTGGCGAATAGCGCGCTCGTGCGCGGGACGCTCGCTCAACGGCAGGACGCGTCCCGGCTCGGGAGCGGGGAGCGTGGACGGGTGATCGGGATCACGATAGACGGCGCTGATGCGGACCGAGTCCATCTGCGGCTCGTACAGGCCGACGACACAACTCGACGTGTTCAGCGCGCGGTTCATGTGCTCGACCATCGCCTGCGCTAGCTCGCCATAGTCGAGGATGGACGCGAGATCCTGCCCGATGCGATGGACGATACTTTGTTCCAACAAGCGGCGCTGCGCCTGCTCGTAAAGCTGCGCGTTTTCGAGCGCGATGCTCACCTGCCGCGCCAGCGTCTCCATCGCGTCACGCTCCGCGTCGCTAAACGCGTTCAATTGCGTGGAGAGCACGGTGATCACGCCTACCGTCTGATCGCCGCGTTGAAGCGGGATCGTCAGGGCGCTCTGCACGCCTTGTAGCGCAGGCAGGCGCAGAAAATCGGGGTCGGTGTGCGTGTCCGGCACGATCTGCGTGTGGCCGGACTGCGCCACCCGCCCCACCACGCCCGCGCCCGCAGGAAGCGAGAAATCGGGATCAAACTCCATCTCCGGCGAGGCGCACGCGCTGGCGCGCAGTTGCAGCAGCGACCGCTCTTTGGAGAGCAGCAAGACATACACGGCATCGTGTTCGAAGACTTCCAGCACGCGCTGCGCCAGCTTGCGCAGCAGCGCCTGCACGTCAAGCGTCGCGTAGAGTTCCTGGCTGACGCGGTTCACCCGGTTCATCAGGTCCGCGCGGCGCACCTCCGTGCGCAGAAAATGCCCCGTCACCGCGCTCAGCGCAATCTGATCGGCGACGGCTTGCGCCAGATCGGCGGCGTCCGTGTTGAATGGCCCAATCCGCCGGTTGAACAGGTACAGCACGCCAAGCGTCCGGTTATGCGCGTTGAGCGGGCACGCCAGCGCGTTCCAGAAGCGCGGCCCGGCCAGATCACCGGCGTCGGCGGCGCGCGGCACGCCGGTATGGTAGGCGTCAACCGGCGCGCCCGGCCCGTCCAGCGCCCAACTGAGATCAGCGTGATCGCGCCCGGCGCCATACGCGGTCGCTTCCTGCACAATCAACTGGTAGCCATCGGGGTCAGGCAGCAGAATCTGCGCGCCATCGCACTGCAGTAGCTCAGCGGTCTCGTGCAGCGCAGACGCCAGCTCGTCGAGCGACTCGCCCTGTGGCGCGGCGCCGACGTTCGCGATACGGTGCAGAAGCTGGACCTTGCGCAACTCGACGCGCTGCGCGGCAAGCTGCTCGCCGTGGCGCGCCTTGAGCGCGCGGATATGCTGCAAAGTGTAGAGTTCCAACGCGATCTGCTCGGCCAGCAGTTCCAACAGCGCAAACTGCTCATCTGTGAAACGTTCCAGACGGCACGCGCTGAAGACCAGCGCGCCGAAGCGTTGCTCGCCCTGGCTGACGGGCACAGCGACGTACCAGCAGCCATCCTCGCCTGCCCAGGCGGGCGCGTCACGCGCAATCGCCTGCGCGGCCAGGTGATGCTCGTGCGGGTTGAGAGAGGCAGCGCCGAGGGTCACGTAAGGCGCCAGTATGCCCTGCTCTGGCTCGTACAACAAGAGTCCGCCCTCTTCAAACGGTAGCACGCGCTGCAAGCCATTGAGCAGCGTGCGCAGCCGGTTCGCGAGGTCCAGGTCGAGCGCGGCAGAAGCATTCATTGAGCTGGACATACCGATCCAAGCGTCACAGTAAGACGTGACTTAGCACAACACAGAAGCGTCACCAGTTATACCGGATTGCGCCCCGTCTCGCTACATGTCACGCGGTGCAGGAGCGCGCCTACACCATTTCCGGCGGGAACTTTTCCTTATAGCTCTCAATCGACTGCATGATGACACGGCGCGCCGCCGCCGCATCGTCCCAGCCTTTGGGCGTGACCTGAATCCCCTGCAACTGCTTGTAGGTTTGGAAAAAGTGTGCGATTTCGCTCAGGAAGTGCTTCGGCACGTCGCCCAGGTCCTGATACTCGTTGAACAGCGGGTCGGTCGTCGGCACGGCGAGAATTTTGTCGTCAGGATCGCCACGGTCAAGCATGTGGAAGATACCGACCGGGCGCGCTTCGATCACGCAGCCTGCGAAGGTCGGCTCGGTGACGATCACCAGGATGTCGAGCGGGTCGCCATCTTCGGCATACGTCTGCGGGATCAGCCCATAATCGCTCGGGTAATGCATTGAGCTGTAGATCACACGGTCAAGCTTGATGACGCCCGCGCTTTTGCTGTATTCGTACTTGTTGCGGCTGCCCTTTGGGATCTCGAAGATGCAATACACTGCATCGGGCACATTCGGGCCGGTCGGGAGCGTATGCCACAGATTGCGCGTCTGCATGATGGGGATGTCTTCTCCTCAACGGACGCTGCGCAGCGCAGCGAGCTAAATCAGTGCTATACGCCTTATTGTAGCCGATCTGTCGGTTCGTTACGCACTGCCGTGACGCGGTGGCTCGTCGGGCCTGTCATCACGCGGGGCAGCGTCTCCAGGCGGCGGCTCGGCGGCGCGCGGCGCAGAATCACTCGCCACGTTTGGCGGCGGACCCGCCTCGCCGATCAGCAGCTCGATGCGCGCAAGCGCGTCTTCATCGAACAGCACGAGGCGGCAGGCGTCGCACTTCAGCGCGGGCACATCCGGCGACTGAACCAGCGTCTCACCATACTGGTAGACATATGTGCGACGCGTTGGAATCAGTCTGCCAACTTTGCAGGCAGGGCAGTATTGAGGCAAAAGGCGTAACCTGTTCCGTTACGATCCGGAAGATGCGGCAGCGGCAGTGGGTGTCGTCAGTTCGAACAACGCGCCACCACCCTGAATCGACGGAACCGCCGTTTCTGGCGGGGGAAGCGTGATCGCCGGGAGTGGAAGCCCGTCGTTGTCATATGACTCATGCGTGATGAGCGCCCAATCGGATGGCGGCCAATAACGCAGGAAGGCGCGCCCGATAAGCAGATCGCGGCTGATCGGGCCAAAATTGTGCGAGTCGCGGCTGGAGCTGCGGTTGTCGCCGAGGACGAAATACTCGTCCGGGCCGATCTCCCATGTGTCGTCGCAAACCGTTCCCCGGCAGAAGTTCTGGATGTACGGCTCTTCAAGGCGCACACCGTCCACATACACCCGCCCATTCAGGATCGTGATCGTTTCACCCGGCAGGCCGATCACACGCTTGATGAAGTCGTGATCCGGGTCAGCAGGGTTATGAAAAACGACCACATCGCCGCGCTGCGGGTCGCCCAGCACATACGAGATGCGGCTGACGATGATGAACTGGTCCGTCTCGAAGTTGGGCAGCATGCTGCGACCATCCACCACGAAGCGCGCGGTCGCCAGGTTGACGAACGCGTAGATCGCCGCGATCAGGATCACCGTCTCGATCAGCTCGCGCCAGAACGACCGCCCCTGCCGGATCTCCGGCTTGGGCACATCCGTCCGAACCTGGGTGGAAGGCGTTTGAATGGAAGGCGCGGGGTACGCGCCGGGGTGTTCAACCGTCAAGATACTGACTCTTCTCTGCTGCTACTCCACGGCTCGATGGTGAGCCGCCCGTGGCGTAATCATAGCGCACAGGGAGAGGCGCGGCAACCGCGAACTCGCGCGGTTTCGCCCTGTTTCCGCGCGGAACGGTGCGGTATGATGGGCGGCTCTCTGTTATGCGAGCCCACTGGAGCATTCCCCCATGACGTCTGGGACGATTCGCCCGCTCGTCATCGCCGTGTTCCGCCACGGAGATCGCATCCTCGCTGCCAAAGGCAACGACCCGCTAAAAGGCGAGACATTCTACCGGCCCCTCGGCGGCGAGATCGAATTTGGCGAGCTCAGCCGCGACGCGCTTGTGCGCGAGATCCGCGAGGAGATCGTCGCAGAGATCACCGACCTGCGCTTCCTCGGCACGGTCGAAAACCTGTTTACCTATAATGGCGAGCCGCACCACGAGATCGTGCTGGTCTACGACGCTGCATTTGTCGACAGCACGCTGTACGATTCACCTGCGATTGCCGGACGCGAAGACGCGATCGACGAAGACTTCATCGCCGTGTGGAAGCGCCTGAACGAGTTTGTCCCAGGCCAACCACCCCTCTACCCGGATGGGCTACTGGCGCTGCTACGCAATATCCAGGCATGAGGCCCTCCCCCCGATGCGGAACCGGCTGCAATACGCTAAGATTGGAGACAGGGGCTGCGCGAAAGGAGCTGCAGGTGCCAACTCCGGCGCCAGATCACATGCCAAAACGAATTCTCGTCGTGGAAGATAATCCCGACAATCGTATCTTGATCAGCGACATTCTAATGGCGCTCAATTACGAGGTGCTGGTCGCCGAAGACGGCGAGAGCGGCGTCGCGCTGGCGCAGGCCGAACGGCCGGACCTGATCCTGATGGACCTGTCGCTTCCGAAGAAGGATGGGTGGACCGCAGCCGCCGAGATCAAGCAGGATGCGTCGCTGGCGCACATTCCGGTCATTGCGCTGACCGCGCACGCGATGGTCGGAGACCGCGAGAAGGCCCTCAAAGCGGGCTGCGATGATTACGTCTCCAAGCCGATCGATCTGCGGGAGCTCGCGAGCAAGCTTGCATTTTTCCTGGATTGACGGAGCCGCGCCCGCTGCTGCGCCGTGTGGAAACCTATGCCCAATGTTTTGGTCGCCGAAGATAACCGAGACAGCCTGGAGCTGGTCAGCGATATCCTGCTCAGCCTCGGCCATACGCCTGTGCTGGCAGAAAACGGGCGCCAGGCTCTGGAGCTGATCGACGCCCAGCCGCCGGACCTGGTGATTCTGGACATTAACATGCCAGAGATCGACGGGTTCGAGGTATGTGCGGCGATCAAGCGCAACCCGGCGACCGCGAAAATCCCCGTCATCATCCTCACCGCGCACACCGATGTCGAATCCCGCGTGACCGGGCTGGGGCTGGGCGCCGACGACTATCTGGCGAAGCCCTTCCACCCGCGCGAGCTGGTCGCCCGGATCGAAACGCGGCTGCGCGCCAAAGCGATCACCGACGATCTGCGCACGCAGGGCGACGAGCTGCGCCGCATCTTTGAGCGCTTCGTCGGCCCCGAAGTCGTCGAGCAGTTGCTCGAAGACCCAACGCACGTCAAGCTTGGCGGCGTCGAGACCGATATCTCCGTGCTGTTCGCGGACCTCGAGAACTTCTCGCAGCTTGCCGAGGCCGCTGCCCCGGCAGAGTTGCTGGACGTGCTGAACCGCTATCACACGATGATGGTGCAGCACATCAAAGCCAACGGGGGAACGGTCGACAAGTTTCTCGGCGACGGCGTGATGGCGCTGTATAACACGCCCGTACCGCAGCCCGATCACGCGCTGCGCGCCGTCCGCACTGCGCTCGACATCCGCAACGCGCTGCCGGGGTTCCACGCCCAGCTCGACCCGCGCTTCCGGCTCAACATCAACTTTGGCATCAACAGCGGCAAGGCAGTCGTCGGGAACGTCGGCGCGCCGGATATTATGGACTTCACCGCGATCGGGGATGCAGTCAACCTCGCCAGCCGCCTCGAAGGGCTGGCCGACAGCAACGAGATCGTGATCAGTGAAGACACGTGGCGGCTCGTGGCAGACCACATCGCCGCCGAGCGAATCGGTCCGCGCCCGGTGCGGGGCCGAGGCGAGCCGGTTGTCTCGTACTTAATTCACGGCTGGCGCTAGCGCCGGTCGTTCGTTCGAAGGAAAGCGTCATGAACCTGGATTTTCTCAACGACCTGATTGGAGAGGAAGCGACCGGCACCATCGCGACACTCGTCACCATCGCAGGGATTCTTCTCATCACCTGGCTTATTCGCAAAGCGCTCGACACGCTGCTGCCCGCGCTGCTCAACCGGCTCACGACGCGCACCAACAACCGGATCGATGACCGGTTATTTCGGATTCTGCTGCCGCCGCTGCGCTTTGCGGTAGGCGTGATCGGCATCTGGATCGCGACGCTGGCGCTCGACCTGTCGAGCGGTGTGCGCGACGTGGTCAGTCGAGTGATGTCGTCGCTGCTGGCGATCGCGCTGTTCTGGGCCGCGCACCGCGCCGTCGAGCTGCTGGTGGATATCGGCATTCACATCGGGCGCCGGTCCTGGCGCCGCCCCACCGAGCCGGGCCGCAATACCCTCAAGCTGGAAGGCGCCGCCGAGCAAGTCCTCAAAGCGCTGATCATTGTGCTGGCTGTGATGGTCATCCTTGAGGAATGGGATTACAACGTCGGCGGGCTGGTCGCCGGATTGGGCATCGGCGGGCTGGCGGTCGCGCTGGCGGCGCAGGATGCGCTGTCCAACCTGTTCGGCTATTTCGTGATCCTGGCGGACGAGCCGTTCATCGTGGGCGATTACATCGTGATCGGGGACGTGTCCGGGACGGTCGAGGGGGTCGGCTTCCGCAGCACGCGCGTCCGCGTGCTGGACCAATCGCTGGTGACCATCCCCAACAAGACGGTGATGAACGCCAACATCAGCAACTGGTCGCGGCTGCGCAAGCGGCGGCTCAACATGACGCTCGGCATCGACTACCGCAACGCACCGGAGAAGGTGCTCTCGGTCGTGCAGGCCGTGCGCGAAATGCTGTCACAGCACGAAGTGGTCGAGCCGGACTCGGTCGTCGTCCAGTTCGTCGACTTCGGCACCCACTCGCTCGACATCATGATCATTTGCTTCATGAAAACGCCGAGCTGGAACGATTTCCAGGCGGCGCGGCAGGATATCAACCTGAAGATCATGGAGATCATGCAGGATCGCGGAGTGGAATTGGCCGTGCCGGTCCGGTCTCTGGTAGTAGAACAGCCAGACGGCCCGGCTTCGATGGCTGGTGAGGAGCAGGTCTTCGCGCCGCTCATGCCTGAGCCCACGCGCGCACCTGAGAACTCGCCCGTGCCGGACGACGCTGCCAACTAGAGACTGTGCTATTACCCTGGTGAAATCCCCCATCCCCCGGCCCGTGCTCCAAAATGAGGACAGGCGAGGCGTGTTCGGTGCTTTTCCTTCCCTCGTTCTGGAAGGATGGAAGGACTGCACACCAGACAGCGAGGGTCATGACAGCATATGACCCTCGTCCGGTTTTCCCGGTTCGATACAATCGGCTATCATTACGGTAGTTGCTTTAGAGGGCTGGCAGCAGCAGGGACGCGCGCCTGCTACTCCCGAATGCCCAGAGTGTAGTTTTACGGTTTTCTGTGCCAATTATGATCACCGCAAATCGAATAAGGCTAAAAGGATACCGCCTGTGAGGATTCGCCAACGATGGATACTGGTCGCCGTGGCGCTTGCGCTGAGCCTCGGGCTGGCATTTGCCGCGCCAAACCTGACCGTCGCGCAGACCGATCCCGACGTGGTGACGCAGGTAGGAGACACTGCGATCACCGTGGACGACTTTCACGCGCGGGTGCGGTTCGTCCGCTGGCAGTATCTGCAAGAGATCGCCAAGCTGCACGAGCTGACCGCCGGAAACCTCGGGCTGACAGCCGGGCGCGCGCTCACGCTGCTCGAAGGCTTGCGCGAATCCAGCGCGCTAGGCGCGCAGGTCCTGGCGCAAATGGAAGACGAAGTGCTAGCGCAAGAGGCCGCTGCCAACCTGCGAATCGCGCCATCCGACGAGGAGATCGCCGCGCGACGCGACGCTTTTTTCAGCCTGTGGACCGGCGTAGAGGTCGAGGATTTGGCGGATGACGCAGCGGCGCAGGCGTTTATTGACGAGTGGTACGCGGCGGCGCAGGCAGCGTCCAGCCTGGAGCGTGACGCGATCGATGAAGTCTTCGCGATGGAAGCGCTGTGGGACGCGCTCTATGACGCAGTTGCCGCGCAAGCGCCCACCGAAGAATTGCATGTCCACTCGCGCCACATTCTGTGCGATTTTGAGGCGGACCCCGGCGCCGCGCCGACTGATACGCAGCGTACCATCGCGCAAGACTGCATCCGCGCCGCCCAGGAGCGGCTGGCGGGTGGCGAGGCGTTCGAGGATGTGGCCACGGATGCGTCAGCGGACAAAGCCAGCGCAGAGCGCGGCGGCGACCTGGGCTGGATCCCGCTGAGTTATCTGGTCGACGGCTACGCGGCGGCAGCGGAGATCGCGCCGCTGAACGCGGTGATCGGCCCGGTCGAGACCGAGCAAGGGCTGCACCTGCTCGAAGTGCTGGAGCGCGAGGTCCGCCCGCTGACCGACCAGGATCGCGCCGAGGCGCAGGCGGCGCTATTTGGCCAGTGGATGGAAGCCCTGCGCGCCGAGGCGACCATCACGCGCGGCGAGCGCTGGCAGAGTGGCATCCCCGCCGACCCAGGTCTCGATACGCTGGCACCGGACGTGCTCGCAGCCCTTGATCGATTGGAAGGCGCGAGATAAGCAACGCGGTCTTCGCGAGGAGCGCAGACAGATGACCGGAACGATACGCCAGCAGGTAATCAGCGCCGATTTTCTCACACGCACCTACCGCACCAGTGGCGAGGTGTCGGTGCGCGGCGAGCCCTTGCTCGATCAGTTGAACGATAATCTCGCGCACTTTCTGCACGTGGAGCGCGTGTTCATCTCGCCGCTGCTGGATCCCGCCACGCTGACCGGCAACTTTCGGACCGCAGAGGTCCGCAAGGATCGGCTGGGCGTCGTCGTCCTGACGCGTCTCGAAGACGGCCTGCCTTACCGCCAGGGCCGCTATGTGGGCCGCGATCATGTCGAGCGCGAGATCGTGGCGATCGTGGCGGGGTTCGAGGTGCGCGGCGCGATCTGGCTGCATCCAAGCGTGAATGTGAGCGAGTTGGTCCGCACCACGCCGGAGCGGTTTATGCCGGTCTTCAACGCCAGCGCGACGGTCGCCGCTCAACGCGATATCGTCTTCGGCGGCGGCGCAATTTTGCTGAATCGCACTCAGATCGAGGTCTTTGCGGTCCTGGACGACTGAGCGCGCGGGCCGCGTCAGGCGGCGCCTCTGAATATCGCCTGAAAAACGCGCCACACGGCGCACGGCGAGATTTGATTGATGGTACAATAGCGGCAGTTCGAGCCTGAATACCTCGCGGGAAAGTGGTATGGCACGGATTCTGGTAGTTGACGATGATCTGAATCTGCTGCAGATGGTGCGGCTGATGTTGGAGCGTGTCGGCCATGAGGTCGAGACGACGCACAAGGGCGCGGAAGGCATCGCCTGGGCCGCAAAGTGGCAGCCTGATCTGGCGATCATCGACATCATGATGCCTGATTTGGACGGGTACAACGTCGTTCGCCGAATGCGCGCCAATCCGCAAACCGCCCGCATCCCGATCCTGATCCTCACCGCGCGCAGCCAAGAAATGGACAAACAAACCGCGCTGGAAGCAGGGGCGAACGCCTTTCTGTCGAAGCCGGTCACCGCGCAGCAACTGACAGCGCGCGTCCAGACGGTTCTCGAAGCGGGTGTGGATTATCGGGTGCATACCGACCTGCTGACCGAGCCGATCCGTTCGACGGATGCTCCCAGCGAGCGCGTCGAAACCCGCCAGCCCATCGGCGCAGACATGCCCGCGAACGCGGCGGACGACGAGGCCGGATCGCCGCTGCGGAACGTGATCGCGATCGCGAGCCTGCGCGGGGGCGCGGGCGGCACAACGCTCGCAGTGAACCTCGGGCTGTTGCTGGCGCGCAACGGGCAGCGGGTCGCGCTGCTGGACATGAGCGCGGTGGGCGGGCATATTGCGCTGCACCTGCACCTGCCAACGCCCCAACATTGGGGCGCGCTGCTAGGGACGCCTTGCGCGCCGGAAGCGGCGGACGTGCTGGGCCTGATGACGACACATGCGCCGTCGCAGGTCGCGGTATTAGGCGCGCCGCCTGCCCCGACGATTGAGCGACTCGATCCGTGCGTGGTGCGCGCCGTGGTGCGCGCGCTGGCCGCCGACCGCGACACCGTGATTATCGATCTCTCGGCGCTGGACGCGACCAGCCTGGCCGCGCTGCAAATGGCGGGGATCGTGCTGGTGGTGATGACCGATGACCTCTGCTCGGTGCAAACCGCGCAGCAAACGCTGGGCGCTCTCCCTGCGCTCGGTATCGAGCGCGAGCGAATCGGCGTGGCGCTATGCCATGTTCAGCCGATGCCGGACGTTCCGGTTGGGACGATCCAGCGCGCGCTGCGCCGCCCATTGGTGGCAGAGCTTCCCTATCAAGGAGGCCAGGGCGCAGCGATCCGGCGGGGCGTGCCGCTGGTGATTGCCGAGCCGCGCGGCCCATATGAGCAAGCGTTACACGATCTGGAGCAAATGATCGCGCGGGCATGACGCCACCGAACAGGTGAGCGCCGCGCACGCGGGAATCAAGCAATTAGTGCATCGTCCGATGTCGCCCTCAGCCGGCCGCCCGCGTGGGGATTAGCCGGGCGGCTCCGGCGAGGGCTTGCGCAGGGCGCGTCTATAAGGTGCGCGACGCGCAGTACGCTCTCAACAGGCAGGAGACAACACCCTGTTGAGAGCACGCAACCTTGGATAGAAAGCGGGGCATCTCTATGAGCGACACCACTGATCAGCTTGACCAAGCGGTTAATTCCGAACAGAATCTTCCTCGCACATCAACGCAGCTTGACACCCTCAAATCCCTGTTAAAAGCGCCGGAAACGCTTGCCGAGCTGGATATTCCGCCCGGTGTCGTGATCGATATTATTTTCCGCGTGCTGTTTCAGGAAGGGGATGTGAACGTCCGCCGGCTGGCGAGCATCACACACCTCGAGCTGTCGTTAGTGGACGAGATGCTCATCAGGCTGCAGGCCGATCAGTTGGTCGAGGTCGCCAGCGCGGGATCGATGGGGCGCTTCACCTACACCTACTCGCTGACCGACGCCGGACGCCGCCGCGCGCGCGATGCGATGGAACGCAGCCAATACATCGGCCCGGCGCCGATCCCGATCGACAAGTACACCAACATGCTTGTGTTGCAGACCAACCGCAAGCTGCGCATCCGCCCCGCCGAAGTGCGGTCCGCGCTGCAGCACCTGATTCTGCCAGAGAACTTTCACCGGCGGCTAGGCCCGGCGCTCAACACCTCGACCTCGATCTTTCTGTACGGCCCGCCCGGCAACGGTAAGACAACCATCGCTGAGGCGGTTGCTGACCTGATCGCGGGTGCTGACCCGATCTGGATCCCGTACGCGCTGACAACCGGCGGCTACATCATCAGCATCTACGACCCGCAACTGTTCCGCGAGATCACGCTGACTAAAGACCAGTTAAGGGTCTTCAAGGCGGACTCGCGCCACGAAGTCGACCGGCGCTGGGGGCTGTTCGAGCGGCCTACCGTCATGGTCGGCGGGGAACTGCAGCTTGACGCGCTCGATCTGCGTTATGACGAGATCGCTAAGTTTTACGAGGCGCCGCTGCAGCTCAAAGCAAATGGCGGCATGTTTCTGATCGACGACTTTGGCCGCCAGATGATCAGCCCGGCGCAACTGCTCAACCGCTGGATTGTGCCGCTGGAGTCGGGGTATGACTTCTTGCGCCTGCGAAGCGGGCAGTCGCTCCAGGTCCCGTTCCGGCAGTTGATCGTCTTCGCGACGAACCTGAACCCCCTCGACCTGGTTGATGACGCATTCCTGCGCCGCATCCAGATGAAGGTCCGTGTAGACAGCCCGGACGAGCGCATGTTTTACCAGATCTGGACGCTGGCCGCGCAGCAGTACGGCGTGCCCACCGACCGCGATAGTTTCAGCCACCTGTTACAGCGCTGGTATCGGGACACAGGGCGCAAGCTGCAATCCGTTCACCCACGCGACATTTTGCGGATCGTCGTCTCGATGTGCGAGTATGAAGGCGTCCCGCCGCAGCTCAGTCCGAGCCTGTTGGATGAAGCGTGCGACAGCTATTTTGTAGGGAACGCCTGACCGGTTTGTCAGATGAGTGAGGATGCGACAAATCGGCGCGCAGCCGCTAGAATCCTGTGTGTCTGCGTCCGGACCACCTGATCAAGGGGCTTTGTTTGATGACATTGCACGTCCACCCATCGCGCCCGTACCGCCGGCTGCTGACGCTCGGCGTGCTACTGGTGGCGCTGGCGTTGGGCGGCGCGTTGATGGGTGGTTGCGCCCCAGATAACAAGCGTTTTGTGCAGGATATTCAAGACCAACTGCGCGCACCAGACAAAACCACGCCACGCGCGCTAGTTGAGCGCGTCCGCTCGTATCTTGAGATGGACAACGTGCGAGTTGCGCCGCAGGTCGTGCGCGCGATCCTGATCCTGAGCGGGCTGGTGCTGCTGGTTGCTGGCTGGCGCATCTATCGCGGCGTGATCGCGCTGCCGGGCTTGATCCTCGGCGCGTTGATCGGGGCGCGCTTTGGCGCGTCTGAAAGCAGCGAGCTCGTCGCGCTGCTCGGGCTGGTGATCGGCGCCGGGCTTGGCGGCCTGCTGGCGCTGATCTTCCACGACGTGATGGTGTTCGGCCTGGGCGCGTATTTCGGCGCGGCGCTAGCGCTCGATCTGATCGGTTGGAATCCGACGCTGATGATCATCCTCGGCGGGCTGATCGGCGGGGTGCTGTTCGTCGCGCTATTCTACTGGCTGCTGTTCGCGATGACGGCGATGATTGGTGCGCTGCTGCTTGGCGGCGCGCTCGGCCTCAGCCCGGCGGTGATGGCGCTGCTGGCAGCGGTCGGGCTGATCATGCAGTACAACCTCGCGCGCATCCTGGGCGATCGCCCGCGCCTGGGGCGAGCACGCAAGCCTTCTGAGCCCACCAACGACGCGGCGACCTCGGCCTGAGGGCCACCCGCCGCCATTGTTGTTACCATTGAATACATCGCGTTTTTGCAGGGAAACACGTGTGCTGGAGCGCAAAAACATGACACAACGCAATCGATCCGGGTGGCTGCGGCACATGCTGATCATCGGGCTGGCGCTGCTGCTGATCGCGCCAGGGCTGCCCCGCGCTGCCGGACAAGACGACCCGCCGACCGAGGAGCCAGAGGTCGATGGGCCACCATTCTCGCTGCCGCTGAAGGACCCACCCGGCCCGGCGACATGGCTCTATGAGCAGCATTACGGCAACACGACCTCAGCCTTCAACTATGGCAACGTGTGGTACCCCGCCGGACAGGGGATGCACTTTGGCATCGACCTGGAAACGCGCTGCGGCACGCCCGTCTACGCGATTGCAGATGGCGAGGTGGACTATGTGGATGCAGAAGGCTTCGCGACCGGGCCGCACACCCTCGCGCTGGAACACCCCGGCACCGGATACACGTCGTTTTACGGGCACCTGTCGCAGCAGCCGCCTTTCGTGCGCGGTGACCGGGTTGAGCGCGGGCAGCAGATCGGCGTCACCGGCGACCCGGACCTGTCGTGTTCATCGCGCCCGCACTTGCACCTAGAAATTCGCAGCACCGATTACGCCTTCGCGTACAACCCGATCCCGCTGATCGAGGCAAACTGGCACATGCTCGCCAGCATCGGGCCGGTAGACAGCGAGTTGCAGCAGAACCTCGACGCGCCCCGTCAGTACATGACGATCGAGGACCAGCCGGAGATCCGGCTCGGTGGGGACTGGCGGAACCGCTACCTCAACCCCTGGCCGCCGAAGCGCGAGTACAAGGCACCGCCGGACACGCCCGCACACCGTCACCTGGAGCCGCTGCCGGAGAACGCGACCGTCACGCGGGAGCTTGTCTCTGACGCAGATTGGAACCTCGGCGCGCGCTGGCGCGCCAACGACCGCGAGGCGCTGTTCCTGATCGACCGTGCGCCGGAAGGCGACGAGGCTGCATCGGGCGTGTACCGGCAGCCGCTTGACGGCTCGGAGCGCACGTTCGTCGAGCCAGCGCCGCCTACTACCGTCTCGCCGGACGCGACGGTAACCGTCCGCCACCTGGGCAGCGGCAACATGGAAGTCATCCGCCACACGGACGGCTCGCGCTGGGAAGTGTGGACCGGCTCGTTCCCAACCGTCTCGCCGGACGGTTCGCGCCTGCTGTGGGAGGTTTATAACGGCGAGCTGCTCCCCGGCCAGTCGCAGCCGCCAAGCGTCGAGTTTTGGGTGAGCAATCTGGACGGGAACCTGCGGCGGCAGGTGCAGCGGCTGGCGGGCGGCTATAGCATGTGGCTGGACAATCACCGCCTGCTGCTGGTCAAGCGCATCGTCTGGACTGCGGACACGCAGCTTTTCCTGCTGGACATCGACGCGGCGGAGTCCGCGCCGGTGCTGCTCGGCACGTACCCCTATGTGCGCGATATTCAGGTCGCGCCGGGTGGCGCGCAGATCGCGTTCCTGATGCCGTTTCAGGACGACCCGGACGCCAGCGGTATTTACACCCTGCAAACGCAGCCGGGCGCCACGCCGCAGAAGCTGCCCTTCTTCGGGGCGTACCGCTGGCGCGATGACCAGTCGCTCTATACGCTGAGCTACGACGCCTCGACCGATGTGCACGCGCTGGGCCTGTACGACACGGCGACCGGCGAGCACCGCACGCTGACCGATCCGGACGATCTGCCGATCCGCGTTGCGAACGGCGAGTGGCACGTCTCGCCTGACGGCACGCGTATCAGCTACGTGGACCCGACCGATTACGCGCTCTACCTGCTGACGATTGAGGGGGACTCATGACCGCACCACTAAACACCAGCGCCCAGAAAGTGCAGGATGCGCTGAACGCGCGCGGTTACGATCGCTGCCGCGTGGTGGAAATGCCGGACTCGACGCGCACTGCCGCCGAGGCCGCCGCCGCGATTGGCTGCACCGTCGCGCAGATCGCCAAGTCGCTCGTCTTTCGCGGGGCAGAGAGTGGCGCGCCCGTGCTGGTGATCGCCAGCGGGACGAACCGGGTCGATCCGCAGCGGCTGGCGGGGCTGCTGGGCGAGCCGGTCGAGAAGCCGGACGCGGATTACGTACGGGAGCGCACCGGATTTGTGATAGGCGGCGTGCCACCGCTGGGGCACAGCGAGCCGCTGCGCACGTTCATCGACCAGGACCTGCTGGCGTTCGAGGATATCTGGGCCGCCGCCGGAACGCCGCGCGCCGTCTTCCGCCTGTCACCCGACGATCTGCTGAGCATGACGGGGGGCGAAGTCGCAGCGATTGCTTGACAAACCCACCTCACGTCGCCTATTATCACCCTAACGACTGCGAACCGGAGGAGTACGCTCTTCGCGCCGGACAGGAAACCGCCTCACCGACTGAGAGGGCGGGCCGGGCCAGCAGGGGCAGAATGGACCGGGGAGTCGCGCGGAGGCAATGCCGCGCCGGGGTCGCTCCCGTTATTCAGGCGCAATGAGTGAGTCCGGCGCCGCGCGTGCCGGGCTAATCAGGGTGGCACCACGGGCCTGCACGCTCGTCCCTGAACGCCGAGGGGACGGGCGTTTTGATTCCCCCGGCGCGATCCCACCAGCCTCATTGGTCACACACAAGGAGTTTTTCATGGTCGACAAGCTGCACACCAAGTATGTCCTCTCCGAGTCCGAGATGCCGCGCGCGTGGTACAACATCGTGCCGGACCTGCCGCCGCCGCTGCCGCCGGTGCTGCATCCCGGCACGCAGAAGCCGGTCGGGCCGGACGACCTCGCGCCGTTGT
>CAZVCM010000020.1:0-8389 GCA_964626105.1 uncultured Thermoflexus sp.
TCCTTGTTGCGGCAGAACGCTTCGGCGTTGGCGATCGATCCGCCGGGGAATATCCACTGCTCGGCATAAGCAAACGCGCCACGCAAAAAGGGAATCCGGTCATAGTCGAAATGCAGCGCCACCCCGGAAGCCGTCGCTAGCTCGGTCGCGTGCCCCAAAAAGCCAAATCCGGTGATATCGGTCAGCGCGTGGGCCCTCGCCTTGATCGCAGCCTCGGCAGCGGCGCGGTTGAGGCGTGTCATCCACTCCACTGCCTCGCTGATATCCTGAGCTTCGGCGCGGTCGTTTTTGGCGGCGGTCGTAATGCAGCCTGTGCCTAGCGGCTTGGTGAGCACCAGTACGTCGCCGGGGCGCGCGCCTGACTTGGCGAGCAACCGCTCCGGATGCACAAAGCCCACCACCGCTAGCCCGACCTTCGGCTCCTGATCCTGGATGGTGTGTCCCCCCGCGATCACGGCGCCCGCCTCGCGCACCTTCTCCGCCAACCCTAGCATGATTTGGCTCGAGATCTCGAGCGGTAGCTGGGGCGGCAGCGCGGCGATATTAAGCGCCAGCACCGGGCGCGCACCCATCGCGTAGACGTCGCTAAGCGCGTTGGCCGCCGCGATCGCGCCGTAGCTGAACGGATCATCCACGATCGGCGTGAAGAAGTCCGTCGTGACCACCAGCGCGTGTTCCGCGTCCAGGCGATACACCGCGGCGTCATCTGGCGCGCCAAGACCGACCAGCAGGTCAGGATGATCCGCTGGATCGAACATCCCTTGAATGGGGCGCAGAACCTGCGCCAGGGCCGCAGGGGCCAGCTTAGACGCTC
Source organism: uncultured Thermoflexus sp. (assembly GCA_964626105.1). GTDB lineage: Bacteria > Chloroflexota > Anaerolineae > Aggregatilineales > Aggregatilineaceae > DYGX01. Next base: position 815 of record CAZVCM010000020.1, read on the forward strand.
ACCCAGCGCACGCCGAGAGCGCGGTCAGGCGAGTGATTTCTTCGCGTGTCATTCCGCTCGCTTCCCAAAAGGCAAAACGCGGGTTGAGTATGCCAGAAGGCATCGTGCTCCGCAACAGACGCGCGAGAATGCGCCTATGCGTTTCTTACACATTGTTGATCGACTTCTGACTCGCGTCTGACGCGATTCTTACGCGTCAGTCCGATCATTGTAGGTGTTAGAAATACGCTGCGCCGGACTGAAAAGACGCTCTATTTGGACACTGGTCCGACAAGCAGCGCGCAAGACTGAAGAACTGGAGGTGTACGATGCGTAGCATGATTCGTTGGAACCCGCGTAACGAAGTTGAAGTGAATGATCCCTTCGAGACCCTGGAGCAGATGGCCGACGAAATGTGGCGTGCGTGGCCGTTCAGTGGCACCCGTCGCAGCAGCAGCGAGCCGCTCCTGCGCCCGGCGATGGATGTCGTTGAGAACGACAAGGAAGTCATCCTGCGCCTGGATCTGCCCGGTCTGAAGCCGGAGAATGTCAACGTCTCGATCGACGATCACACGCTGACCGTCAGCGGCCAGTTTGGCGACACGATCGAGCGCGAAGGCGACCGCTACCACTACCGCGAGCGCCGCACCGGCAGCTTCGAGCGGAGCGTCCGCCTGCCGAACACCATTGACACCGAGAATGTTGACGCCACTTTCGAGCATGGCGTGCTGAACGTCACCCTGCCGAAGCTGCCGCAGGCGCAGCCAAAGCAGATCAGCGTGAAGCCTTCGCAGAACTAACACCACAAGGCGCTGTCGTTTGACAGCACACTCGCCGGGCGATTGACCCGGCGAGTGTGTTTTTTGGAGGTAACACGAAAACTCACGACGCCAGCGCAACCTGCTCCGGCTGCGGCTCGGCACCGTTTAGCGCAAGCGCTTCGCCTGCGGCGAGGTCTTCGACCAGTTGCGGGACATTTCCACGATATACACGCATCGTCTCAGTGAGTGATGCCACCTGCCAGCGCTCCGGGGCGCGCCTGCTGACCGCATTTACTCCGTTAAGCTGGCTCAGCGCCGCGCGGGCGTCATCCGGGCTGCAGAATGGCCCAGCGACCGCCTGCCAGCGATCTGATCGCTTCCCCGCATGGCGCAGCACAAACCATTGCGGTTGGCGACGCATCAGGCGGCGCCACATACGCCACTGGTCAGGCGTTAAGTGCCGAAATGTGAGTGTTTGTGCGACGGTTTGTAGCGTCTCCTCAGACTTCAACATAGCCGGGGCTCCCTGAATTTAACAACGATACGTCTCAGCATCAGTCCGCTACTCGTGCGATCAGAAAGAGGCGACCAAGCGCCAGAAGAGAATGCGTACAGTTTTTGCTTAGGACGATTAAGAGATGTGTCGAGCCATATGCTCCCATTACCGATTATACGACATATTTCAACCCCCTCGGAAGAATCAGGACCAACGTGCTATCGAGGTACCGTATCAGGTGTCAGCGCTCTAAGCATAGGGCAAACGCAAACCACTCGTTTGGCTAAGGACTAGCAAAACTGTTGTGTGAAATAAGAGGCCGTGCGATAATTCTGAGCGAGAGACCCGCCCGCCGTGCCCAATGGATCGGCCATTTGGGCGGTCCGACACTATCGCCTACCCTCGCCCGCGCCTGCTGTTGCAGAGGAGCCGCTGGGGGCAAGGGTCCGCATAGGGGGGCTCCAACCACAACATAGGAGGCAGATCCATGAAGCGATTGTCGGTGCTCTTGCTTGTCCTCAGCGTGATGCTCCTCGTGGCTCCCGCGGCCAACGCAGAGCCACCTGGCCAGACTACCGGGACTGCGCCCGAGATTTTGGAGTTCACCACCCCGCTGTCCAACGTCAACCGCAACGCGCTGATTCAGCGGACCGCGCGCGTGCCGGTGGCGTGGGATACCACCAACCGCCCGTTTATTGCGAACCTGGTGTTCGATCAGGTGCTGCCGGATGGGTCGGCGCTCAATGTGGAACTGCCGCGCCCGCTACCGTGGGTTGCGTCCACCGGCCAGGGGATGGCCGCACCGATCATGCCAGAGGGAGACGCGACCGAGATCGTACTGCGGATGCGCATGGTCAACATGCTCACCCGCGAAGTCTATGACGAGGCGACCATCACGCTACCGATTGACGCGAGCGGTGCCGGAACCGCACCAGACATTGGCGACCGCGCAACGATCACGAGCTTCACAACCACGTCGACCTTCGTTAACCGCGCGCAACTGAGTGACGGGTCCGCGCGCGTCCCGGTGTCGTGGAACGTTGCGAATCGCCCGGTCACCTCCAATCTCTACTTCGAGCAGGTGTTGCCCGATGGTAGCGCTGTCAACGTTGAGTTGCCCCGCGAGAACCCGTGGGTGAACTCGTCCGGCATCGGCGTCGCGGCGCCCCAGCTTCCTGATGGGGATGTTGAGACGATTCTACTGCGCGTCCGCCTGATCGACCTGCTAGACGGGCGACTCTACGATCAGCAAATGTTCACGCTCCCGATCATTGAAGGCGACAGCCTACCGCCCGCGATCACATCTTTCACCGCTGGAGCAACCAGCGTCGACGTGAATCAGCTTGCACTGCGTACAGCCCGCATCCCTGTGAGCTGGGCAGTCGAGAGCCGGCCCGACGATACGAACCTGGTGTTTGAGCAGGTCTTCGCGGATGGCCGGACCGTGAACGTTGAGCTGCCACGCCCGAATCCCTGGGTGCCGTCGAGTGGCAACGGCGTGGCCGCGCCGGTTCTGGAGCCGGGCGCGACGAACGTCACGCTGCGCGTCCGCTTGATCAACTGGACGACGAAAGCCACGCTGCTCCAGCGCGAGCTCACCCTGCCAATCAACGGGAACACAAATAACGTTCCGAGCTACGTCGTAGACCCCGCGTGGTGCTACACTGAGCCGTTCCGCCCGTCGAATGGCCTCACGGTTGGCAAGCGCGGATATGTGACAGATCTCGTCCCGTCGGAAGGGCTGCGCCTGTTCAGCAGCCAGTACGGAAGCGGGATTCCGCTCGGATTTGTGGCCGCAGAGTCGGCTGTGGATGTACTCGAAGGGCCGTTCTGCTATCGTCTGAACTTCGCCACCAACAACCAGTCGGTGTTCCGCCTGTGGCGGGTGCGCAGCATCGCGCAGCCAAACCTTGAGGGCTGGGCGAACGAGTACGTCAGCACCGTCTCCGGCATGTTCTGGAACCTGACTGGCACCGCGCCGGGTACCACCGAGGAAGAGGATACCGGCGAAGAGGGTGAGGAATCGAACGGCGAAACCGACGAAGAGGGCGAGGGCCAGAACGGCGAACCTGATGAAGGAGATGGCGAGGGTGAAGAGGTCGCGCTTAGCATTGACGAACTCTCTGCCTCACCCGACCCGGTTCAGGTGGACGACTACCTGACCATCACCTGGGCCACCACCGGCGCGAGCTTCGTGGGTCTGAACCTGCTTGACGGCCCCGGCGGAGCGCTGGTCCAGCCGATCGTGCCGCCCGGCCAGATGGCGCTCAGCGGCAGTATGGCATACGCCATCCCGGAAGACGCGCAAGACTCGATCACGCTGGCGCTCGTCGTATCCGACGCTGATGGACGCGAGGTCACGCGGGAAGTGACAGTCGCGATCGCCGAGTGCGCGTTCGACGAGACGCTCACCGACTTCTGCCCGGCTACACAGCTAGAGGTCCCGGCTGCCCTGCAATCCTTCGAAGGCGGCTACATGATCTGGCGCGGCGATACGAACACGATCTTCGTGCTATATGGGGACGACAGCAGTTGGGTGACGTACCCTGATACATGGGTCGAAGGTGAGGCCGTGGACACCGGCGAGCCGCCTGCTGGCAACTTCGCGCCGGTGCGTGGTTTCGGCAAGGTTTGGGTTGAGCAAACGTTGAGCGAGCGTCTTGGCTGGGCGATGGCGAACGAACAAGGTTACACCGCCACAATCGAGGAATACCAGGCGGACGGTAACTTCCCCTCGCTGGGAATCAGCCTGCCAGGTGATAGCGTTGTGCTGCTCGGCGAAGACTGGCGCATCTTCCCATAAAGTGACGACGGCCCCTGTTGCGGCAGGGGCCGTTTCTTTTCTCATCACCGCCCTCAGTTCACGGCAAGCGCATCCCGCATGGCGAGCACGTTCTCGTCCCGCGTGCCGCGCGGCACTTCGCAACCGGGCATCGCCAGCCAGTTGTCGCCGCCCGCTGTGCGGCACGCCTCGACCGCCTGGCACACGTCGTCCGGCGTACCTTCGTACAGCACGGCGACCGGGTCGAAGTTGCCGCAGAGCGGGATTGACGGGTCGATTTCATCCACCGTTGCGCGCGCGGCGGCAAGATCTACCTGCCAGTCCAGGTCGATGATCTGCGCGCCGCTCTGCGCCATGTCGCGCACCAGCCGGGTTGTGTTGCCACAGATATGCAGCCGGGGGATCGCGCCCGCTGCGCGCACCGCGTCAAATATCCGCTGCTCGTACGGCAGCGCGAAACGCCGGTACGCCACCGGGCTCACCTGGGACGCGATCGCATCTCCCAGGCCAATGATTGTCGCACCTGCCTCGACCTGCGCAATCGCAAACGCGATCGCAGTCTCGACCACCCTTTCGAGCAGCGTCTCCACCCACTCGGGCCGGTCATAGAGGTCGTACATCAGCGCCGAGACGCCACGCAGATCGGCGGCCTCGGCCAGCGCGCCCTCGACCCATCCCTGCACCGGGATCTGCCCGCCAACGCGTTCGTGAAAAAGGCGGATCGCGTCTACGCGGTCGCGCATACGGCTCCCCCGCGCGAGCGGGTCCGGCGAGGACAGCGCCGCTACGTCGGAGAGATCCTGGATCAGCGGCGCGCGGCTGACAGGCAAATTATCGTCCGGGAACTCGATCACCGCGCCAAAGTCCGCCGCTTCGCGAAACGGGTCGCTGATTGCGTCCACCAGGTCCAGCCCGAAGCGCTCTGCCGTGACAAAATTCGCCTCGCACAGCACATGATAGTCCTGGTAATAGTCCGCTAGCCGAGCACCGATCTGGTCCGCCGCGAACTGCATCACCAGCGTCATATTCGGGATACGGTCGACCGGCTGCCCGGCCATTCGCGCCGCAAACCGCTCAGTCGAGGTCATTTCAGAAATCGCCATCAGGCTGCTCCTTTATCATGCGGTCCGCGCCAGACTGCACGCGGGTCGTCCCATTGCCAGCCGGGCGTGTGGATCGCCAGCGGGCCGCGCGCCCACCCCGCCGCGATGCGCGCTTGCGTCGCGTCCCACGAGCGCACGCCGCTGAGCGCGTCCGCCGCCTCGACGTTGCACGCGCCGACCGCGACCGCGCTCGTCAGCGCTGCTTCGAGCGTCTGCCCGCGTAAGAACCCGGCCAGGAACCCGGCGATCGTCGTGTCGCCAGACCCGGTCGTGCCTACTAGCGGCTCTGCGCGGAAGATCGGCGCCCACAGCTCGCGCCCCAGCCAGCTTTCGTCCGGTGCAAACGTCAGGCGCGGCGCCGTGCAAACGTACAATCCCCGATCGCCCAGCTTGATCACGACCACGCCCGCGCCCATCGCCAGCGACTCCTCGGCCAGCGCAGAGATGAGCGTGTCATCGGTACGCGCGTACACGTCCAGTCCAGGACGCAGCATGAACGCCAGTTCATCCAGACTGGGCAAGAATAGATCGACGTGCGGCAGCGTCCGCCGCAGGATGCCACGCCAATCGGCCTGACCGCTCGGCCCCTGCGGATCGGGCAGCGCGAGGTCGAGTCCCGTCACCACACCGGTCGCTTTCGCGCGCCGGTACATCTGCTCTAGTTCCGCACCCTCGCGCTCGTACATGCGCCGCATATAGGGGGGATAGCCGTAGTGGAACAGCCGCGCATCGCGCAACCGGTCGTAAGGCACATCCTCGGCGGAGAAGCTGTGATTCGCCCCGCCGCAATGCATGAAGAAGCGATCCGTGCCCGGCGGGCTGATGACAATCGTGTATGAGCTGGCCTCACCCGGCGCGACGATCATATCTTCGACGAGCGCGGGGTCATCCTGGCCGATCAGGTCGAGGATAATCCGCCCGAACGCGTCGTCGCCGACCTTGCCCATCAACCGCGTCGCGATGCCAAGCCGCTGCAGCGCGCGCCCGGTGTTCGCCGTCACGCCGCCCGCTTCGAGCGTCACCGGCCCGATCTCGACCACTCTGCCCGGCACGAACAATTCCGGCAGATCGCCCGGCGCCAGCTGCGGGAAGATGTCCAGGCAGAGATGCCCCGCAATTACTGCGTCAACCGGGGCCATGCGGCTCACTCCAAGTCCTGAAGCGCGCGCTCGACCGTCCAGTCGTCATGGATGATGCCGCGCATCACGCGCATCATGCGGACTGGATCGGGCGCTTGAAACACGTTCCGCCCGATGAACATCCCGCAAGCGCCCGAATCCAGCGCGTCGCGCACCATCGCCAGCGCCTCGCGAACGGTCTCGGTCTTCGGGCCGCCCGCGATCAGGATCGGGCGGAACGCCGCTGCGGTCACGGTGCGGAAGCTCTCGCCGCTGCCGCTGTAGTCAGTCTTCAGCACGTCGGCGCCGATCTCGCACGCAATTCGCGCACCCAGCGCAATAAACTCTGGCCGGTAAATATCATGGTCGGCCCGCTCGCCGCGCGCCATCGGCTCGATGATGCAGCCTATCCCCAGCGCCTCGCACGCTTCGGCCAGCCGCGCGACGTCCTCAACCTGTCGCGCTTCGGCGTCGGGGTCGCCGTAGCCGATGAACATGTACGTCAGCACCGCATCCGCGCCGAGCCGGGCCGCGTCTTCAACTGTCGCGATCATGCGCCCGCGCCCCTCAGACGAGCCGAGTAGATCGGGCTCGCGCCAGCGGTTCGTCCAGTCCACACGCAAGACCATCCCCGGCGCGCCCCGCCCGGTGAACACGCTCGCGAAGCGCCGCGCAATCCCCGGCGATACGAGGAAGGCGTCCGCGCCCGCACGGGCAAGCTGCTCCAGCATCTCGCCCGGACGCTCCACGCCGGGAATGACGCCAATATGCAGCCCGTGATCGAACGCGACGACGGCGGCGCGGCGCTTGTGAGGGTGAAGAATTCGCCCCAGGCGAATGGTTTTGCCGGTGTTTGGAAACTCAAAAAGTGACGTCATCCTCGCACTCCTTACACGCTGCGCCGCACACATTTTATCGTGACAGATTATAGCCCGGCGCGCCTGGGGCGGTGTACCGGCATTTGGCATGTTTCCGGGTGCAAGTGCGCCCGCGCCGTCCGCGCAGTGGGACGAAGTGTGGTATCCTAGGCAGCAGCTTCTCTGCTGGCACGCCATGAGGACAACCGCCGCCATGATGTCTTCTCACGATGAGCCACCCTTTGACTTCAGCTTTGATGAGCCGGACAACGACACGCCTGCCGAACGCGAAGACAGCTTCGTCGCGCCAGAAGCGGCACCCGGTTTGACAAACCCCTTCGGCACGATCACGCTCGAAGGACGTGCGCTCGCCGTCAAGCCAACGGCAGACGCGCCTGTGCACATGGCCGGGGATGCGGACGCGGCGCTGCAGCACGCGCTCAACCGCCGGGGGAACAGCCTCATTACCGGGCATCTCT
>CAZVCM010000020.1:8399-23512 GCA_964626105.1 uncultured Thermoflexus sp.
ATCTCTTCGCAGGCAGTACGTTCAGCGTATTTTCGTGGCATGCGCCGGGCGCGCTGGGGCATCCGCTGGTGCTCGATTTCGATGCGGCGCGCGAGGTCTGCCTGCTGGTGATCGACGGCGAGGCGGTTTATATGCCGGCTGACCCCTTCCAACCAACCACGCGCTGGGTGCAGCTTTCACGCGCCCGCGAGTATTACGCGCTGGCCGATCAGGACCGCGACGATCAGCGCCAGCGGTGGATCGCGCGCTTGCTCACTGCTGCGTCACACTTCTCGAACCTCGGCACGCCGCTGACCGAAGAATGGCTAAACTCGCTTTCGATGCCCGCGCTGCGGTTGTTGATGGCGACGCACGCGGGGCCGGTCTTCGCGGTGTGGCGGGTAGACCAGCCCAATCGCCAGTTTCGCGGCGCCGCGGTCAGCTTCCATGATGCGGTGACAATGCCGCTGCCGCGCTATCCGGTCGTCGAGCCAGACTGTTACCTGCCCGTGATCGCGGGCACCGAAGGCCGCCTCGAAGCAGTAAATGCTTACGACCTCGGCGCCGGGATCAGCGTGGGGCCGATCCAGTTCAACGCGCAGCGCGGCGCGCTCTTCCACTTCCTATGGATGTTATGGAAACGCGACCGCGCGCTATTCGAGCGTGAATTCACGCGCCCGCTGGGCTGGACGATGCGCGCGCACACCACCCACCCCGATCTTGTGCTGGCGGAAGGTATGCCCGGCGAGATCGTTCTGCATGGGACGGAAAGCGACGCGGCGCGCAACATAGGCTATTTCCAATCGGGCACGCCTGGCGAGACCAGTTTTGACGAGATCGATATGCCGTTCCGCGAGTCGCTAACCATCCGCTTCCGCAATATTCTCGCGTGGCCGCACGTGCAAGACCTGATCCTCAATACCAGCGCATGGTGGCTGGCGCCCGGCCTGGACCTGATCCACGAGGAACGCTACGGCATTCCACGCCTGAACCCGCTTTCCCCGGATCGCGATACGTACGTCCTCAAGGCGTTGCTGCTCTCCGCGCACGTGCGCTATTCCGCGTGCCTGTGGCCCTTCCTCGAGGTGCTGCGCCGCTGGGAGACGCCCCAGCAAAAACGTGCGAGTTGGGCCACCGCGCTCGAGACCGCTGGCGCGTGGGGCCATTGCACGCCGACCCGCCGGGGACGGCTCCGCGCCCGGCTTGAGCAGCAGGTCGCGGACGCAGAAGCCACGTTTGACCTCATCGAGCGACTCGCCGCGCAAGAGCTAGAGCGCGGCACCGAGTAAGCGCGCGCCTCATTCGGGGCGCCACCCAATCACTTCTTTCGCGCGTCTCACATACCTGTTTTCGGGGTATCGGGACGCGTTTGAGTCATCAAAACTACCGTTTTGGGTCAAAACACGGTTTAATAGATACATTAGTGAAAGGAGGTTCGAATCCGCACACTTGTGTCAGTCTTTGCGCTTTCGAGCACTTTCAATCGTTATGGAGGATATATAATGAAGTTCCGCACGATGTTAATGCTATTCTTGATCGCGACGCTGGCGCTTCCAGCTACGTTTGCTGGCGCGCAGGAGCCAGTCGAGCTGCGGATCACCTGGTACGATGATGGGAACGAAGGCGAAGTCCTGCGGGATCTGCTCGACCGCTTCGAGGCCGAGAATCCCGATATCACAGTCGTCGTCGATACCGTCCCCTACAGCGCGATCCTTGAGAATCTACCGCTGCAGCTTGAGACTGGCGAAGGTCCGGATATCGCCCGCGTGACAGACCTGGGCGGCCTCGCGCAGTACTACATGGATATGCGCCCGTACCTGTCCGATCCGGATTACTGGGAAGAAAACTTCGGGCCGTACCTGCAGTGGCTGCGTCTGCCCGGTGACACCGAAGGTATCTACGGGCTGCAGAACCAGCTCACTGTGACCGGCATGTTCATCAACCGCACGCTCTTTGAGCAGGCGGGCGTTGAGGTTCCGAGCGACACGAACGAGCAGGTGTCATGGGAAGAATGGGGCCAGACTTGCAAGGCTGTGGGCGACGCGCTCGGGGCGGATGTCTTCGGCTTTGCGATGGACCGCACCGGGCACCGCTTCGCCGGGCCAGCGATCAGCATGGGCGCGCAGTACTTTGACGAGAACGGGCACCCGATGGTGACCGACGAGGGCTTCCGCGCCATGGCCGAGCTGTTCGTGCAGTGGCACGAAGACGGCACGGCGCTGATCGACGTGTGGGCGGCCACGCCGGGCTATGTTGGCGCGAATGAGGACTTCGCCAACGCCCGCGTTGCGTGCTACATGTCAGGAAGCTGGCAAGTTCAGCAGTTCAGCAACGTGATCGGTAACGCGTTCGACTGGGAAGTCGTTCCGTTCCCCTGCGGGCCAGCGGGTTGCACGGGTATTCCGGGTGGCGCAGCAGTCGTCGCGATTAAGGACACCGAGCATCCTGAAGAAGTGACCCGCGTCCTCGAGTATCTAGCGCAGGAAGATGTATTGCGCGAGTTCCATGCGCGTACGCTGTTCATCCCCGCGCACGCCGGGCTTGGCGCGAGTGAGATTCCCTTCGAGACAGATCTCGATCTGGCCGCCCAGGCGCTCGCTCAGTTCAGTTCGATGGTCGGAGACATCGAGCCGCTGGCCGTTGAGCTGCAGGGCTACGCGTACAATCGCATTGTCTTCGACTCCACGCGTGACCGTCTCGCCCAGGTGATCGTCGGCGAGCTGACGCTGGACGAAGCACTTGAGCGCGCCCAGAACGATATCGACACGGGCCTGGCTGAGCTCGAAAACTGAGTAACCATCCTGTTATAGCATAAGCGGCTGCTGGCAGGCGCCGTATATCGGGGCCTGCCAGCGGCTGATCCCGCCCGAGTGCGCAAACGCCGCTCCTCTGGAAATGAGGTTTTAATGCTCGATACCCCGCAACTCGCTGAGCCATCGCCAGAGCGCGCGCCCGAACCCACCCCGCCCTCTAGCGTGATCGGCTGGCTCGGCCAGGCGCTCTTTCGCGTCTATCAGGCGTTGATGGCGGCGATTGAGTTGCTGATCAACCCGCTCGAACGCTGGCTGGGCGCGCGCCGCATGGCGTACTTCTTCCTGCTGCCGAACATGCTCATCTTTGGCATCTTCGTCCTGTTCCCGATGCTGCTCAATTTCTTCTACTCCGGCACAGCGGGGACGCGCCTTATGCCCCAGGACCGCACCTGGGTTGGGTTGGACAATTACGAGACGATCTTCGACTGCGCGAACTTCCTCGATCCGAACTCTTGCGCCGAAGATATGTTCTGGCGCGCGGCGCAAAACACGACCGTCTTCGTGGTGTTTCAGGTCGGCGGGATGGTGTTGATGGCGCTGCTAACGGCGGTGATTCTCAACCGCGAGATCGTCGCGCGCGGCTTTTTTCGCAGCGTGTTCTTCTATCCGGTGCTTCTCTCGCCGGTGGTCGTCGGCCTGATCTGGAAATGGATCCTGCAGCGATTCGGACTGCTCAACGGGCTGATCTCTGGGGTGGGCGGCGAGCCGGTGCAGTGGCTGCTAGAGCGGGATTGGGCCACGTTTTGGGTGATCTTGATCAGCATCTGGGCGCAGATGGGATTCTACACACTGATTCTGCTGGCCGGGCTGCAGGCGATCCCCGGCGTGTTATACGAGGCGAGCGAGATCGACGGCGCGGGCGCGTGGCAGCGCTTCCGGTTTATCACGCTGCCGCTCCTGATGCCAACGATGTTCGTCGTGCTGGTGCTGGCGCTGATCCGCGCGGTGCAAGTCTTCGATCAGGTCTTCGTGCTGACCGGCGGCGGCCCCGGGACCGCAACTAAGTACATGGTTCAGTACATCTACGAAACCGGCTTCGCCGCGCAGATTCCGCGCCGAGGACTGGCGTCGGCGGCGTCGGTGCTGCTCGGCGGCGTGCTGATGCTGTTCACGCTGGTCCAGCTTTGGCTTGGCCGCAAGTCCGAAGCGACCTAGCGGAGAGGGAGCAACATGACCACAATTCGCAACTTCCTGATCCGCAAGCGCGGTGGCCGCCGGATGGACATCACAGATGTGCTCAGCTATCTGTACCTCGCGGCGGGCACGCTGGTGATGTTTGGTCCGGTGCTGTGGGTGGCGCTGTCGTCCTTCAAAACGCAGGGGCAACTGATCGAGTTCCCGCCCCGTCTGCTGCCCTACGCGCAGGAGACAGTCGAGATCGAGGGTTACGACGAGCCGCTGCCCCTATATCTCGTCACAATTGACGGTGAAGAGCGCGTGCTGGCGCAGATCCGCCGCGTCGGGATTGAGGCGCAGATGATCGACCCCGAGAAACTGCCCGCCAACCCGACCCAACCGACTGATGAAGAGCGCATCCGCGTGCCGATCGACGCACGCGAGCCGATCGAGCGCCTCAGCCTCGCGTGGGAGAACTACACGGAGCCACTCGAGAAATTCCGCTTTGGCACGTACCTTAAAAACAGCGTGATCGTGACGATCGTCGCCACGCTGATCACCCTGGTGATCAACAGCATGGCCGCGTTCGCGCTGAGCAAGTACCAGTTCAAAGGGCGCGACGCGATCTTCGTCCTGATCATCGCGACGCTGATGATTCCCATCTCGGTCATCCTGGTGCCCGTCTTCCTGGTGATCACGCAGCTCAATATGAACAACACACTGTGGGGGGTGATCATCCCTGGCGCGGCAACGCCAACCGGCGTGTTCTTGCTGCGCCAGTACATGCTCACAATTCCAGACGAACTGCTCGAATCGGCACGCATTGACGGGGCATCGGAATGGCGTATCTACTGGCAGATCGTGCTGCCGCTGGCGCGCCCTGCCCTCGCCGTGCTGACGATCTTCTCGGTGATGTGGCGCTGGAACGACTTCCTCTGGCCGCTGATCGTGCTCAATCGTAGCGAGCTATTTACCTTGCAGGTCGGCCTGAACTCCTTCCAGGGCGAGCTTCAAATTCAGTGGCATTACGTGCTGGCGATGACCGTCCTCACGCTGCTGCCCATCACCGCGGTCTTCGCCTTCTTGCAGCGCTTCATCACGACCGGGATCGCGACCACCGGTCTAAAAGGATAAACCATCAGGGAGAAGGGGTCCCCATGCATCTGGTCAGCCTGGAAGACGTGACGCTGCGGACGCGCGATGCGGATTCACTCCACTTCGCCGGGCACCGCGGCGAGCGCGGCGCGATCAGCGTGCTCGATCACGATCTGGTGCGCGTGCAGCTTTGGCCGGACGGCTCGCCCCGACTCGACCGGACGTGGTGCGTGGTCGATGCGTCGGGGGATGTGCCGCTCGAAGGGCGATCGCGCGGCGACCTCTCCCCCTTCCCCCGGCCAGGGCTGCGCGTTGAGGAAACGCCAGAGGGGCTCACCATCTGCACGGACGCGCTGGCGGTGGACGTCCGTCTCGGCGATCTGCGGCTGGTGTGGCGGCTTCCGTCGGGCGAGGAATTCGCGGCGGACATCCCCACCCGCGCCTATACCTATGATCGGGCCGGACGCGCGGTGTTTCATCACATGGCGCGGCACGCGGACGAGCGCTATTACGGCTTTGGGGAGAAGGCCGGACCGCTCGACAAAGCGGGGATGCGCCTGCGGATGTGCAACGTGGACGCCTATGGCTATGACGCGGCACGTACCGACCCGCTCTACAAGCACATCCCGTTTTACATCACGCTCGTACCGGAACTTGGCGTCGCCTACGGGATTTTCTATGACAACTTGTCGGAGACCGTCTTCGACATGGGGCGCGAAGTCAACGCGCTGCGCGGCGGGTACTATCGCGCCTACCAGGCAGCAGACGGCGACCTCGACTACTACCTGATCTTCGGGCCATCTATCGAAGCAGTCGTCGAAAAATACACGGCACTGACCGGGCGCCCAATGCTGCCGCCGCGCTGGTCTTTCGGCTACCTCGCCTCGACGATGGCCTACACCGAAGCGCCAAACGCCCAGGAGCAGCTTGGCCGCTTCGTCACCCTCTGCGACGAGCACGACATCCCGTGCGATCTGTTCCACCTGTCGTCCGGCTACAGCACCGACGCGGAAGGGCGACGCAACGTCTTCACATGGAACCGGCAACGCATCCCTGACCCGGCAACAATGGCAGCGCGCTTCCACAGCCGGGGTATCCGCCTCACGCCGAATATCAAGCCGTACTTGCTGACAACACATCCGCATTATGACGATCTCGCAGCGCGTGGGGGATTCATCCGCTCCGCAAGCGGCGACCGGCCCGAACTGAACCTGTTCTGGAGCGGTGGCGCCTACCAGACTGCGCCCGGCAGCTATGTGGACTTCTCCAGCCGCGCGGGGTACACGTGGTGGCAGGCGCGCATCGCGGACGCGTTGCTCGATCATGGCATCGACGCGATCTGGAACGACAACAACGAGTTCGAGGTGTGGGACGACAGCGCGCAGGCAGACGGATTCGGGCAACCGATTCCGATGGGCATGGCGCGCCCGATCCAGACGCTGCTGATGAGCTGCTGCTCGTATGAAGCGCTCGCGCAGCGCCGCCCCGACGAGCGACCGTTCGTACTGTCTCGCGCCGGAAGCCCTGGCATCCAGCGGTATGCGCAAACGTGGACTGGCGACAACACCACCTCATGGGAAACGCTGCGCTGGAACATCCCGATGGGGCTGGGGCTGGGGCTGTCTGGTCTAGGGAACATGGGGCATGATGTCGGCGGGTTCGCCGGACCAAAGCCCGATCCCGAGTTGTTCGTCCGCTGGGTGCAGAACGGCATCTTCCACCCGCGCTTCACGATCCACTCGTGGAACGAGGACGGGACCGTCAACGAGCCGTGGATGTATCCGGAAGTTCTGTCGCTGGTGCGCGATGCGCTGCGCTTTCGCTATCGCCTGATCCCGTACCTCTACAGCTTGGCGGTCGAAATGGCGCGCACCGGGCATCCGATGTTGCGTCCGCTGGTTTACCACTTTCCCGACGACCCGCGCTGCCAGACAGAATCGTTCGACTTCTTGCTGGGGCCAGGGCTGCTCGTCGCATCGGTGACGGAGCCGGGCGCTACCTCGCGAGGCGTGTACCTGCCCGCCGGCGCGGATTGGTATGACTACGCGAATGGAACGCGCTACACCGGCGGGCAGACGGTCACGCTCGACGCGCCGCTGGACCGCATTCCCTTGCTGGCGCGCGCGGGAGCGTTGATCCCGCTTGGCAAGCCGGTGCGCAATGTCGGCGCCGAGCCGGACGACTGGCGCGAGGTGCGCGCCTATCCCCCGATAGAATCGGGCGAGGCGCACTTCACGCTCGTCGAGGACGATGGCCACTCGCTCGCGTACCGGCGCGGCGCCTATACCGAACTGCGCCTGACCGTTCGCACTACACCGGACACGCTCGCGCTGAGCGCGGAGCCAGTTCACGCGGGCTGCCCGCTCGCGTACGAGGCGATCGAGTTCGCTTTACCGCCCACCGAAACGCGCCCGCTCGATCCGCCCGCCGAGACCTGGACCGATTCCGATAGCTGGCGGCGCGCGCGTGTGCCAGTGCACGGCGTAAGTTGATCCGCTGTATGGTACTTTTGTCACTCCACCTAACATAGAAACATCAAGTCGCGCAATCCGATCGCGCTGTTTCCTGCGTAGTGAAGGGCACAACCGCCTCTCGGGCGGATGCCAAGAGTCTTCGGAGGGAAACATGCGATCACGTAAAGCGAGTTTGTTCGGTTTGGTCGCCCTGTTAGTCGCGCTGGCAATGGCGCTACCTGCTGGCGCGCAGGGAGAAATGGGCACGCCATCGGTCGAGGTTGCCGATCAGGTTGTGTTGGATCGGACGGTGACGATCGCGGAGATCGTCAGCGACGGCCCCGGTTGGTTGGTGATTCATGCGGATGGTGGCGGCTCCCCCGGCCCGGTGATTGGCTATCGCGCGCTGAATAGCGGCGCCACGCACAACCTGGCCGTTGAGATCGACGTAACGCAGGCGACGCCGACACTGTACGCTATGCTCCACACCGACACCGGCGAAGTGGGCGTGTATGAGTTCGGCACGGTCGAGGGCGCTGATGGCCCCGTGCGCGTCAACGAGCAGGTGGTCACGCCGCCCTTTAACATTGACCTGATCGACGCGCAAGACCAGTTTGTGGCCGATGGGCAGGTCACAGTTGGAACCGTCATCGCGCAGCAACCTGGCTGGCTGGTGATTCACTCGGATGCGGATGGCTCGCCCGGCCCGGTGTTGGGGCAGACGGAAGTCCCCGCCGGGCTGAGCAGCAACGTCGTCGTGGCACTCTCAGGCGAAGCGACCGGCGCGCTGTGGCCTATGCTGCACCTCGACACAGGCGAGATCGGCGTATATGAGTTCGGCGCAGTCGAAGGGGCCGATGGCCCGGTGCGCGTCAACGATCGCACCGCGGTGACCTCATTCTCGACCGTTCCGCACATGCGCGTTAACAGCCAGCTTGTGCTCGGCGGCGACGATATGGAAGCGATGGCAGAACCAACCCTCGTCGCGCGATCGGTGCTTTCGGAAGGCCCCGGCTGGCTGGTGGTGCACGCCGATGGCGGCGGCTCCCCCGGCCCGGTGATCGGCTACACTGCGGTTTCGGACGGGTTGAACACGAATGTCTCGGTCTCGCTGGATCCGGCAGGCGTGACGCCGGTGCTGTGGCCGATGCTGCACGTGGACACCGGTGAGGCGGGCGTGTACGAGTTCGGCACGGTTGAAGGGGCTGATGGCCCGGTCCGCGTCAACGACGCGGTGCTGACCTTCCCGATCCAGGCGGCGCCGTCGCTGACCATGCAGGACCAGACGCTAGACATGGACACGCTGGTGATCGATGCCGCGCTGCTCGACGCGCCCGGCTGGATCGCGGTTCACAGCAGCCAGGATGGCGGGCCGGGCCCGGTAATCGCGTCGTACCCGCTCCCTGCCGGGCTGAGCCAGAATATCCGCATCCCAGTCGACCCCATGCAGGCGGCGCAGCAGGTCTTCCCGATGCTGCATTACGACACCGGTGAAGCAGGTGTGTACGAGTTCGGCACGGTCGAAGGGGCTGATGGCCCGGTTCGCGTCGGTGGGAATGTCGTCGTCGGCCCGATCAACCTCGGCGGCGCCGAGGGCGAGATGATGTCCGAAGAAGAGATGGCGCCGGAAGAAGAAGCCGCGCCCGAGGAAGAGATGGCGCCCGAGGGTGAAGACATGGGCGCGGCGCACGACGGGAACGCATTGATCAGCGAGCGCTGCACTGTCTGCCACACGCGCGACCGCATCGATCAGGCGCAGAAGACCGCCGACGAATGGGCCGCGACCGTCGACCGCATGATCGGCTACGGGGCGCAGCTCACCCCAGAAGAACGCGAGGCGGTACTCAACTATCTGGCGAACCGCTAGCCCAAGCGCCAGACTACGCAATGCCCGACATGACTACGGGGCCTCATCCAGCGATGGGGCCCCGTTTCGTTGACTTGAGCGCGCGAATGTGTGCGCGTCAGGCGTCGATTGGCACGCTGAGCATGCGCGGGCCGGTCGGACGGTCCGGATACGGGCTGCCGCCCGCCGGTTCCAGCGAGACACCGAATCCGCGATACGCGTTGAACGGCGCGTCCAGCGGAATCGTGATATACAGCGGGTCATCGGCGGCCTGCCGGAACAACCCGCCGCTGGTGCGCGCGCCTTCCGCATCCACCAGCCACAACTGGAGCACGTTTTCGTCCGTCAGCTCGGGCAGGTCTTCGATACGAATTACGGCGCGGTCACCTTCGGGCGACACGACGAGCTCGCCGGACACGTCCGGATCGACCTCCCCCGGCACAACGCTGTACCGCTGCGCGCCTTCCATCTCAGCCAGCTCGGTATACAGCGCCTCGCCGTCTTCCGCAGGCAGCTCATCGTCGTCGCGTAAAAGCAGCAGCACCGCCAGCACTCCGGCAACGATCAGAACCAGCGCCGCCGCCACCGCAACCAAGCCCCAGGGGGAAGTCCTCCCTGTTCTGATATGTGGCTGCGTCGTCTCCTGCCGGGCAGCGAGGCGAGCGCGCAGATCCGCTTGCAAGCGCTCCGGCGCAGGATGCAATGGCGCAAGCGCCACTAGCGCCCGCGCGCTGGCTTCATACTCTGCCAGTTGCGCGCGCGCGTCCGGGTCCGAGGCAAGCGCCATTTCCACCCGGTGGCGGTCGTCTTCATCCAGCGCGCCGAGCGCGTATCCCGGCAGTAGTTCGGTTATATCATCGTGCGTCATACCGGTTGCGAGCGATCCTCATTACGCGTCGTCTTGCCAAGCTTACGTGACATCTTTCACAGAATGCTTCTACAATCTCTACGTTCGATCTGTTGAATTCGGATTGCGCGACGGTTCGGCGGCCCATGCCACGCGCAGCCGCTCCATCCCGCTGCGAATCCGCGTCTTGACGGTGCCGAGCGGCAGGTGCAGATACTCCGCGATCTGACTGTGGCTCATCCCGTAGAAGTACGCCAGCTCAATCGCCTGCCGTTGGTCTTCCGGCAAATCGTACAGCACAGCGATCAGCGTCGGGCGCAGATCGCTGTGCTCTCCGACTAGCACGTGCTCCCAGCGCTCGCGATCGCCGTCGATCAGCATCGTCTGGCCCATCGGGTCGCGGTTCTGGCGGCGGAAGGTGTCGATGGCAAGGCGGCGCGTGATTGTCAGCAGCCAAGGCACGAACCCACCCTTCGCGCTGTCGTAGGTGTGCGCCTTGTCCCATAGCCGCAGAAACGTGTCCTGCGTAACCTCTTCCGCGGCCATGCGATCGTTCAGAACGCGATACGCCACTGAATACACCAGCGACGCATAGCGCCCGTGCAGCTCCAGCAGCGCGGTTTCATCCCCCTGATCGATTCGCTTGAGAAGCTGAGCGTCCGTCAAAGTGAGCGTCATGGTATCCCGGACATTGACGTGAGCCTGCGATCGCGCGGCGCGCGCGTTCTCTCCGTGTCGCATCGGCTGCCCATACTATAGCAGAGGCGCATGTCGAGTGGCACGTCCCAGCCCGCAAACTCACCGCCGGGCATAGTGCCCAACTCCACCGCGGCCCGTTTTTGGCAGTGTGCCTAATGCGCGCCGCCACGTGCGATCTGCACACCGCCTTCACACCCGGCTTTGTATTGATTTGCTAATTTAACATCTTCCCATTCTCCTTTACTCTAGACTGCACAAGCCGTCCCACAGGCTGATATCTCCCATATCCGTGATACGAAACCGTTCCTGCGCAAGCCAATCGACCACGATCGGCTCGCGCAGTCGCAGCACATCAAAGGGGAGCGCTGGAATGGTAAGCACACAGATTCGCACAGACACTTCACCGCAGCAGCCCTACGGCCCCGAGCACGACGCTTGCGCGTTGATCTTGAGCGTGCGCAAGCGCGGCGAGAGCACGTATGGCACGCTCAAACGGGCGCTCGGCGCGCTGGCCAACATGGGTCACCGCTCCGGCTTTGTCGATGGCGAAGGCGATGGCGCGGGTGTGCAGACGGATATCCCGCGCGAGTTGTGGGCGCGCCGCCTGAGCCGCACCGGCTTGCGCGCGTCGCTGGCTACCGATCCTCGCTTCTGGGTCGGGCACCTGTTCATCCCTCGCGCGCTGGACCTGCAGGGCGTGCGCGATCGCCTGCACGAAGGCTTCGCCGAGGTTGGGCTGCAAATCCTGGTCGACCAGCCTGGGCGCGTCCGCCCGGAGGCGTTGGGGCGTCAGGCGGGGATCGACGCGCCGCGCTTCTGGCAGATCGCGGGGTGCGCTGACGGTGTAGACCCGGGTGATCTGGCTGCGCGCCTGCTCCGCGTGCAAACTGCGCTCGAACAATCCCTGCAGATTCATTTCGCCTCGCTCAGCGCGTCGACAGTGGTTTTCAAGGCGCGCGGCTCGGTCGAGATGTTGATGCGCTATTACCCTGACCTGCAAGACCGCAGCTATCACACTGCGATGGCGCTCTGCCACGCGCGCTACTCGACCAACACCGTTTCAACGTTCGAGCGCGTCCAGCCCTTCGCGCTGCTGGGACACAACGGCGAGATCAACACGATCAGCCGCTTCCGCCAGGAAGCCGCGCAGCTTGGCATCACACTCGATCCGGGCAACTCGGACTCGCAGGATGTCGACCGCGCGCTGCACGGGCTGTGCGCGCAGTATGGGTTGGACCCCATCGAAGCGCTGGAGCTGATCTTTCCGCCGGTACCGCACGAGTTGGAACAGATGCCGCCCGCGCTGCGCGAGGTGTACGTCCACTTGCGCCACACCTTCGGGCCGTACGCGCAGGGTCCGGCGGCGATCGTCGCCCGCACGGGTGACATCGCCGTTGGCAGCGTGGACGCGCTCGGCCTGCGCCCGTTGTGGTTCATCGAGACCGAGAAGGAATACGTGCTCAGCTCAGAGCGTGGCGTGCTCAACCTGGAGACAATGGTTCGGGACGCGCGCCCGCTGGCGCCCGGCGAGAAAATCGCGCTGAATGTGCAGCGCGGGCAAGGCGTCGAGGTGCTGGAACACGCGGCAATCCGCCGCCATGTCGCGGCGCAACTCGCGCAACGCACCGAGCCGCAAGCGTTCGGCGCACGCTGGCACACTTGGGACCCTCTCGAACGGGACGAGCGCGCGCCCGATCTGCCGCCGGGCGGAAACGATGGCGCGCCGGTCCGGACCACGACACGCCGCGCCGTCGAGCACGCGCTGCTACAGGTCGCCGAAATGCCGGAGCCGGTCACCCTACCCTGGCGAGTGATGGAGACCGTCCCGGCTGTCGATACCACCGCGCTCGCCGCCACCGGCTGGAACCGCGAGCACCTGCAAGAGATCGAGTCGCTCGCGTCAGAAGGCAAGGACCTCGTCGGCTCGCTAGGGCATGACGGCCCGCTGGCCGTGCTCAGCCGCCAGCGCGTCAATCTGGCAGATTTCTACAAGGAAACGGTCGCGGTCGTCACCAACCCCGCAATCGACCGCGAGCGCGAAACCGAAGCGTTCGCCACCAAGACGCTCGTCGGCGTGCGCCCCGCTTTGAACCGCGCGCCCGATCCGGACGACCTGTTGATCGTCCTCGAAACGCCGCTGCTGGCGGGCGGTCACGCCGACCTCGGCGACGAATCACTCGCGCATGAGGTCGCCGCCGCGCTCGGCACGCTGACCGTCGACGAGCTGATCGCACAATTCGGGATGCGTGTCGGCTGGCTGGCGCTGTGCGTCCGCGACGGGGAGGACGTCGCTCAGGCGCTTGATCGGCTGGCGAGTGACGCAATCCAGACAGTGCGTGATGGCGCGCAGTGCCTTGTGCTGGACGACTCCGAGCTATTCGAGCAGAACCAGGGCTGGCTCGACCCGCACCTGGCAACCGGCGTAATCGACCGCGCGCTCCGCGAGGCTGCTGCAGACGATAACCTGCGCCGCCGGGCCGGGGTCGTCGTGCGCAGCGCCAGCGTTCGCACGCTACACGACATCGCGCTGCTGTGCGGGTTCGGTGCAGACGCGGTCAATCCCTACGCCATGCTGCTGACCGCGATCGGCGCGCACAAGGCTAAGACCGCTGTTCAAGACGAACAGGAACTGGTCGAGCGGCAGCGTAGCGTGATCGAAACACTGACACATGGGCTAGAAAAGGTGATCTCCACCATCGGCTGCCACGAGTTGCGCGGGTACGGGCGCGTGTGCAGCGCCATCGGGCTGGCGCCGAGCGTCGCCGAAGCGCTGGACACGCCGAACTACTTCGGCAGCGAGCGCGTTGGCCTGACGTGGGAGCGGCTCAACCGCGAAGCGACCGATCGTCGGGCGGAATTGCGCGGCGAAGTCAAAGCCCAGCTTGCCCGCGTCGACCGTTTCTATCCAAAGTTCTGGAAGAAGGCGGAAGCCGTCGCACACGGCGAGCTATCGCTGGACGAGTTCATCGAGATTTACCGCAACCTGACGGTTGATGTGCCTGTCTCGCTGCGGCATGCGGTCGGGTTCGCGCCGGTATCCAGCACGGTCGATCCAGATGAGGTCGATCTCAGCGTCGGGCACCACGATCTACCGGTGCTGATCAGCGCGATGTCCTTCGGCTCACAGGGCGAGCTGGCGTACCGCGCTTACGCTGAGGCCGCACGGCAGCTCAATATCCTGTGCGTCAACGGCGAGGGCGGCGAGCTGCCGGACATGATGGACGGGCGCTACACGCGCAACCGGGGCCAGCAGGTCGCGTCCGGGCGGTTTGGCGTCAACGCGCAGTTCCTCAATTCCGCCTGCGTGCTGGAGATCAAGATCGGCCAGGGCGCAAAACCGGGCGAAGGCGGCATGCTGCCGGGCTATAAGGTTACGCCCCAGGTTGCCGAAGCGCGCCGCACCACCCCGTTTGTCTCGCTGATCTCGCCATCAAACAATCACGACATTTATTCGATCGAAGATTTGGCGCAGTTGATCGAAGAACTCAAAACAGTGAACCCGCACGCGCGCGTCTCGGTGAAGGTGCCGGTCGTTCCGGGGATCGGGATCATCGCGGTTGGTGTGGCGAAAGCGGGCGCGGACATCATCAACTTGACCGGCTACGACGGCGCGACCGGCGCGGCCCGCAAGCACGCGCTGCAATACGTCGGCCTGCCGACCGAGATCGGCGTCACCCAGGCGCACCGCGCGCTAATCGACGCCGGGCTGCGCGATCGAGTCGAGTTGTGGTGCGATGGCGGCATGAAGGCCGGCTCCGACGCCGTGAAGATGGTGCTGCTTGGCGCGAACCGGGTCGGCTTCGCGACGATGGCGATGGTCGCAATGGGCTGTACGATCTGCCGCAAGTGTAACGAGGGAACATGTCACGTCGGGATCACGACACACATCCGCACGGTCGAAGAAGCCGAAGCGCAGGGGCTGAAGAGCTTCGTCCCGCGCGATCCATCGCTGGCGGTCGAGGGTATCGTCCGTGTGTTCAACGCGATCGGTGAGGAGATCCGCCGCATCACCGCGCAGCTTGGCGCCACGCGGCTGCAAGACCTGGTCGGGCGCGCCGATCTGCTCGAGCAGACGCAGTGTGAAGACCTCGTTGACCTTAGCGCAATGTGCGCCCCTTACCCGATGAAAGCGCGCCCCGAGGCTGAGCCGGGCGTGGGGCGCCGCCTCACCCGCCCGCGCAACACGCTCACCAAGCTGATCACCGAGCTGGCGCTCTCTGCGCTGTATGAATGCGAGCGCGAGGCAACCTATCAGGACGAGGCGA
>CAZVCM010000020.1:23522-27479 GCA_964626105.1 uncultured Thermoflexus sp.
CGCGCGCTTGGCTCGCACCTGGCCGGGGAGCTTGTTCGCAACCCCGCACTGTCGTCGCACGTTGACCGGATGCACCTCAATTTCGGACCTTCCTCACTGGCAGGAAACGGGTTCGCCGCCTGGACGATCGACCGCCTCGACATCGTGATCGAGGGGGGCGCGCAGGACGGCGCCGCAAAAGGGGCCAATGGCGGTCGCGTCGCGATTATGAAGGGGCTGAACCACAATGGCCTGCGCCTGGATGGCAGCGTCGGCAAGAGCTTCGCCTATGGCGCGCAGCGTGGGACGCTGATCGTGCAGGGCGACGCGGACTCGCGAGCGTGCGTGCGGCTCTCCGGCGCGGACGTAATCTTCGGCGGGGAGCTTCACAGCCCGGTCGATGACAGCGAAGGCGTGCTCGGCACGCGCGCCAACCTCAAGGGCTTCGCGTGCGAGTACATGACTTCGGGGCGCGTCGTGATCCTGGGCGATCCGGGGCCGTACGCCTTCGCCGGAATGACGGGCGGCGTGGTCTACCAGCAAATCAGCCCGGAGCTGGGGCTAGACGAGCGCGCGCTCCGCCGCCGGATTGGTCGAGGCGCGCAGGTCGCGATCCAGCCGCTGGAAGACTCAGATATTCCGCAGCTTCAGGAGTTGCTTGGGGAGTACATCGCTGCGCTGGAGCAAACAGATCAGCTTGACACCGCCGACCAGATTCACGCGATGGCGCGGCCCTGGGTGCTACAGCAGCGGTTCGTGAAGATTGTGCCGGTTTAGCGAGCCGGATCGCGCCTTGTGCAATTGAACCAAAGGGATTGCCGGGACGCGATCCATGTGCTAACCTTGTCAATCAGACTCGTGATCAATTCTTGCTCGTTAAGGAATGCACTGAGCGCAATGGATCACATTAGCAGCATTCGCCGTTCTCCGCGCCGCCGTCCGGTTCTCCCCACAGGGGGTCCGGCCTAGTTGTGCTGGTGCAGAAACGACGATCATCTCGCAGCGCACACATCGCCCCCGGACCCCCGGGGGCGATTTTTTCGTGAAGGCGGGGACGAACCCTGACCGTTGACGTGGGTGTTTATGGCGCGACCGGCTACACCGGGCTGGAGCTGGTTCGCCTGCTCGAAGCGCACCCGAACGCGCATGTCCGCTTTGTCACTTCGGAGAGCGCCGCCGGAAGCAGCCTGCGCGCCAGCTATCCGCTCGCGCCGGACCTGACGCTCGTCTCCGCGCAGGACGCGCCGCTGGACAATGTCGACGTGGTCTTCCTGTGCCTGCCGCACACACATTCCGCGCGGCTCGCAGCGGCGGCGCTGGAATGTGGCGCACGCGTGGTCGATCTCTCGGCTGACCTGCGCATCGACGATCCCGCCATCTACGAGCAGTGGTACAAGGTTCCCCACCCCACGCCGGACCTGCTCCCCATGCCGTACGGGTTGCCGGAACTCAACCGGCTGCGACTGCTCGGCGCGGAGTGCATCGCCAACCCCGGCTGCTATGCGACCGCGCTGCTGCTGGCGACTGTGCCGCTGGCGCGTGCCGACCTGTTCGTGACCGGCGCGCCGCTGATCATCGACGCCAAATCCGGCGTGACCGGCGCAGGCCGATCCGCCAAGCAGAATCTGCTATTCGGCGAGGTGCAGAACAACTTCTCGCCGTACAACATCGGGCGTGCGCACCGGCATCTGGCCGAGGTCGAGCAGGAGCTGGCGCGCGCGGGGTACGATGGCGCGCCGCCGATCTTCGTGCCGCACCTGCTGCCCACCGATCGCGGGATCCTGGCGGCGATCTACGCGCAGGTGACCGACCTTGACGCCGCGCAGGATGCGATCCGGCAGGCGTACGCGTGTGAGCCGCTGGTGTGCGCGCTGCCGCCCGGCGAGCTGGCAACCCTGGCGCACGTCGTTCGCTCACCGCGTGCGGTCCTGTCCATGACACCGAGCGACGGAAACGTCCTGATCATCCTGTCCGCGCTGGACAATCTGCTCAAAGGCGCCGCCTCGCAAGCGGTCCAGAATTTCAACCTGATGATGAGCTATCCCGAAACAGCCGGGCTGCTTCCGGCGTAGCGAGAGGAGCATCCCATGATCCCAACCATGCCAGCCACGCTCCCGGTGGTGGTCAAGATTGGCGGCAACGAAATGGACCGCCCGGACTTCTTCGATCAGCTCGCGCAGGCGGTCGCGGGGGTGCAGCAGCGCACGCCTTGCATCCTGGTGCATGGCGGCGGGCGCGCGATTAACCGGCTGCAAGAGCGGCTGGGGCTGCAACCGCTCTATCACGGCGGGCAGCGCGTAACGGATGATGCCGCGCTCGAAGCCGCCGAGATGGTGCTCTCCGGCGTGGTCAACAAGCAGATCGTGCTGGCGTTGCTGCGCGCGGGCGTTGACACCATCGGCCTCAGCGGCGTGGATCGCGGCCTGCTGACGGTCGAGCCGTGGGCGCCGGAGATGGGCCGCGTCGGGCGGATCGTGAACGTCCGGACCGCGCCGCTGTTCGAGCTGTGCGCGCAAAACGTAGTGCCGGTCGTTTCGCCGATCTCGACCGGGCCGGATGGCACGTACAACGTCAACGCGGATCACGCAGCAGGAGCGATCGCCGCCGCGCTAAAAGCTGCGCACGCCGCCTTCGTAACGAACGTCCCCGGCGTGCGCGTCGGTGAGGCCATCGCCCCAACTCTGTCGATTGCAGAAGCGCAAGACCTGATCGCGCAGGGCGTCATCCACGGGGGGATGATCCCGAAGGTGCAGGCTGCGCTGGCGGCGGTCACCGAGGGCGTGCGCCAGGCGATCATCACTGATCTACCGGGGCTAGCCGCCGGGACCGGCACTGTTTTCGTCGCATAAGGAGCGCGCCGATGGAGAAGCAACGGGTGAGCGAAGTTATTGAGAAATCCGACGCGTACGTGCTGGGCACCTATGTGCGCGCGCCATTCGTGCTGGCGCGCGGCGAGGGGATGTGGGTGTATGACACGGACGGGCGCGCCTTCCTGGATTTCGGCGCGGGAATCAGCGTGAACAACCTGGGACACTGCGATCCGGGCATCGCGGCGGCGATCGCGCAGCAGGCCGCGCAGTTGTCACACATCTGCAATCTGTACCACCACGCGCCGCAGGCAGAGCTAGCGGAGGCGCTCTGCACAACGAGCTTCGCCGATAAGGTTTACTTCGCGAACTCTGGCGCAGAAGCGATTGAGGCGGCAATCAAATTCGCCCGCAAATACGCACTTGTGACTCACGGTCCCGGCAAAACCGGGATCGTGACGTTTCAGGGCGCGTTCCACGGGCGGACGGCGGGCGCGCTGGCGCTGACGCCAAAGGAGCGCTATCAGGCGCCCTTTCGCCCGCTGATGCCCGGCGTGACCTACGCACCGTTCAATGACTGTGACGCCGCACGCGAGGCCATCGGGCCAGACACCTGCGCGGTGTTCGTCGAGCCGGTGCAGGGCGAAGGCGGCATCCACCCCGCCGATCCGAGCTTCCTGCGCGCGCTGCGCGACGCCTGCGACGAAGTCGGCGCGCTGCTGGTCTTTGATGAAATTCAATGCGGTGTCGGGCGCACCGGCACGTTGTGGGCGTACGAGCAAACCGAGGTCACGCCGGACATGCTGACCGCGGCCAAAGCGCTCGGCGGCGGGCTGCCGATCGGCGTCACGCTGCTGCGCGAGCGCGTAGCCGCCGTGGTCGAGCCGGGCGATCATGGCAGCACGTTCGCAGGCGGGCCGGTTGTGTGCCGCGCGGCGCTCGAAGTGCTGGCCCGTGTCAGCGATCCGGCGTTTCTGGCGCACGTTCGCGCAATGGCCACGGAACTGATCGAACGGCTGCACGCGCTTGACTCGCCGCACATTGTTGCGATTCGCGGGCAAGGGCTGATGATCGGCGTGGAATTGGACATCGAAGCGGCGCCGATCATCGAGGCGGGTTGGGTGCGCGGCGTGCTGCTGCTCAACGCGGGAACGCACGTCCTGCGGCTGCT
>CAZVCM010000021.1:0-19747 GCA_964626105.1 uncultured Thermoflexus sp.
AGGCCGGTGTCGCGCCCGTGCCCGAAAGGGGAGGAAGTGGTCTGGGCCAGGATGTGCGGCAGGAAGTCGCGGAGCTGGTTCAGGATATCAATCATCAGCTCAAAGGCTTCGGACGAGCGCCCAAAGCCGAGATGCACGTGCATCCCGAAGATCAGCAGGCGCCGCGCCGCGTCTTTCATCTCCGACGCCAGATCGTCATAACGCGCTCCCTCGCTGATCTGCTGGTCCATCCAGCGCGAGAAAGGGTGCGTCGAGGCGGCGATGATCCGGCAGCCGGTCTGGTCAGCAACTTCGGTGATCGTCCGGCGCAGGCGGATGATCTCCGCGCGCGCTTGGTGAATGTCCCGGCAGATGTGGCTACCGACCTCGATTTGCGATTGCATGAACTCTTGCTTGAGCTGGTCGCCAAGTACCACACGCCCCTGATGGAGCATTTGCTGGATGTAAGACGTGAGCTCGCGCGTTTCGGGATCGATGATCTGATACTCTTCCTCAATGCCGAGTGTCAGCGGGGCGGTGGGCATAGCCGATTCTCCAGAGATAGGGCGACCAGGCGATGATCTGCTACTATATCGAAACCGGCCCGGCGCGCTAGAGGCGTATTTGGTCGTTTTTCACGAGGGTTCACGGCGCCGTTTCGATTGGTTTTCTCGCGTGCCTCGGGTAAAATGAGTGCCCTTATTCACTGGGGGATCGACATGGCCTTTCAACTGGTCGCTGTGGAAGACGAACCGGAGATCGCGGGCCTGCTGGGCGTCGTGCTGGCATCGCCCCATTTGACATTACACACGGCGGGAACTGGCAGTAGCGGTCTGGCGCTGATTCGAGAGACTGGGCCTAATCTGGTAATTCTCGATGTGATGCTGCCGGGCAAGCTGGATGGGTGGGACGTGTTCGACGCGTTGCGCGCTGATCCGGATTTCGCGAGCACGCCGGTGATCATGCTCACCGTGCTGCGGCATCCGGGCGAGCGCTTGCTGCAATTTGCGGATAATGCGCTGAACCAGTACCTCACCAAACCATTCGACCCGCTGACGCTGCGCGGGCATATCGACCGGATGCTCGGCCAGCCGGGCCTGTGGCCCACGCCAAGCGCGTCGTTCCGAAGCGTGCTCGGCGTGCTGAACGAGGCCGCTGAGGCGCTGGACCTGGACCGCCGCTACGAGCCGCCCAAGGCCGCCAACACTGACTCTGAGACGCCTTGACGAAAGCATTTGACCCAATGACCGACAATGCCTCTTATAACGTGCAGTCTGCGCCCGGTGAGCGCGCCATCTCTGTCGATTCTGAGCATTTCAAAGTCCGATTGCTGGTCCCGATTCTGACCATCGCTGTGACAGTCGCCGCGCATTTCATTGGGATGCGGGTGTTGGATGAGCTCGTCGGCGACAACGTCAGCCCGCTGTGTCTCATGCTGCCGATCGACCTGGCCGTGCTGCTGGGCGCGGGGACGCTCATCGAGCGCATGCTCAAGCGGGCGTTGCCCTCGCAGCGAACAGGACGGTTGAGCGACGAAGCGGTGGCGCTTGACGATGCTCGGCGTAACCCGCCGGATGTTCGGAAAATTTACTGGGACCGGCTGGTGAACGTCAACGCGTGGTATTTCGTGATCAAGCGCCGGACGCGCGTGCCCAAGGGCTGGTATTGCATGGCGGTGCATCTGCTGCAGGATGACACAGAGTTAATTTTCTACACGTTTATGTCGCCAAAAGATGCTGAGGCTCTGCCCACGTATAGCCAGTTCGTGCGCCTGCGCCCGCGTAAAGAAACCGAGACGCAAACCGATTTGCGCCAGATCGCGACGCAGCGCCGCCTGCTGAAGCTGGAAGATGCGCGTTGGATGGATGGCGCCGAGATCGGGGCAGACGACTTTCGCGCGTTGTTAGCGCACATCGAAGCGCGTGCGGCAGTCTGGGCCTGACCACGGTACTCCTGCGACCAAGGGAACAACCCCCGTATGGTATGACTAACGTACCATCGCTCCGTCGAGACTGAGTTGATATCTTCATGATATAATGACGGATGATCAATCAAGTCTTAACGGAGTCCGTCCGTGCCACCACATTTCACCCGCCGCATCATCGCCCTCTTTTTGGCGGTGGCATTCACCTTAACGCTTGTCCCCGGCGCTGCCTTGGCGGAACCGGGCGCGCAGGCGATCGTCGGGCAGCTCACGTTCTTTGGGCCGCCGGCGCAAGGGTTGCTTGACCCTGCCACACCCAACATAACCTATGCCTTTGACGCGCGCGCGGGCCAGCCGATCTCTCTGCGCGGCGTGGCGCTGTCCGCCGAATTACAGCTTGATCTGACGCTCAGCGCCCCGGATGGCGTGGCGCTGGCGCGCGCAATCGTGACAGACACTCCATCGGTCCGTGTGATTGACGCGTTCATCCCGCCGGTTGATGGCACCTATTCCGGTTCTGCCTCGGCGCTCAATGGCTCCGCTGGCTCGTTCGAGTTGGCGTTGCTTGGCGGATACGCTGATCTGGCCGTAGCGGATGACTTCTCGTCCGTAAACGACTCACTACACTTGAACTGGACGCCGTTCGTCTCGGTAGACGCTGCGGCGGATATTGTCAACGGGTCACTCGGAATCCAGGTGATCAACGAGGGGCGTTTGGGCTTCGTTGAGCCGGACGGCTGGACGGCATACAGCGACCTCTACATTCAGGCCGACTTCGTGATCGAAGAGTCGCCGGGCTACCACGAATACGGGTTCGCGCTGCGCAATGCGCCGGGCGCTACCGAGTTTTACACGGTGATGTTCAGCAGCAAGGGCGACTGGGCGCTGTTCTTCTTCGATGGTGCGTGGCATGTCGTGCAGGACTGGACGCCCTCGCCCGCGATTGACGGCGCGGATACCTCGCCGTGCGTCAGCGTGTTCGTTGAGGGCAGCACGTTCCGCGTCTACTTTAATGGGCGCGCGGTTGGAACCATTACCGATGTGCAGGTCTTCGCGCGGGAAGGCAGCTTCGGCATTGTCGCGGCCACCTCGCCCGAAGATGACGGTGTGTTGATAACGTATGTTGACAATCTGACCGTGACGACCCCGGCGACGCCGTATGGTGCGCTGGCAAGCCTGCCGCCTGGCAGCGCGAACGTCACGACGCCGTAGCGGAGCGAACCGGCGCGCGGGCCAATCGGACCCCGCGCGACCGGCGAGCCGACGGCGCCTCTTCCCGCTATCCCTTCCCTGATACCGTGCGATCATCTTTGGGGAAGGGATTTCCTTGTGGTACAGTCATAGCGCGAATGGAACATCCGGCGAATCACCGCAAGGATCAGAGACGGCGTGGGTACTCACAAGCGTGTGACAACAATCCGACGCATCCTGCTGCTGGCACTGGCGCTGGCGGTTGCCGCGCTGCCGGACGGGCTGGCGGGCGCGCAGACCGATAGCGCGGCGGGGACACTGGCGCTGTTTGAGCCGGTAAGCGGCACGCTCGACGCGCGGAATCCTGCCGACGAGTGGATGCTCGAGGGGCGTGCCGGGCAGCCGGTCGCGCTGCTGGTGACGGGCGCGGGCGGGTTGGACCCAATGCTGGAAGTGATCGCGCCGGATGGGACGCACGTCGCCGCCAACGACGACCTTGATTCGCTGGTGCGCGACGCCGGGCTTGAGGCGCTGGCGCTGCCGGTGGATGGCGCATATACCGTCCGCGTCGAGCGCTATGAAGGCACGCACGGCCCGACCGAAGGCCAGTATGAACTGCTGGCGCTGCCGGGCTACGCCGAATTAGTCCGCCGCGACGATTTTGCAGGCAGCCACTCCACTTGGCTAGCCGCTGAGGACGGCCCGGCTTCGCTGGCAGCCGGGCGGTTGCGCGTGCGCGCGGCGGCAGGAGGCAGCGCGGCACGCGTCTCACCGACGGATGCGATCCCCCTGCGCGACCTCTATTTTCAGGCGGACGCGCGCGTCTCTGGCACGCCAAGCTACGCCGAGTTCGGGTTGGTGGTGCGCATTCCGACCGCGCCGGGCGCGGGCAATCAGGGCTATATCTTCAAGGTGAACACCGCCGGGCAGTGGTCCGTCGTGGTGATCGACGCGTTGGGCGAGTTCACGCTGGAAAACTGGCAAGCGGACCCGGCGCTCGATACTGAGGAATGGACGCTTAGCGTGCTGGCGCAGGATACAACGCTCACGTTTTACGCCAACGGCGCGCTGCTCGGTTCGGTGACAGATGGACGACTGACGGAAGCGGGCAGCATCGGTTTGATGGCCGCGACTGATGCCGGACAGGACGACGAGGCGCAGGTTTTGTTCGATGAGGTGGTGGTCACGCGGCGGCTTGGCACGACCTATCGCGGGATGCCACTGGCGCTGACGACCTGGGCAGACGCGGATCACAGCCGCGTGATCGCAGAGCTGGCCGCATCAGGGCACGTCACGCCCGGCGCCGCGCATGACCTCTACATCACCAGCCGCACGCTTGAAGCAGCGGACCCGACATCCGTCTTTGAACTGATCGGCTCGGAGCAGGCGCTGTACGGTGATTTCGTCTTTGGCGCGTCGGTCGTGACAGTCTCTGATGGCGAGGAACCCGGCTGCGGGTTGCTGTTCCGCTATGTGGACGAGCAGAACCTGGGGCTGGCGTATGTCGATGCGTCCGGCGGCTTTGGCCTGGTGCAGGCGCAGGATGGCGAGCTAACGACCAACGTCTACGATCACATCTCGCTGAACGCGCCCAACCCGGATCGTCTGCTGCTGATTGCGCAGGGCGAGCAAGTGACGCTGTATGTGAACGGCGCGCTGGTTGCGCAGGAGTCGCTGGCCGCGCGTGAGGGCCGCACCGGGATCGCGCTGCTCAATTATGAGGATGTGGTGACACGCTGTGTGGTTGGCGATCTGTGGGTCTGGCCGCTGATAGACGGGACGGCTGGCGATGAATGATCCGGCGAATCCGCTGAGCTGGCCAGTGTGGAAACGCGGCGCGCGCCTGGGGTTGATCTGGGCTGCGCTATTTTTTGCGACAGCGGGCGCGCTGTACGCGCTCATGGGGCCGCTGGGCTGGGGCACCACTGCGCGCGTATTGTGCTCGGCGCTGGTCGGTCCGCTGCTGGCGTCGGCGCTGATCGGTGCGTGGTGGTTGGCGCGCAGGCCGGTGTTTACCGAGGCGGAGCAGGTGCGCGAAGCTATGTCGCGGGAGCAGGAAGAGGCCGATGGCGAGCCAGACGGACACGGCGACGCTCCAGCAGTATAAGACGCTCGAAGCGCGGTTTGATCGCGTTGCGCGAATGTATGACGCGACGTACGGCCCGGCGGACGATCATGGCCACGGCAGCCCGCTGCTTGACTGGCTGCGCGCCGAGCACCTGAGCATTCTGCGCGATATGCTGCCGCCTGGCGCGTGCGTGCTCGATATCGGCTGTGGTACGGGTGAAGAAGCGCTCGCGCTGGCACGGGATGGTTACAGTGTGCTGGGGATTGACGTCAGCCCGGCGATGGTTCGCCAGGCGCAGACGAAAGCGGCGGTCTATGGCATACGGCGCGGGTTCGGCTGTCGCGTGCTGGCGGCGGGGCAGCTTGCCCGGCTGGACGAGCGCGGCCCGTTTCAGGGCGCGTATGCCAGCCTGGGGACGCTTAACACCGAGCCAGACCTTCCCGCTGTGGCGCGAGAGCTTCACGCGCTGCTGGAGCCGGGCGCGCCCTTTGTGGCCACCGTCATGAGCCGTCGCTGTCTGTTCGAGGTCGCGCACGCGGTGTGGCGTCTGCGGCCCGGTGAGGCGCCCCATCGCTCGCAGAGCTGGGCAGAAGGCCGCGCTGGGGCGGGCGGTGTGATCGCGCCGGTCCGGTTCTTCACGCCAAAGACCTTCGCTGAACCGTTCCGCCCCTATTTCACGATTGAGAGCGTGCGCGCCTTCCCGCTGTGGCTGCCGCCCGTTCACCTACACGAGTTGTACCGCGACGCGCCAGACCATTATGTCCGCGCCAAGCGATGGGATGCGCGGATGCGCGCGTGGCCGGGGTTCCGCGCGTGGGGCGATCATTTCTTGATGGTGCTGCGACACACCACCGCTTCGCCTGCGGAGCGGCGCATAGCTGACGACAACGAGGAAGCCGATGTCATTTGACAGCAGCGATCTTCCTGGCGCCACCGGGGGATCATTCAAGGGAAGAGGGCGGCAGTATCTGCGGCTGTTAGCCTGTCCGATCGAGGGTGCGCCCCTCGCGCAGGAAGCTGGCGTCGCGATCTGCGGCGATGACCGGGTGCACCACTATCCGTTCGAGGACGGTATTTTACGGCTGGCGGACACAGCGCAGCGCGCGGCGCTCGACGCAATCTCGGACGAGCACGAAGCGAGCGCCGCGCGAGACGGTTGGCGCTCGCCGGATGAGGACGCGTTCAAGAGCCTGCCGCAAACCGGGCTGAGCGGCTATCCGGAGAATTACTGGTCGCAATATGCCGCCGCGACGGCGTTGCTTTGGCGCTATTTGGAGGCAGTCCGCGCGCAGAACGGCGCGCTGCCGGTCGGCCCGGTAGGTGAGGCGGCGGTGATCGGCGCGGGGATGGGCTGGCTGGCGTACGCGCTGGATGTGGCGGGCTATGCCACCGTCGCGATCGATGCGCTGGCTGGGCCGCGCTATGGCCTCGGCGTCTTCCCGATCGCGCGCTTTCTGCGCGTGCAGGCGGACCCGGTGCGCCCGCCGCTGGCGCCGGGGATGTATGACGTGGTGCTGTACCAGGAAGGGCTGGCGCGGTCTGGGCGCGAGACGGACGAGGTTACCGCGCTGGCGCAGGGCGTTGCGGCGCTCAAGCCGCGCGGCGTGCTGGCGGTGATGAACGCCTTTGTGGACTCTTTGGAACAGGTCGAAACCGTCCAGGCGCGGCTGCTGGATGCGGGCTTAACGTTGATGGACCTGCCCCCGCGCCTGAACTGGCGCGCGCGCGTCAGCGAGCGGCTTGATCAGGCGTTGGGCCGCAATGGCACGCTGCCGCCCGTGATCGTCGCGCGCAAAGGCTCATAGCAAGCCGGATCAACCCGGCAAGCCCCATAACACCAGCGTTTCGCCGCGCTCGCCGCTCAGCGCTGCAAGCTGGCGACCATCCGGCGACAGACTGACCGAGGTGTGGAGCGGTTCTGCGTTCAGCGTGCCCAGTACCTCACCCGTTTCCGCGTCGAGCAGATCGAGCGTGGCCTGCGTGCCACTGCCGACAGCGAGCACCGTCCCATCCAGGCTGTACGCGAGATCTAGCCGCTGCACGCCCGCTTCGTCCGGCAGCAGCGTGGCGGCGATTTCCCCGGTGTCCAGATCCCACACCTGCACCGCGCCATTAAACGCAGCCGTCGCGAGTTGATCGCCGTCCGGGCTGAACGCCATGCCGGTCACCAGCGCGTCGTGCTGCAGCGCGGCGACCTCGTCGCCCGACTCGGCATCCCACACGCGCACGATCCGCTCGCCCCGCGCCGCGATCTGCGCGCCGTCCGGGCTGAAGGCGACCGCTTGCCCGGCGACGCCGAACTGGAGTTGCGCTTGCTGATCGCCGGTGATCGCATCCCACAGGCGCACGCTCTGATCGGCGCCGGTCGAGGCGATCCGAGCGCCATCCGGGCTGAAGGCGAGGCTGAGCGCCGGAGACGTATGCCCCTCTAACGTCGCGACCGGCTCGTTGCTCTCCACATCCCAGACGGTGATCTCGCGGCTGCCCGCCGCCAGCAGCGTGCCATCCGGCGAGAACGCGACGCTGCGCACCGGCTCGTCCTGCTCGCCGAGCGTGACGATCAGCTCGCGCGTGTCGGCGTCATAGAGCGCGACCCGGTTGTTGGCAGGCTCTGGCACGGCGATCTGCGCGCTGTCCGCCGACCAGGCGAAATTGCGGATCGCATGCTGGACGTCGGTTGCGCCCTCAAGCGCGATCGTGCCCTGCGCGATCAGCTCCGCCACGTTCCCAGCCGTGATCGCGCCCGCGCCGGATGGCGGCGTCGCTGTTGCTGCTGGCGTGGTGGTCGGGCGCGGCGTGCGCGTGGGCTGCCCAGGAACGGACGTACGCTCTGGCGTCAGCGTGGCGCGCGGCGGCTCGGTCGGCTCTGGTGTAGAACTGTCGCTAGCGGCGGGTGGGGTAGGCGTTGCTTCGGCGTCGTCGTCGCCGAAAAGGATCATCGTTCCTACGCCGACAGCGATCAGAAACAGCACGGAAAACACGGTAAACATGACCATTCCAACACGTTTCATCACCAGCCGAGTCCTTTCTCCTGCGTGCGCCGGACGCGTACCTGAAACATTATAGCCGGACCGCACGTATAACAATACTGGCGGATCAGTTGACAAAACACGCCGAATTGCCGCACACTGATCAACGGCGATTCTCGTACCGGTCTTCGGACGCACACCCTCACCAGAGTCGCCGTATCTTTCTGCTGCTCGAAGCCAGGAGATAGAAAGCGCATGATTGAAGGAACGCTGGTCGATCTCGTTCCGTTTGAGGACGATTTCGCAACCCACCTGGAAAGCTGGATGAACGAAGAAGCGTGGTTCCGCATGAACCTGTGGGATCGTCGGGAGCCGCATCCTGAAGACGCGGTCAAGAAGTACATCGAGTCGATGGAAAAGAAGGAGAACGCGGCGCTGATCGGCTTCCAGACCAAGTCGGGCGACCCGATTGGCGGGCTGATCTACGATCACGAGTGGTCGCGCGTGCGCAAGGTTGAGATCAGCTTCTTTGCCGGAGACACGCGCTACGAAGGCACCGACGAGGTGCTCGACGGGCTGCTGATGCTGGTGCGTTATTGCTTCGAGACGCGGAATATGCACCGGCTCGACGCGGTGGCGCTGGCCTTCGACGAGGCGAAGATCGACGCGCTGCGCCGCGCTGGATTCGTCCACGAGGGCACGTTGCGCCAGCATATCCGCTGGGAAGGCGATTACGTCGATGTCGAGGCTTTCGGCCTGCTCGAAGACGAGTGGCCGGGTTATGCCGCCAAGATCGAAACGCTCGACTTGCAGCCGAGCGATCTTGAGCCCAAGCCCAAGCCGGAGAAAAAACCCGAAGACGAGAAGAAGCTCGCTTCCTGACAGGCAAGTGGAGAGGAGATCGCACCGTGCTCGAAGGGCTGCTGGTCGATCTGGTTCCCTATAACAAGCGGTTTTTGGACCTGGACCACATCTGGCGCAACAACGACTCGGCGTTCTGGAGCAGCGGCGGGACCGGTATATCGTCTCACGCGCAACCATCCAGCGCAAGGCCGAGGAATGGGCCGAAGAGGCCGAGCGCCAGGGTCCGGCGCGGTCGGTCATGTTCGGCGTGCAGACCAAGGACGGCATCCCGATCGGCTTTTTTGCGCTGAACTGGCTGTTGCTGCATAGCCGCTTAGCGATGCTCGGCGCGCGCATTGGCGATCCCACCTACTGGGGCGGTGGCTACGGGACGGATGCGCTGTTGCTGCTGGTCGATTACGCGTTCGACTGGCTGGATATGCGGAAGGTCTGGCTAGGGACGACGAGCACCAACGCGCGCGTGATGCGCCAGATGGAGAAGGTCGGCTTCCGGCTCGAAATCCGCGAGCGCCAGCAGGCGTGGCAGGATGGCACCTGGGCGGACGGCCTGATTTACGGGCTGCTGCGCGACGAATGGCCGGGCCGCGACGCGGTGATCGAGCGTATCGGCCTGCGGGCCAGGGATGGTGGCGATGTTCGGTGAAGGCGTTCTCGTTGATCTCGTGCCCTATGGGCAGCGCTTCATCGACCAGGAGCACCGCTGGCTGAACGACGAAGGCGTGTTCTGGTGGGCGGTCGGCGGGCGCTGGATCGTCACCCGCGCGGAGATCGAGCGCGACCGCGCCGAAGGCAAGGGCGACGCAGACCGGCGGCTGGTGTTCGGCATGCAAACCAAAGACGGCACGCCGATCGGCCTGATCGGGTTCAACTGGCTGGCGCTGCACCACCGCACCGCGATGCTGACTGCCTTCATCGGCGAGCGCGAATACTGGGGCGGCGGCTATGGGACGGACGGGCTGCTGCTGTTGCTCGAGTATGCGTTTGACTGGCTGGACCTGCGGCGCGTGTGGCTGATGACCATGAGCCTCAACGAGCGTGTGACGCGCCAGATGGAGAAGGTCGGATTTCAGCTTGAGGCACGCCGCCGCGAAGCAACGTGGGCCAACTCTGGCTGGCACGATATGTTGTCCTATGGCCTGCTGCGCGAGGAATGGTCGGGCCGCGAGGCGATGATCGAGCAGCTAGGATTGACCGCGCAGAAATGAGGGACTGATGCTTGAAGGACTCCTGGTAGACCTTGTTCCCTTTGGCGAAGCGTTTCGGAAGAACGAACCCCGCTGGATCAACAGCGAGGCGATGTTCTGGGGGACGGCAGGCGACCGGCCGCTCCACTCCAAGGCGGCGATCGAGCGCTGGCACGCCGAGCGCGCCGAGCGTGAAGCGCGCACCGGAAGTGCGATGGTGTTGCTCGGCATCCGCACCAAGTCGGGCGTGCCGCTGGGCGATATCGAACTGGACGAGCTGCTGCCGCATCACCGGCTGGCGATGATTGGCATTGGAATCAACGAGCCGGACTATTGGGGCGGTGGCTACGGGACGGACGCGCTGCTGCTGATTATGGAGTATGCGTTTAACTGGCTGGACTTTCGCAAGCTCTGGTTGTCGACGATGGGTATCAACATCCGGATGCAGCGCGCGGCCCTGAAAGTGGGCTTTCACGAGGAAGTGCGGCGGCGCCGGTTATGGCTGGCGGACGGTCAGTGGACCGATGATGTGATGTACGGCATTCTGCTTGAGGAATGGCCGGGCCGCGAGGCGATGGTTGAGCGGTTGGGGCTGCGTGCCCGCGAGGACGCATGATCCTGCTCGAAGGGCTATTGGTCGATCTGGTGCCCTACGGACGCGCGTTTCAAGCGCAAGAGGTCGTTTGGTGGAACAACGAATCCTCATTCTGGGCAACGATGGGCGAGCGCAATGTGCTGTCTCGCGCCCTACTTGAGCGCGAGCGCCGCGAAGAGGCGGAGTCGGACGAGCCCCGGACCGGCCTGGCATTTGGCGTGCGCACCAAAGACGGCGTCTTGATCGGCTCCTTCGACGTTAACTATCTGAGCTATACGCACCGTGCGGCAAACCTCGGCGCCGCGATCGGCGAGCCGGACTACTGGGGCGGTGGCTATGGGACCGACGCACTGTTGCTGCTCATCGACTACGCGTTTGACTGGCTCGACATGCGGCGTGTCTGGCTGGACACGATGTCTCTGAATGGGCGCGTGCTGCGCCAGATGGAGAAGGTGGGTTTTACGCTCGAAGTGCGCAGGCGGCGCGCATCCATCGCCGATGGGCAGTGGGTGGATGGCGTCGTCTTTGGGCTGCTGCGCGAGGAATGGCCGGGCCGCGAGGCGATGGTCGAGCGGCTGGGGCTGCGCGCGAGAGAGGTGGCCGGATGAAGCTCGAAGGGCTGCTCGTCGATCTGGTTCCGTTCGGTCGGGCTTTCCACGATGAGAATTACATCTGGTTCAACAACGCTGAAGCCAACTACTGGTCACGAATGGGCGACATCAGCCTGGTGTCTCGCGCGCAAGTTGATCGCGAGCGTCAAGAGTGGGACGAGTCCAGCACACCGCGCACGGGCGTGCCGCTTGGCATCCAGACCAAAGACGGCACACCGCTGGGTTACTTCGGCGTCAACTTCCTCAGTTATGCGCATCGGACTGCAAACCTGGGCGCCGTGATTTATGATGCGCAGTATTGGGGCGGCGGCTATGGGACTGACGCGCTGTTGCTGCTCATCGACTACGCGTTTGACTGGCTCGATATGCGCCGCGTGTGGTTGGGGACCATGTCGATCAATGCGCGCGTAATGCGCCAGATGGAAAAGGTGGGCTTCACGCTTGAAGCGCGCTCTCGCAGCATGGCGCTGGTAGGCGGCCAATGGGTCGATGAGATGGTGTACGGCATGCTGCGCGAGGAGTGGCCGGGCCGCGAGGCGATGGTCGAGCGGCTGGAGATTCGCGCGCGCTGACCATCGGACGAACGTGTGAGCAGAACGGGGCGGGCGGAGGCTCGCCCTGTTTGATTCAGGTGGATTTGCCCGCCACCAAGCGCGGCGCTAAGCTAGGCTCAGCGCGGAATAAGTAAGAAGGGTCCGGCCATGAGACGACGATTCCTCGGCCTGCTGCTGGCGGCGGTGCTGGCGTTGGGTGGCGTGGCAATTGCCCAGGCGCAAACGCCCCAGCCGGCGATTGTCGCGTTTGAAAGCTCGTTGCAGTCGCTGGCGCTTGACGACGCAGAGGCGGGCACGCAGACCACTGAGCTCTCGTGGCACACGGCCCACATGACCGAAGGCTACCGTTTGCGCCTGATGGCCTATCGGCGCGGCGCGTGGGAGCCGGTGTTCGGCGCGCAGAGCGTCCCGTTGGAGGCGAACGGGACGCGTGTGGTGACGGTTGAGCATCCGCTAACCTTCGCCCCGCCGACCTATCTGCTCTCGATTGTGGACGGCCAGCAGCGCGTCATCGACCAGCGCACGCTGACCATCCCGTACGAGGACACGGGCAATCTGCCTGAGATCGAACGCTTTGCGGTGGATGCCACCTCGCTGGACGCGGGCGCGCTGTCAAGCGGCGCGGCGCTGGTGCAGGTCTCGTGGCTGGTGTCGCAGCGCGCGCCCGCCTCCAACCTGCGGTTCGAGCAGGTCTTCGAGGACGGCACGGCGCAGTCGGTGGAACTGCCGCGCCAGTATTTGTGGGTGCCGTCGGCGGGGCAGGGGCCGGTGAAGCCGGTCGTGCCGCTGACACCGGGCAGCCCGGTGCGGTTGCGCTTGCTGGTGGTAGACCTCGTGTCTGGCGCGATCTACGACGAGGCGACGGTCTCGCTGGATGTGATTGGTGTCGCGGTGCGCCCGCCGGTTGTCTTGACGCCCGTCGCGCCGACGCCCGCGCCAATCGTTCCCCCGGTGGCGCCGGGCAGCACGCAGATTGTCCGCTTTAACGCTAGCCCGACGACTGTCAACCCCGGCGCGGCGGTTACGCTGAGCTGGGAGATTCAGGGGATAGGCGGTGTGAGCATCACGCAGCGCGTGCCGAATGGCGGCGATCCGGTGACGGTCGTCAACGCTCAGTCGCCGCAAGGCTCGGCGACGGTGTATGTTCCGGACAGTGCCGCGTACTCGGTCGATTACACGCTGGTCACGGCGCAAGGAGCGACCGAGACGCGCACCGTGCGCGTCCACTGCCCGCACACCTTCTTCTTCGGCGAGGCGGACGGTTGTCCCGCGTCACCGCCGGTTGAAGTGCCGGGCGCGATGCAGTATTTCGAGGGCGGGCGGATGGTCTGGCGCGGCGACACGCACGAAATTTACGTCTTCTACGATGGCGCACCGGGCCTGTCGGGTGGCGAGACAGCCTTCTTCCTCGAAGGGTCGTACAGCGGGTTGCCGGGGCCGGATTCCGACCAAGCGGCGCCGCCGCTGGATCGCACGGTTCCGGCGCAGGGGTTCGGGCAGGTGTGGGCCAACGCGCCCGGTGTGCGCGACCGGCTCGGCTGGGCGCTGGAGCCAGAGCAGCCGGTCACGCTGACGGTGCAGCAGGTTGCGCTAACGCGCACTCCGCCGCCGGAGTTCGCCATTTTTCTGCAATTGCCGGATGGTTCCGTGATCGGCACTGGCGGGAACCAGTGGCGAGTGTTGCGGCTGGGACCCTAGCTTTCGACTGGCGGCGGGTTGAGGCTCACCGCGCGATCCAGCGCGCCCTCAATCTCGTCGAGCATCGGCGGTTTGACGAGGTAGAAATTTGCCCCGGCGTCGCGCGCCGCAAGGCGCATCTCGCGCGAGTCGTTGGCAGTGATCACGATCACCGGGACGGATGCGGTCGGCGGGTCGCGCCGCAAAAAGCGCAGCACTTCCAGGCCGTTGACGCCCGGCATGTTGATATCAAGCAGAATTACGTCGGGGATCACCTGCGAAAGCTGGCGCAGCGCCATGCGCGGCCCGTAGGCGACGGCGACGGTATGCCCGAGGACGCCGACCTGCGCGGCGAGGCTGTCGGCGGTACGGCGATCATCTTCGATGATCAGCACGTTGTACAACATACTGGTTCCTTTTTGCCCCACGTTTGGCGGCTTCCCAACCCAGAAGCGTATTGTAGCATAGGCGCGCAGCGCGGGGAATTCGGCCCCTCTTGACCACGCGAAAGTGTGCTACAATCGCCCGCCTTGCGGCGACCGATCATGCGCATCGGTGAAATCGGACAACAAATCGAGGGCAGGCATGCGTTCGGACAGGGTGGTTTTTCTGGTGGGGGTATTGCTGGCTGCGCTGGCGTTGGCGGCGTGTGGGCAACCTGACGATGAGGTTTATCACGTCGATCTCGGCGCGACGCAGACGCAGTTCGCGCAGATCGTGAGCGTGCCAACACCCACGCCGATAAGCGGCCCGTCGCCCACGCCCTACCAGCGCCCGACCGATCCGCCGGATTATGACGGGGATACGGTGATCACCCGCGTTGGCAGCGAGAACATTACGCTTGAAGAGTTCCGCAAGCGGGTGCGCTTCGAGCGCTGGCACCCCCTGCGAACCCTCGCCCAGCGCGCCGCGCAGAGCGGCTCTGAGGGCTTGCTCGACCTGACCGATCCGCAGAACGTGCCCATCGCCTCGCTGTTTGCGACGCTGGCGGACAGCAACAGCTTCGGCGTGCAGGTACACCGCGTGATGGTCGTCGAAGCGATCGCGCGGCAGGAAGCGGCGCGGCGCGAGTTGGAGCTGGATCCGTACCAGTTCGATGCCAAGCTCGCGCAGTATATGGGGCTGCTGGCCGGTGAGGGCGGGGCGCTGCCGCCGGAGTTCGACGCGGAATATGAAAGCTTCCTCGCGGAAATGCAGGCGTATACGGGCATGAC
This sequence comes from uncultured Thermoflexus sp., assembly GCA_964626105.1. GTDB lineage: Bacteria > Chloroflexota > Anaerolineae > Aggregatilineales > Aggregatilineaceae > DYGX01. The sequence goes on from CAZVCM010000021.1 coordinate 14,831, forward strand.
CGAGGACGACTTCCGGCGGATTGTGCGCGCGCAGACTGCTTACGCGCAGCTTGAGTTCTTAATGGGCCAGTCGCCGGACGCGATCGCCGGGGCGAGCGAGCCCCAGGCCGGAATCGAGGTGCGTGACGCGGTGCTGCGCAGCGAGGATCGCGCCGAAGAGGTGGTCGAGCGCCTGCGCGCCGGAGAGTCGCTCAACACTATCATGGCGTCGCTGGGGCAGGACGTGCCCGCCGACAACCCCTCGCGCATCGTCCGCCGCGCGGACCAGACGCTGCCGCTGGCCGTGCTGGATGCGATCTTCCGCGCTGAACCGAACAGCGTTATCGGTCCATTCCCCACCGAGCAGGGCTGGTACGTGGCGCGCGTGGTCGGCGAGCAGTTCGAGGTGATGACGCCATCCGAGATTGACGACCTGCGCAGGCAGTATTTCCTTGACTGGATCGAGACGCGGATGGATGACCCCGCCTACACGGTCGATTACGACAACTGGATCGGGATGATCCCGCAGGAGCCGTTGCCGCGCGACGTGTCGCCGCTGTTTGCCGAGGATACTATCACGCTCCCGCCGACGCCGGAGAGCAGCGATTAGTGGAGAGCCGCTAGCGGTGAGCGAATAGGTAAACGCGATCCCTGTAGGGCGGAGCCTGCTCTGCCCGTTTTATCCAGGCCGACCGCCATCAGAGCGTCAACTCACAACAGACACAAAAACACCCGCCGGGCAAGGGCGGGTGTTCTCCATTCGGAAGCGGCGCGCTTACTGGTAGCGCAGGATGTCCGAGACGGTTTTGCGCGAGGCCGCGATCGATGGCCACAGGCTGGCGATCGTGGTGATGACCAGCATCCCCACCAGGCCGATCACCGCCGCGCTCAGCGGGAAGGTGAACGGGAACGTCTCGCTGAAGCCGGTCACGTTCAGCAGCAGTAGCTCAACCAGCGCCGCCAGCGGCAATCCGACCAGCCACGAAATCACGCCGACAACCAATCCCTCAGTCAGAAACTGGAGCGCCACCGTCGACGATCCTGCGCCAATCGAGCGCATCACGCCGATCTCCTTCTGACGCTCGAAGACGCTCATCGACAGCGTGGTCAGCAGGCCGAGCGCGCCGACCAGCGCGATCAGCAGAGCGACGGCGCTGAGGATGACCTGGATCGTGGTGAAGATCTCGCTGATCTGGTTCACCAGTTCCTTGAAGTTGAGGAATCCGACCGGGATACCGTTATCCAGCATCACTTCGTCTACCTGATCGATGATCTCATCAAGCTCCTCTTCGGTGGGATCAGGCAGCGTTGTCGTGATGAAATACCCTTGCGGCTGCGGCTTGCCGGTCAAGCTCAGCCCTTCCAGCGTGGCGAGGTCTTGCCAGAACATCCCCGCGAAGTCAGGCGGAATCTGGTCGTTCTGGAGCATCGGCGGCAGCGTGACAATACCCACTACCGGCACTTCAGCGGTGTTGCCGCTCTCAGTTGTCACGGTCAAGGTATCGCCGACGCCATAGCCGCCAGTCTCGGCCATGCCCGCGCTGATGATCAGCCCCGGTTCGCCGGGCGTGACGAACTCGCCCTCGTCGAAGGTCAGAAAGTCGCCTACCATCTCGTCGAAGCCGACCACGCCGACCTGGCCCTGGGGCATCGTGCCGTCATAGCCTTCGACTGAGACGGTCGTGAAGTATTCGTTCGGGCGCGGCGCGCCGACCAGATAGCCGGAGATCTGCGCGAGCGTGCGCCAGTCCATCCACACCTGATCCAGCGGGAACTCCGCGATGCCGACCACTTGCAGTTCCTGCGTGTTGCCGGGCACGCGCAGCACCACCGTGTCGCCAACCGCCTTGTCCATGTTCGCCGACAGCAGCGTGGAGAGGATGATGCCGGAGTCGCCGTTCTCGCCGGTCAGCGTCTCGCCTTCGGTGATGGTGAAGTTGAAGGCGGGCGTTTCGCTGTTCACGTCGTAGCCATAGGCGAAGATACCGGGCGGGCCACCAGCGGTCGGCTCCGGATCGTAGCCCTCGAACTCCACCTGAAGCTGGAAGCCCGGCTCGATCGCGTCGAAGATGTTGTTCTCTTCCGTCTGGAAGTTATTGCGCAGCAGCGCGGTGAACTCCTCCGGATCGCGCCCTTCGGTCGGTAATACGCCGATCTCAACGTTGAAGCTGTCGAGAAAGTAGTCCAGGCTGCTCGTCAGCGAGTTGAACATCGCGTAGATGCCCATGAACGCGCCCGCCGCGATCGCGAGCGTGACGACCGTGAACGCAAGCCGCGCTTTCTTCAGGCTGACGTTGCTCAGCCCCTGGCGGACCGTGATCGGCAGCGGTAGCCGCGCGATAATCTTTGCCAGCGGGCCCGAGCCGTAGTTCGCGTCAATGCCCAGGTCGGTCATCGCATCCAGAATTTTGACGCGCGTGCCGTTGAACACCGGCAGCAGCGACGCCAGCACCGGAATCGCCAACCCGACAACTACGCCGAGAATGATCGAGCTGGGTGAGAGTTGGAACCCATCGAGCACCGTGTTGAGCTGCGGCGCCAGCGCGTGCGCGGCGGCGTTGCCCAGCGGGATGCCGACGATCACACCAGGGATGACCGCGATCAGCCCGTAGACAAACGCGATACCCGAGTACATCATGAAGTTGTCCCAGCGGGTCGCGCCCATCGACTTCATCACGCCGATCTGCCGCTTCTGCTCGACCACAATCGAGCTAATGACGTTAATCACCAGGAAGCCGGACACGATCAGCGCGATCAGCGCCAGGATGCCCATTGTGCTGGCGATGGTCTGCGCCTGCAGGATCAGGCTGTTGTTCGCCGGGTCTTCGCTCTGGATAAAGACCGGGATGTACGGCGTTTCGTCAGCGACCGTGTCTGTGAAGCGGTTCTTCTCGTCCTGCGCCGTCTCATAATCGAGGAAGCGCGCGGAGAAGCCGCTGAAGCCCGTTGTGCCGCTCAGATAATTCGCATCCGGCATCGTGGAGTACATACTCGCGGTTGGGATGAAGCTGTACGGGTGGAAGACGACGCCGCTCACCGTCCAGGGCTCGACCACGCCGATCTCGCCGTTTTCTGATGTGCGCGACGGGCTGAGCACGCGGACATAAATCGTGTCGCCGATGGCGAGATCATATTCATCCGCCATCCGGGTTTCGATTGCGACTTCGTTTGCATCGGGCGCGGGGTAGGCGCCATCCAGCAGGCGCATCGGCGTAATCGGCAGGCCGTCCTCATACGCCACCGAATACGCGTTGACCGCGCCATCCTCAAAGGACTCGTCGTCCTCGTTCACTTTGAACTGCGCGGTCGCCTGGACGACCCCCAGGACTTCCGTTACGCCAGGGAGCTCGCTTAGCGTCTCAAGATAGGCTTCGTTGTCCGGCAGCGTGCCAGAGTTGATCGTCACGAAGACATCAAGCATCGACAACTCGTCTTCTTGAATATCGCTGCGGAGCTGGCTGACGATGATGTCACTCAGCGAAAAGAGGGCGATCGTGCCGGTGACGCCGATAAAGATCGCCAGCGCAACAAGCGCCGTGCGGCCTTTGCGAGACATCACATCGCGCAAGATTTTCCGTCCGCGTGTTCGGAACTGCATTGGTATCGTACCCCCTTATCAGGTCTGACGTTGGTTTGAGGGAACGTTTCTGGCACAACTGAGTTAATTGTACCATTGAAACGGTCACGGGCGGCGAACGGAGACTGACCCCGATTGCCACGTACCCTATACGCACGTCTATGATGCGGGTTGCGGTGCGTGCAAAACTCGGTTGCCGTCACGCGATCAATCGCGCTAAGCTTGACGCAGCGCGGGCAGTCATCACAAGGCGGGCCGGATGCAGTCACACTCTCATACACATCAAGGGATTGTTGCGTTTTTCATGGTAGCAGTCGGGCTGGCGCTGGGCGGGGTCCTGGCGATCGGGCTGGTGCTGCCCGTCGAGGCGTCACCGGGCGCGCAGGACGCGCTGCCGACACCGACGCTGTTCCCGGTCGACGAGGTGCCGTACGCGCTGGAGACCGTCGGCGGGGCGCAAGAGACGCTCACGTTTGAATACGCGCCCGACGGGCCGTTTGATCTCGGCGTGGCAAGTGTCACCTCGCAGTATCCGCGCGGGATGGTGTTTACGCTGGTGCCGGAGTCTTCAAACGGCGCGATTGAGGATGTCATCCTGTTTCTGCGCTATGCGCATGGTTCTGGTACGCGGGTGGTAGCGGAGTTTGACTCTGCGCGCGAGGTTTGGGTTGCGCATCCGTGGGAATCTGGCGCGGGGCAACCGGCGTGGACGCACTTCGAGTTTTACTGGCGTGTGCGCGACGAGACGGGTGCCAGCGTGGACAGTGTCGCGTACGAAGCCGACTACAGCGATCCGACGCGCGAATGGTTTCGCCTGGAAACACCCTATTACGTGGTCTACTGGTTCGGCATGGCCGAGGACGCCCCCGATCAGTTTGCGCGCGAGGCAGCGCGCGCCATCGCTGGGACGCATCCGCGCCGCGTGGCCGGGTTCGGGCGGGAACTGAGTTACACGCCGGTGGGCGTGATCTACGGATCGCGCGAGGCGATGAGCGAGATGGTCGGCAGCGGCGTCACGAATCCGACCGCGGGCGGCTACACCAGCGACAGCCTCGGCATCACCGTCCAGTTTGTCCCGCCGGATCGGGACGACGCGTATCTAACGGAGTGGCTGGCGCACGTTCTGACGCACGAACTGACGCACCTCTATCAGTTTGACGTAGTCGGCGGGGCGCGCGGTCCGAACTGGTGGACCGAGGGGCAGGCGGATTGGTTCGCATACGCGGCGGGTGACTATGACGCGCGGCTGTTCAACCTCGCCACGCTTCAAGACCTGCCGACGCTCTCGAAGCCGGTCCCGCGCAATATCGAGCAGGCGGACGGTGGGCATGCGCGCACCTTCGCGGGCGCGTTCGGGCAAT
>CAZVCM010000021.1:19757-27005 GCA_964626105.1 uncultured Thermoflexus sp.
GGACGGTGGGCTTTATCTGGTGTACGACATGGGCGCGTCGTTCGTGAACTGGCTGAACCTGACCTATGGCGGGATGGAAACGCATCGCCAGGTGGTCGAGCTGATGCAGCGCGGCGCGGCGCTCTATGACGCGCTGGAACAGGCAACCGGGAAGCCGTTCTTCGACCTGGAGAACGAGTGGCGTGCCTACATCGACCTGCCACCTTTCACCCTCGCCGACCTCGATCCGGCGTCCGCGCTGGAACCGGTAATCGACCCGCTGGTGGCGGTCGGCGAGACGATCACGCTGCCCTCGACGCCGCCGCTGCCGGTGGTGCTTGAGGCGCCAAGCCGCGCCGCAGCCAGCAGCGGCCAGTGCTTCGCCAATACGACCGTTACCGTGCTGGACATGGGTAGCCGCGACGGCGAGGATTTCTACAAAGTGGACTGCATGGGGCAGATCGGGTGGATGCCGCGCGATCAACTGGTCGGGCCGTAGCGCGAAAAGCAGCGGTTAGCAGCAAGCGATTAGCGGTTAGGCGACTGTTCGAAAGCAATGAGCGTCTCGCGTCAACGCGCGTGGCCATGCGTACGGGCCGAGCTTGCTCGGCCCGTTGTTTTCTATGGCTTCTGTTCTTCTGCGAACGGGCGGAGCAAACTCTACCTTCGACGCCCGCGTGCTTGCCTTTGCCAACTGCAAATTGCTAATCGCTAACCGCTGCTCTTCCGCTATTTCGCCAACACCTGCGCCAGCTCCATAAGCTCGGTGTCGAGCGTCTTGGTGTTACTGACGACCTCATCGTGCGGCGTGGTGACGATCTCGCCCTTGCGCTGCCCGACGAGCACGCCGTATCGCCCTGCGGCGAGTTCCTTCGTCGCGCGGGCGGCGAGGCGCGTCGCCAGCAGGCGATCCGAGGCGACCGGCATCCCGCCGCGCTGGACATGGCCGAGCGTTGTCACGCGCAACTCGAACCCCAACCGTTCTTCGTTCTGCTTGAAATACTGCGCCAGGCCGTCGGCTTCAGGCGTGGCGCCCTCGGCCACGACGATGATTGCGTGCGCTTTGCCGCGCTCGTAGGCGACGCGGATCTCTTCGGCGAGCGCTTCGGGATTGGTCTCGACTTCGGGAATGACGACCGCTTCGGCGCCGCCCGCGATCCCCGCCATCAGCGCCAGATAGCCGCTTTTGCGCCCCATTGTCTCGACCAGGAACGCGCGCTGGTGCGACGACGCCGTGACCTTCAGACGGTCGATGGCTTCGAGCGCGATGTTGAGCGCGGTGTCGACGCCGATCGTAATATCCGATCCGAAAAGGTCGTTGTCAATTGTCGAGGCGACCCCCACGACCGGAAAGCCCATCTGGCACAGTTCGTGCGCGCCCGTCTGCGAGCCGTTGCCACCGATCACCACCAGCGCCTCGATCCCGGCCTGGTTCAGCACGCTCAGCGCGCGGATGCGGCCCGCCTCGGTGCGGAACTCCTCAGAGCGCGCGCTGCCCAGGATCGTGCCGCCTTGCTGGATAATGCCGCCGACGCTGCGCCGACCGAGTGGAAGAAAATCACCTGAAATCAGCCCGGCGTAGCCATGCTGCACGCCGTAAACTTCCCACCCGTAATCAATGCCGGTGCGCACGACTCCGCGGATCGCGGCGTTCATGCCGGGCGCGTCGCCGCCACTGGTCAGAACTGCAATGCGTTTCACAAAAATCTCTCCTTACAGACGTCCTGGCTGCAACGCGTACGGCGCGGCGAGCCCGCGTACAGCCAGGGGGTGTGGCGCAACGGCGCGCTTACTTCTTCCCGAATAACCCGCCAAGACCGCCCGGCTTGTCGCCGGCGATGTCGCCCAGGTCCGATAGGCTCTTGTTGCCGCTGAGTAGACCGTCAATCTGACCGGCGATAGGGCCGGGAAGGTGCTGCTTGAGCTGGTTGAGGACAATCTCGACTGCCTGCCGCGCTTGCTCCTCAGAGAGGCCCAGGCGCGTTGTCAACTGCTGTACGAGTTCATTCATGAGAGCTTCCTTCCACTAGTTCACGGGTTCCAGTACCAAGTTGTCAGGACTTATTTCGCCGTACGCAAACTCTCGCCTGAATCAGAATATAGCAGCGTGCATTCGCCTGTGGTATCGCGGGACGCCGCGCCAGCAGTAGCGGCTTGTGCCTGCCAAACAAAAACCCCCGCCACCGCAAAGAGCACCAGGGCAGGGGGTTCAGCGTGCTGTGACGTCTAGTAGGTGATCATACGTTTGAGCGATTTGGCCTGGGCGACCCAATTGCCAACCTGCTTTTCGGTGGGCAGGCGCCGGACCAGCTTCTTCTTCTGGTTGACTTCGTCCATCTTCTTGTAAAGATTAGCCGAGTTGCGCTGCGCAAGCTCCTTGACCGTGTCCACGCCGGACGCTTCGAGCAAGTCAGCGTACTCCGAGCCGACCCCCTTGATGCGGAACAGATCGGCGTGATTGACCCACTCCAGGATGAGTTCCGGCTTGACTCCGGATTTCGCGGCCAGTTCTTTCCGTCCCGCCGGAGCAGCGCCCATCTTGAGCAGGTCCTCGACCGAGCGAACGCCTACTTCGCGCAACTTGTTTACGTATTTCTCACCAATGCCTTCGATGTCGACCAACCGTGCCATTTCGTAGCCCCCTTCGTAACTTTCCCATCTGTGACTCTGATTCAATACTGCGTGATGAGTGACGCCGTGTTGCGCCGCTCTACTTTCGGCCAAACAGCCCGCCCAGCTTGCCGAGCGCGCCGCCGGTTGAAGTCTTGCTCAGGTCCGACAGGTTGCCTGACCCTTTCATCAGGTTGTCAATCTGTCCGGCGATCGGGGTGGGAAAATGCTGCTTGAGCTGGGAAAGCACCAACTCCACTGCCTGCCGTGAGATTTCCTCGGACAGGCCCAAGCGGGAGGACACCAACCTTGCGAGTTCGTCCATTACCATTCCCTGATTTGAAGCGCAACCACCTGCGTCCCATGACGCATGACATCCGACGCTTCCTAAATTCGATTGTAGCAATGATATTTAGTAGCACCCACTCCACGACTCTCTGGTTGCCTGCGTGGGCGTGTAGCGCGTTGACCGCCGGAGCGCGACCCCTTATAATCCCGGTCTGATCGGGTTCTTCCGCCACATCAGGAGCCGCCGCTCCGTGACCGTGCCAGAGCCAGTTGCATACCATTCATCCGCCACCGCGCCGGATCGCCCGCGCTGGCGGCATGTCGTGTGGCTGTGGCTGGGGTGGTATCTGGCGCTGATCGTCTTCCAGCAGGTTGCCTGGGCGCGCTTCACGCTCGACCGGCCCGACTACGCCTATCCCTGGACTGGCGACATGACGGCTGGCTACGCCGACGGCCCCGAGACCGGCCCGTGGTTCTACGCCCGGTGGGATAGCCCGCGCTACGTTGCGATTGCGCGCGAGGGCTACCGGCCCGACGATGGCCCCGTCGATGATCGCACAGCGTTCTATCCGGTTTATCCGCTGCTGATGCGCGCCGTACATGCGGTGACGATCGCGCCGCTTGGTCTGGATGATTGGACGCTGGCCGGGCGCGCGGATGCGGGCTACGCGCTGGCGGGGATGATCGTGTCGGCAGGGATGTCGCTGGTCGCGGCGCTGGCAATTTACGCGCTGGCGTGGGACCGGCTCGGCGCGGATGCCGCGTGGCGCGCCGCGTTCTACCTGCTCGTTTTTCCGTCTGCTTTGTATATGGCGCAGGTCTACACCGAGGCAACGTACCTCGCGCTTTCACTGGGGATGCTGGCTGCGCTCTACCGGCGGCGTTGGCTGATCGCGCTGCCGTTGATCGTTTTGGCGACGCTGACGCGGGCGGTCGGGCTGTTCCTGGTGCTGCCGTTCGTCGCAGTGTGGCTGCGGGACTGGTGGAACGGCATCCAGCCGCCGCGCTGGGCGCTGGCAGGCGTAGTCGCGCCACCGCTGGCCTGGCTGGCGTGGAACCGCTGGATCGCGTCGCTCGGCGTGGACCCGGTCGAGGTCTACGCGTCGTTCAACCGCGAGGTGCTCAGTCTGCGCGGCCTGCTCGATCTGGCGGGCGACGTGGTCTACATCTTTCAAGAGCCGAACGCGGTGCATGTTGCGCTGGACCTGGCGATGGCACTCGGCGGGATCGTGCTGTGCCTGGTGGCGCTGCGGCGGGAGCCGGGTCTGGCGCTGTATGGCCTCGCCGCGATTGCGCTGCCGCTGAGCTCCGGCCAGCTTACCAGCATGAGCCGTTACGTGCTGGCGGCGGCGCCGATCTTCCTGGTGCTGGCGCGCGCCGGGCAGCGCCCGGTGTTTGACCGCGTGTGGACGATGGTCTCCCTGCTCGGGTTCGCGTTCTATGTGGTGCTGTATGTACACGGCTTCTGGCTCGCCTGAGCGCGGCCTTGCGCGCCTGCTGCCCGGTCCGGCGATCCGGCGCGTGACGCTGTTGTGGGCCGGGTGGGTGGTGCTGGTGCTCGTGTTCCAGGCTGCGGCCTGGATGCGCCTCGACGTGACCGGGCCGGACACGTCCTACGGCTGGACGGTCGAGCACTCCACCGACACGCCGCGCGCAGGGATCGGCCTGTCGCATGTACGGTGGGATTCGTACCATTACCTGCGGCTCGCGCAGTTCGGCTATCACCGCGCCGAGGACGCCGCGTACTACCCGGCGTACCCGGTGCTCATGCGTGCTGTGACCGAGGCAATTACGCGACCGCTGATGCCCTGGGCGAGCGCGCTACAGCAATATGCCGTTGCGGGGCTGGTGATCTCGATTGTGGCGACGCTGTCCGCGACGTGGGCGATGCACGCGCTGGCGCGCGACGTGCTCGGCGGCGAGGATGACGCGTTCCGCGCGACGGTGTACCTGCTGATCTTCCCGACCGCGTTTTTCCTGTTGCAGGTTTATACTGAGGCGCTGTACCTGGCGCTGGCGATCCCGGCGCTGCTGATGTCTGTCCGGCGCCGCTGGTGGGCGGCGGGCGCGCTAGCTGCGCTGGCGACGATTACTCGCGCAACCGGATTTCTCCTCGTCGGCGCGATCGGAGTATACTGGTATACGGCGTGGCGCGATGGGCGCCGCCCAGCCTGGCACACGCTCGGCGCGCTGGCGCTGCCCGGCGTCGCGTTGCTGGCGCACCGGCTGTTTCTGCGGTGGAGTGATCTCGATCAGGATGCCGCGTGGGCAGGATACGGTCGGTCGGTGCTGAACCTGGACGGGCTACGCGAGATTGCGCACCAGCTCGGCCAGATGCTGACCGATCCGATGGGTGCGGTGCAGATTGGGCTGGATATCGCGCTGCCTGCGCTAGCGCTGTGGGCATGCTGGCGCGTGCGACGCCTGGCGCCTGGGCTGGCGCTGTATGGAGCGGCTGTGGTGATACTCCCCCTCGTCACCGGGACGCTCGTCAGCCTCAACCGGTACGCGCTGGCGGCAACTCCGGCCTTTCTGGGGCTGGCGTTGGCCGGTCGCAGTCCGCTGTTCGACCGGCTGTGGACGCTGGGGTCCGCGCTGGTGCTGGCGCTCTACGTGATGGTATTCGCGCATGGCTACTGGGTTGGCTAGCGCGTATAATGAAGGGGCTTTGAACTTCCAAGACTCTTTTCCACAAATAGTACGCTTAAAGTAGATACCCTTATATCATTGGCGTCAGCGAGGGCGGAGACGTGCGTCTCTGCCGCGACGGTATTGTGAGGATGCTATGCGTTTGATTTTGGTGCGCCATGGGCAGGCCGAGCACCGCACGGGCGAAGACGGCGACAACCTCTATCTGACCGATCTCGGCAAGAAGCAGATCGAGCTGCTGGGGCAATGGCTCGAGAAGAACGAGCAGGGAATCAGCCAGATCGTGTGCAGCCCGCTGCGCCGCGCCCGCGAGACGACTGCGATCCTGAGCCGCTATGTCGGTGCGCCCGTCAGCGTGGACGATGACCTTCGAGAGACAGATCGCGACCTGCTGATGGAACTGCCGCGCCTGGTGCATCCGTCCGACGTCGGGCCGCACTACTATGTGTTGCCCCACGACAACTATTACCAGCGCTTCGCAGAGCAGACTCGCCGCGTGCTCAACCCGCTGATCGAGAATCCATCATCGATCCGCACCGTGATTGTAGTGTGTCATGGCGGCACGGCGAGCACGATGGTTCGTATGCTGCTCCAATGCCACCATCTGCACATCTGGATGCATAACGCGGCGATGCACTACTTGACGTGGCAGGATGGCCTGTGGGACCTGCGCGGGATTAATTATGTCCCGCACCTTCCGGCAGAAATGCTGACGAGTTAGCCGCGCGAAGAACAGCGCAATACAGCGAACAACAGCTAAGGACAGCGAGGCATAACAGGCTGTCGTTAGCTGTTTTTCTGTGGTTTAAGCTGCTTGACCGCTGTGGTTCGCTAGACGCGCACCAGCGACTGAAGATACTGCCGGATCATGAGCGCAGCGGTGACGCCCTCGCCCGCAGCAGCAGCGGCTTGCTTGGCGCTGCCTGCGCGCACATCGCCTGCCGCGAAGACGCCTGGGATCGACGTCTGAAGCGTCTCGTCGGTCTTGATGAACCCTTTGGCGTCGGTTTCGACCCACTTTTCGAAGGGCTGGCTGTTCGGGCTCATCCCGATCAGCACGAACACGCCGTCCGGGTGATCGATCCGCTCCTCGCCGGTGGCGCGGTCAACTACGCGCACACCTGCTAGCCGCCGGTCGTCGCTGACCAGAAACTCGCGTACATCCTGGTTAACCTTGACTTCGATTTGCCCGCACTCCTTGATCTTCTCTTGCAGCACGGGGCTGGCGGCGGGGTGGGGCGCGTACTCAAGAATCGTGACGTGATCCGCGAACTGGCAGATGTGCAACGCTTCTTGAAAGCCGCTGTTACCGCCGCCGAGCACGAAGACGCGCTTGCCCTCATAAAACGGCGCATCGCACGTCGCGCAGAAATGGACATTGATCCCGATCAGGCGTGATTCGCCCGGCACGCCAAGCCGCCTGTACTGCGATCCGGTCGCGAGCAGGACTGCGTCCCCGCAATACTCGCTGCCGTCAGCTGTGCGGACCAACCGGTACGCCCCATCCGTCCCGATTTCGGTGACGACCTGCGCCTGCAAAATCTCGACGCCGAAGCGTTCGGCCTGGGTGCGCAGGCGGCGCGCGAACTCCGCTCCCTCGATTCCGTCGTCGAAGCCCGGGAAGTTGTCCATCTGGCGCGTCATGCCGATCTGCCCGCCGATGCCGCTTTTTTCCAGCACCAGGGTCGAGAGACCTTCGCGGCTGGTGTACAGGCCCGCGCT
>CAZVCM010000022.1:0-26702 GCA_964626105.1 uncultured Thermoflexus sp.
GATCATCGCGGCGGCGCGCGCGGCGCGTAGTGGGCGGATCATCTACCTCAGCCAGCTGGGCGCGGAGCCGTCGTCTGCCTATTTGCTGCTGCGCACGAAGGGACAGGTCGAGGGCCTGATCCGTAACAGTGGGATCGCGTATACGATCATGCGCTGTGGGGTGGTCTTCGGGCCGGAAGACCGTTTCGTGAATGGGATTGCGATGCTGCTGCGCACGAACCCGTTGATCTTTATGCAGCCGGGGAAGGGCGAGAGCCTGCTCCACCCGCTCTATGTGCTTGATCTGGTGCAGGCGCTTGAGAACAGCCTGGAGCGGATCGACCTGGTTGACGCCACGATCGAGATCGGCGGCGCGGAATATGTGACGTTCAACGAGCTTTTGCGCACGGTGATGCGCGTGACAGACGCGCGCCGGACGATTATTAACATTCCGCCTCATACGCTGCGTGCGATGACAGGTTTCTTCACGCGGCTCGTTCCACGCTGGCCCGCGACCGCCCAATGGTTCGACATCCTCGCCAGCAACCGCACCGCGCAGCTCGGGAACCTTTACGAGTATTGCGGCGTGCGTCCGGTGCGCTTCGAGGATACGCTGCTGACGTATATGCCGCAGCGGCGCTATTTGCCGGAGCTATTCCGGTTCATGCTGCGGCGGCCTGTTTAGGCGGCTGATCAAACGACTGCTGTGCGACAACAAAAAACAGCGGAGAAGCCGCCACGCTCTCCGCTGTTTGTGTGCCATCAAACTCCGCTATCCCTGCGGAGCGGGTTCCTCGACTGCGGGTTCTTCGACTGTGGGCATCTCAACCGGGCGCATGGCGCTGCGCTGCGGCCAGACCGGGATCGTTACTGGCTCGCCGAAGTCCAGGTGTGTCTGGCGCAGCGTCTGATAGGTGCCATCGCGCGCCATGTCTTGCAGCGTGGCGTTGACCAGCAGCCGGAAGTCCGAATCGCCTTGCGGCAGGGCAAGCGCGACCGGCTGCAAGTCGAATACGTCCTCAAGCAACGTCACGGTTGACGGATCGCCCTCGCGTATCAGCGCTTGCAGACGCAGGCTGTCGCCGAAGATGGCTGAGATATTGTCCTCGACCGTCATGGTGTAGATCGCGTCCGACTCACGCGTGAGCTGGAAGGTGCGCAGGTTTTGGCCGACGTTGAAATGCTCGGCATACTTCATGATCTGCTCTTCACCGTCCGGATCGTCCGCGAAATAACCGATAATCCAGTTCGTCCCGAGCATGTCCTGAAAACCGGACAGGCGCGAGTTGGCAGGCACGAGCAGCCGGTCGCCATGCATCAGGTACGGCAGCGAATAGTCGAACGCATCCGCGCCATTCCAACGCGGATAGACGCCCACCGCCAGATCCGCCGCGCCACTGGCGACCAGCTTCGCCGGGTCTGAGACCGAATCCGGCACGTATTCGACGGTCGTGTTCCAGCGCCGCGCCATCTCCTCGACCAGCGCGCGATTCAACGCGTTCATCAGGCGCACGACCGCAGGCGCGTCCTGCCCCTCGGCGGCAACTCCGGCCACGCGTAGCGGCTGTCCGCTTTCCAGGCGCGAGCGAGTAGGGTTCGCCGGCGCGGTGCGCTCTGGCGCAAAGTCGTCCAGGCCGCGCGTATCTTCGTAAAGCTCGTCGTATACCGGCACGAGCGTCACGAAATCCATCGGCTCGCTGCCAAACCACCCGGCGTAAATCTGCTCCAACCGGCCGCTGGCTTTCAACCGCTGGAGCGAGCGATCGAGCAGCCGCCGAAAGTTGTTATCGTCCCGGCGCAGCACAATCGCATACGGCTCCAGCGTGACCGGTGCATCTACCAGGCTCATCTGCTGGCGACCGGCGCGTCGCAGGCTGTCTAGCAAGCCCACCATACCGTCCACCTCGCCGGCGGTCAGCGCGTCCAGCGCGGCGCCCTCGGAAAGGTGCGTGACGATCTCGAACGCTACGCCGTTCGCCTGCGACCACTGGCGCAGGGCGCGCTCGCTGCGCGAGCCGATCTCAACTGCGACCGCGTGCCCCGCAAGCTGTTCCAGCGTGGCGTACGGCTCGCCCTGGCGGATCACCATGCGATGCTCGTTGACATAGTAGGGGTGCGTGAAATCGAATACGGCCTCGCGATCGTGGCTGCGCGCTTGCTGGCCGATCAGCACGTCCACTGCGCCACTGAGCAGCATTTCGTCGTCGTTCTGCCGCGTGACCTGCACAAACTCCACGCTGAGTCCTAGCTCGATCGCGATCGCGTTGATGATGTCCGCCTCATAGCCGTCCACCTCACCGCGCTCGTTGAGCCACGTGAACGGCGCCGCGTTGAAATAGGCACCCACACGCAAAGTATCCGTCTCCTGGATGCCCGCCAGCGCGGACTCGGTGACGCGCGTTTGCGCGATGGGCGTTGGCTCCTGCGGGATAGGTGTCGGGGGGACGCGTGTCGGCGCGTGGAGCGTAAAAGTCGGGCTGGGCAGCGGCGTCTCGGTCGGGATCGCGGTGAGCGTGGCGGTGGGCGCCTCAGTTGGCGCCGGAGCCTCGTCTTCGGCACCTTCGGCGGGCACGTCCGGGATGGGCGTTTCATCTTCCTGGAGCAAGGGGGACGCTGCCGAGCGCGACAGCGCGCCCGCCGCGAACAGCGCCGCCACGCATAGCAGCGCGAGAGCCATCAATCGTATCGATCGTGTCATGGTTGTGTCACCGTTTCGACATCCCTACGGTAAAGCTGGTGATCTTCGATATAGGCGCAGACGGCGTCGGGCGTCTGATAGCGGATGCTGAGGCCCGCGTCCACGCGTTGCGCCAGCACGCTGGCCGAGATTTCGATCTGCGGCGCGTCGATCCAATCCACACGCGCGCGGATGCCCGGGATCGCGCGCTCTAGCGCCGCCAGATCGGGCGTGCTGCCGGGGCGGCGCATTACGCCGAGCCGCACCAGCCCGATAAGTTCATCCGGCCGTGACCATTTCGGCAGATCGCGCAGCGAGTCCCCACCAATCAGAAAGACCAGCGTGGCGCCGGGATACTCTGCCTGCAGAAGCTGCACCATTTCGACGCTGTAGTGCGGGCCGGGGCGGTCGAGGTCAACACGAGAGAGCGCGAAGCGTGGGTTTTCGGCGATGGCGCGCTCAACCATCGCCACACGGTGCGCTGCCGACGAGCGCAACGCGCCCTTGTGCGGCGGATCGGCGGCGGGCACAAACAGCACGCGATCGAGCGCGAGGCTGTCCGCGGCCAGCTCGGCCAGGATCAGGTGCCCGAAATGAGGCGGGTCGAAGGTCCCGCCCAGAAGACCGATGCGCCTCAGCGGCGCGGGCTCGGTGTTCATGTGGCGTGCCTTAGTCGCCCCATTCCAGTTCCATATCGCCGATATGGACTGTGTCGCCCGGCTGGACACCTGCCTCGCGCAACGCCTCACTGACGCCCATTGATTCGAGGATGCGCTGGAAGCGTGCCACGGCCTGATCGTAATCCCAATACGTCATCGCGACGGCGCGCTCGATGCGCTGGCCGCTGACGCGGTAGCTGCCATCCGGCTCGCGCGTGATCTCGAATGCCAGCGGGTCGTCGCCGAGGGTGTAGACCGGGCGCTCAGCGGGTTCTTCGGGCGCTTCGGGCAGTGCGTCCAGCGCGTTAATCGCCTTGCCGAGCAGCTCGCGCACGTTCTCGTGCGTCGCCGCCGAGATCGCCAGCGGCTCGTGCCCGAGCGCGTTCAGCGCGGCGCGTACGTCGGGCCAGCGTTCCTGCGCCTGGGGCAGATCCATCTTGTTGAGCGCGATGATCTGTGGCTTTTCGCCGAGCGCTTCATCAAACAGCGCCAGTTCGGTGTTGATCTGGTGGAAGTCCGCCAGCGGGTCTTCGCTGGTGCCGTCGAGCAGGTGAATCAGCACGCGCGTCCGCTGGATGTGCCGCAGAAAGCCGTGCCCCAGGCCAATGCCCATGTGCGCACCTTCGATCAGACCCGGGATATCCGCCAGCACCACATCGCGTTCGTCGAACTGCACGACGCCGAGGTTCGGTTCCAGCGTGGTGAACGGATAATTGGCGATTTTCGGTCTGGCGTTGCTGACGACAGAAAGCAACGTTGATTTGCCCGCGTTGGGCACGCCGACGATGCCGATGTCCGCCAGCAGCTTGAGTTCCAGCGCAAGGGTGCGCTGCTCGCCCGGCTCGCCTTTCTCAGCGATACGCGGCGCCTGGTTGGTGCTGGATGCGAAGCGCGCGTTCCCGCGCCCGCCGCGCCCGCCTTTGGCGACCATCACGCGCTGCCCCGGCTCGACCAGGTCTGCGATCAGCGCGTTGGAGTTCGCATCGCGGACGATGGTGCCCGGCGGGACCGGGATGACCAGGTCATTGCCGCTGCGCCCGGTGCGATTGTTGGTGCCCCCGTGCTGGCCGTTTTCGGCGGCGAAGTATTTCTGCTGCGCGAACGACAGCAGCGTGTTGAGCGTTGGCTCGACCGCGAGGTAGACGTCGCCGCCTTTGCCCCCGTCGCCGCCCGCTGGGCCGCCGCGCGGCACGAACTTTTCGCGGCGAAAATGCACAATGCCATTGCCGCCATTGCCGCTCTTGATCTGGATTGTTGCCTCGTCGTATGCCATGCGGCGGAGTTTAGCGCGTGGGGCAGGGGGCGTCAACCGGCGCTGGTTCAGCTGGCTCAGGTGTCGGTGCCGCTTGAGCGGACTGTGTGACGCAGCTCAGACGGCGGGCCGGTCGGTTCGTGGCTCGTTGATGTGCCGACCATACAGATCCCACAACTCGCGCCAATGCCGATCGGGGTCCGAGAGCAGGTCTGCAACCCGCTCGACCGCCTGTTGTTGATCGCGTGCTAATCGTTCGTAGGACATTCGGACAATCTCCGGCTTCGTTTTGTTGAAACTCTTGAGGCGCCATTCGTAGCCCAGAAGCTCATTCTTGAAGATGCAATTCAGATCGCAAATCACCGCATACTTGAGGCCTTGCTTCCCCTTTAAGCCGCTATAGCTTGGGATGTAGGCGTTTGGGTTCTTCTCAAAATGCTGCCATGCCTGTCCCGCGAACAAGAAGCTGTCTCGGACTACAGATTTTATTCTTCGTTCTGGATCAACAAGCACCCAGCATTGCGCTTCTTCATCGTAAATCTCTGTGATCCAATGGGGAATGAGCGCCCCGTCGACCAGATACTTCGCAAAGCCGGTTCGCGTTCGGATGGGGAGCTTCAGGTTTCGTACAAAGGCAGTAAA
Source organism: uncultured Thermoflexus sp. (assembly GCA_964626105.1). Classification (GTDB taxonomy): domain Bacteria; phylum Chloroflexota; class Anaerolineae; order Aggregatilineales; family Aggregatilineaceae; genus DYGX01. The sequence continues at coordinate 5,210 of CAZVCM010000022.1, forward strand.
CAGAAGTGCGTGATGGTCGCAACTGAGGACGGCCCTGTCTTGAGGCGCGGTGTTGAGTGGCAGCTTTCGCTCTCTTAAAAAGGGCGCCAGCTTCTCATACTTGAGAATCTGCTCGACGGTCGTGTTCCGGGCGTGGAAGACCCCGCTTTTCGACCTATCGTATTTAACCTTCGCAGACTTTGTGTCGATGGGGTGAATGAGAATAGATTTGACGCAGTCGAAGAGGTAATCGAGGTCCCATTTGAGGCGGTCGAGGATCCACGCTTCGGCCCTGACCTCGGTAAATCGAGTGACCGCGCGGTAATAATTCATTTTTCCGTCCCATCTTGACCCGAAGTCTGGGACACGACAAAACGCGACGTTATGCGGTTTGCAGGCGTCGATCCCTCTTAGCGATCGCGCTCGACGACCTGGTGGGCTAACTCGCGCAACTCGTCTACCGCAGTTGATGGCGACAACACGGCAAGGTGATCGATCGCCATCTGCGCGAACTCCTGCCCCTTTTCACGTCCCTTGGCGATCGCTTGCTCCACCGTCGCACCGCGCAGGATGCTCTGCTGGAGCGCCTCGGGCGAGATGTCGTTCTCGGCCTCGACCGCTGGCGCTGAGTGGTTGGAGCCCGCGCCGCCCTGGATCGCGACCGCAATCCCGCGACCTTGCGCGATGTCGATCCCCGCGTTTTTGCCAAGCTGCGAGCTATCTGCCGCGAGGTCCAGCACGTCGTCGATCAACTGGAAGGCGATGCCGAGGTTGAAGGCGTACTGGCTCAGCGCGCGGACCTGCTCGGCGGGCGCTTCGGCGGAGGTCGCGCCAAGCTCTGCCGCGGCGACAAACAACGCGGCGGTCTTGCGCGAGATGATCTCGAAATACGTCTGGGTGTCGAATGTCCCTTCGCGCGCGGCCTGAATCTGCATGGTCTCGCCTTCGACCAGCGCGGTCGACGCGCGCGCCAGAATCAGGTTGAGCTCGGTGGAGTAGGGCGCCATCAGCTCATAGGTGCGCGAAAAAAGGTAATCGCCGGTGAGCAGGGCAAAGGTTCCGCCCCATCGCGAGTTAACCGTCTCGCGGCCTCGGCGCAGCGTGCCGTGGTCGTTGATGTCGTCGTGAACGAGCGTCGCAGTGTGGATGATCTCAACGGCTGCCGCGAGCGGGATCGCCACGTCGAAATTCGCACCACCGGTCGCCTCGAAGGCGAGCAACAGCAGGCGCGGGCGGACGCGCTTCCCCCCGGCGCCAAGAATGTGATGGCTTGTCTCGCGCAGCAGGGGCACGGCGCTATCGGCTACGGAAATCAGCAGTTCGTCGAGCTGCTGGAGTGCGTGATCTACGGCCATGCCGCCTCCCAAACACCACGCCGGTTCTGCTGGCGGCGTGGGGACATCCGAGCGTTTGTGTCTTTCAGAACTTTCTAAACAGATGATAACTTGTCCGGGCGCGCTTTGCCATGCGAATTGTAGTCTGGCGCCGAAATAGGTGAGCTTGATCAGATCGCCATACGTTCAATCCGCGTGGTGTCTCAGTGACCCTCAGACGTGTTACTCGAAATCGACGCGGTGAATGTCGCGGGCTTCGGGCTGCTGCTTGGCTTGCTCGATGATCGTGGTTAGCAGCAGCCGCGCGAGCCCGAAGAAGTCGTGCAATTGCTGGAGCCGCCCGGCATAGAATTCCGCCAGAGCGCGCTCGTCGTCGTCCATATCGGGCAGGGCGGTCTCGAGCTTGGCGGCGTTATCGCGCAGCACTTGCAGCGCCTGGTTCACGTCGCGCAGCTCGCGGCTGGCGAGCACGTTCGTCAGAATGCGCCAAAAATCTGACTCTGCGCGGTAATACTTGCGGCGGTCGTCCTTGACCCACACTTCGCGCACGATACCCATACGCTCGAGCGTGCGCAGGTTCGTGCTGACGCTTGCTTTCGAGATGCCAAGCTGCGCCATCAAGTCATCGAGACTGAGCGGCTGTGGGCTGAGCAGCAGCGCACCATAGAGCTGGCCCATCACCTTGCTGAAGCCAAAGTAGCTCGCGAGCTGTCCGAGCCCTTCGAGCACACTGGTGTTGGTTGCCTGTAAGGTTGGGTGGGTCGAAACCTCGAATGTTGGATCGCTCATGTTCCCCTCTGGCGCACACCGGGCAGGGAAGATGGTAACAGGCGCGGGCGCGTGTCGCAAGCCCAAGCTGGCGCCATCGGGCGGCCACGTGCGTAGGGAAGACGTTGCTTTAAGCCGTGCCCAGTCAGCGGTATAATCCAGCGTGGATGGCGCTGCGCTGCAGCGTGCATGATCTACCAGAGGGGGTTCTCATGCGGGTACGAACGGTCGCGCGCGTGGCCGTCACGATCCTCGCTACGCTGGTTGGGCTGGTGCTCTTGGCGCCACCCGCCGCCGAAGCGGCTTGCCCCAGCTCGTTAGCAGGCGAGGCTGGCGGCGGACCCGCGCGTGAGGGCGCTTTCCGCTCGCAATTGACCGTGGACGGTGTGCTGGCGCCTGGGGCGCTCGGCCTGCCCGGCGAGCAAATCACCTGGGTCGTCACGCTTGCCAACGTCGGGACTGCCCCCGGTACGGACATCACGCTCACCAACCAGGTTCACGATCAATTGCGGATCGACAGCGTGGAAGTGGATGGCGGAGAGTTCGCGATCAGCGGGCAAGTGGTCGTCTTCAAGCCCCCAGCCCTTGCGCCTGGCGAGCAGGTGCAGATGCGCCTGAACACTACGCTGATCAGCACCCCACCCAGCGGTAGTGTCGTCAACCGTGTGCAGCTTGAAGCGGGCGGATCGGATGCCGCGATAGAGGACTCTGCGCTGGCAGAGGTGTTCGTCCCGACGGGCCTTCCGGCGACGGGCTATCCGCCGAGCAGCGACCTTCCACGCGCTGGTGGGCCGTCCGTGATCGCGGTAGCGCTGCTTGGCATTGCGGCGGTGATCGCCGCTGCCGGATACGTCTGGTGGCGGGGTAGTGTGCGCCGCGTCTAGGCGGGCGCGCCCTCGCTCTCGGCGCCCGGCAAGTCATCTGGATCCTGATACCCGGCTGTGCCGCGCGCCAGTCCCGCGCTTTCGGCCAGCGCATCCAGGTAGTACACCATATTCGCCCCAGGACACACGCTGAAGCTATTGAACTCGCCGTGCCCGGCGAGGTGCGTAAGTTCCAGCCGCAGCGCCAGCCAGTCGATCAGGCGACTTCCGGCGGCAAGCTGCTCTTGCGTGGGCGCCATTTCCTCGAAATTCCCAAAGAACACCACGCCGACGCTGCCGGTATTGTATCCGGCGACGTGCGTGCCGCGCGCTCGCAGGTCTCGCCCCTCGAAGATTGCCCCGGTGCGTCCCACGCCGAAGTGATAGCCAACATCTGCCCAACGACGCGCGTCCATATGCTCAGCCTGGATCTCCTGCATTGTCGACTCATCGCCATCTTCCAGGATGACGGAGTGATGCACCACGACCGTCCGGTACACCTCGCGTAGATCGCCGGGATAGTCAAGCCACCCCTCGGCATTGTCAGGGCCAGAGAAGCCGGTTTCGTTGGCGGCGGTGTGATCTGGCGCGCGGGCGCCCCATTCGGCGCGGGGCACGATTGCGGGTCGATCGATGCGCTTGATCACTGGCGGGCGCGTGGGAGTCGGTTGAGGGGTGACGTACGGTGCGGTGCGCGGGCGCGGACTGAGCAGCACGTACAGCACGCCGCCGAGGCCCGATGCGCTGGCTGCTGCCACTCCCACCCCCATCAGCCCGATCAGCTCGCGTCGTGTCAGTCGTATCATCGTAGCAGTTGCCTCATCTTCGCACGCCGCACTATCATAGCCGCGCGCTGTGCAGGATCAATATATCGGTGTCTTTTCTTACAACTTTCGTTGAATTTCTGGTATAACAATGCTACGCTTGTACACCCATTCACATTCTACTGCGTCTCAGCATTCCTGATTCACCAGGAAAGGAGGGAGATGGTCCAGGCGGGTGCCCGCATCAGACGCGGGAAACGGCTGGGGCCGTCGCGGTGATCCTTATGGGCAGCATACGGAATATTCCCGATATTGTTGTGGGCCGGCTCCCTGTCTATTTGCGCGCGCTCAACCTGATGATCCTTGAAGACTGCGAATATACCTCGTCGCACGAGCTAGGCGAGCGGCTGGGCATTAGCTCCGCGCAGATCCGGAAGGACCTCTCTCACTTTGGCGAGTTTGGCAAGCAGGGCACCGGGTATAACGTCGCGTATTTGTACGAGCAAATACGCCAGATTTTGCACGTCGATCGTGAGTGGCCGATGGCCGTGGTTGGCGCGGGCGACCTCGGGCGCGCGATCGTGCACTACCGGGGGTTTGTGCCGCGCGGCTTTCGCGTGGTGTGCGTGTTCGACGGCGATCCCAAACGGGTCGGCGAAGAGATCGCCGGGCTGGCGGTTCAGTCGATGAGCAGGCTCGATGAGGAGATCGCCGCGAAGAAAGTGCAGGTGGCGATGGTCGCCGTCCCGCTCGAGGCCGCGCAGGATGTGGCGGACAAGCTTGTGAAGGCAGGCGTGCGCGCGATCCTGAACTATGCCCCGATCAATCTGTCCGTGCCGGAAGGCGTGCAGGTTCAGCATATTGACCCGGTAGTGCACCTGCAGCATATGACCTTTTATTTGGACTGACTCGGTGATGATAGTGGCGCACGCCAGACCGCGCAGAGGAGCGCCTTATTAATGTTCGACAACACCACACTGGCATTCATCGGCAGCGGCAACATGGGCGAGGCGATGATTCAGGGGTTGCTCAAGCGCAACCTGATCTCCGCCGAGCAGATCATTGCAGCCGATCCGCATGTGGCGCGGGTGGAAGAGTTGCAGGCGCGCTATAGCGTGCGCACGACCACCGATAACCTCAGCGCCGCGACGCAAGCCGATATTCTGGTGCTGTCGGTCAAACCGCAGGTGCTTGAGCGCGTGTTGCCAGAGGTGCGGGGCGGCGCGCGGACGTGCTCGCTGGTGCTGAGCATTGTCGCCGGGGCGTCCATCCGGCAGATTGCTGATGGACTGGCGAATGCCTCGGTCGTGCGCGTGATGCCAAACACCCCCGCCCGCATCGGCCAGGGCATCAGCGTGTGGACGGCGACGAACGAGGTCCCGACCGAGCAGCGCGAGCAAGCGCGTCTGTTGCTATCTGCGCTCGGAAAAGAGATCTACGTGGACGACGAGGATTACCTCGACATGGCGACCGCGCTCAGTGGGACCGGTCCGGCGTATGTGTTCCTGTTTATGGAAGCGATGATCGACGCGGGCGTGCATATGGGCTTCTCGCGCGCGGTTGCGCAGGAGCTAGTGTTTCAGACGGTGCGTGGCTCGGTGGAGTATGCTGCGCAGTCCGGCGATCATCCGGCGGTGCTGCGCAATCAGGTCACCAGCCCGGGCGGCACGTCCGCTGAGGCGCTTTACCAGCTTGAGAAGGGGAGCTTGCGGACGGTGGTCGCGCGCGCAATCTGGGCCGCGTACCAGCGCAGCATCAGTCTCGGCGGCGGGCGGAAGGTCTCGCGGCTGGCGGGGCGCCACCCGGAAAATCAGGAGAATGGCGAGGAAGACGGATGAGGATGAATTAGTTTATGTTTTTTTGTTTTTTTCCTTCGATTGTTCTATTCTTAACACACTAATCCGTAGCGCGGATGATCGGCTGTGCCCGTCGCCTGCGCGCCTCTTGTGATCATGAACCATCAGCCAATTTTGTGACAACGCATTGCGCATAGCGAACAGCGTTTGACTCCATTCCTTCCCAGGCCGCGAGGAGAATAGAATCTATGGCGGAAGCGACAAGCGACATTACCAGGGGACTGCTCGACCAGATCGCCAGCTTTGAGCGCGAGCGCCGCGCGGTGGATGTCGGGACCGTGATTGAGATCGGTGACGGCATCGCACGTGTGGCGGGGTTGGACAACGTCCGCGCCCAGGAACTCGTCGAGTTTGAAAACGGCGTCCTGGGAATGGCGTTTAACCTCGAAACCGACGTCGTCGGTGTGATCATCATGGGTGAGTACACCGAGATCAACGAGGGGGACGAGGTCCGCGGGACGGGCAGCGTCGCTGCCGTGCCGGTTGGAGACGCGTTGGTTGGGCGCGTGGTGGACGCGCTGGGCCGCCCGGTCGATGGCAAGGGGCCGATCAAGGCCGACAAGGTGCTGCCGATTGAGCGTATCGCGCCCGGCGTGATCGAGCGCCAGAACGTGACGCGCCCGGTGCAGACGGGTATCCGCGCGATCGACGCGATGTTCCCGATCGGGCGCGGCCAGCGTGAGCTGATCATTGGCGACCGCCAGACGGGCAAGACCGCGATCGCGCTCGACGCCATCATCAACCAAAAAGGTCAGAACATGACCTGCATTTACGTGGCGATCGGACAGAAGCGCGCGCAGGTGGCCCGCGTGGTCGCGACGTTAGCCGAATATGGCGCGATGGAGCACACGATCGTGGTGGTGGCGTCCGCGTCGGATCCGGCAGCGCTTCAGTACATCGCGCCATACGCCGGGACGGCGATGGGCGAACATTTTATGGAGTCGGGCCGCGACGCGCTGATCATCTACGACGACCTGTCGAAGCACGCCTGGGCATATCGCCAGGTTTCGCTGTTGATGCGCCGCCCGCCGGGTCGTGAGGCGTATCCGGGCGACGTGTTCTACCTGCACAGCCGCTTGTTGGAGCGCTCCGCGCAGCTCTCTGAGGATCGCGGCGGCGGCAGCTTGACCGGCCTGCCGATTGTCGAGACGCTGCTCGGTGACGTGTCGGCGTACATTCCGACGAACGTCATTTCGATCACGGACGGGCAGCTCTACCTCGAGACAGACCTGTTTTACTCCGGCGTGCGCCCGGCAATCAACACCGGCCTCAGCGTGAGCCGCGTGGGTGGCGACGCGCAGCGCCGCATCATGCGCAGCGTGGCGGGCCGTCTCAAGCTTGAGATGGCGCAGTTCCGCAGCCTCGCGGCGTTTGCCCAATTCGGTTCGGACCTGGACCGCGCCACACAGCAGCAGCTTGACCGTGGGATGCGCCTGCAAGAAATCCTCAAGCAGCCGCAGTATCGCCCGACGGACCTGCGCGATCAGGTTGCGCTGCTGTTCGCAGGCACGCGCGGCATGATCGATCATGTGCCGGTTCCGCTGGTGAAGGAGTGGGAAGACCGCTTCCTGACGTACTTCCACAGCAACTTCCCGGACTTCGATCAGACGCTCGAAGCGGCGGACTACAAGCTCACGGACGAGATTGAGGCGCAGCTTAAGCAGGCGGTCGACGGGTTCAACGAAGTGTGGAACGAGCTACGCGAGACCATGGCCTAGGTCGCCTGGTCGAGCGCGAAAACGGACGAAGAGAGTAGTCTATGCCCACCACACGCGAAATTAAGCGCCGCATCAACTCGGTCAAGAACATCAACCAGGTGACGCGCGCCCTCGAAGCGGTGTCTGCATCCCGCGTGCGCCGCGCGCAAAACGCCGTGCTCGCCAGCCGTCCCTATGCGCAGTACGCGTATGATGTGCTGGTGAACGTCGCCGCGCAGAGCACCGGCGATCCGCTGCACCCGCTGCTATACGTCCACGAGCCGGTCGAGCGGATCGGTATCCTGCTCATTGCGGGCGACCGCGGGCTGGCAGGCGCATACAACGCGAACGTCATCCGCCGGGCGATGCGCTTTGTTCAATACTACAAACGCCCGGTTCACTGGGTGACGGTCGGGCGCCGCGGGCGTGACTCGATCCGCCGCTGGATCGCGCGCCTGCAACGCGACGAAAACGCCCCAGAGTGGCTGAAGGATCAGGAGATCATCGCAGAGTATTCGCAGATGCCCGCCGATCCGGATTTGCAGGACATTGCGTCGATCGCCGAGAGCGTGTTTGACGAGTTTCTGAACGTCCCGGTGCACGAGTTCTTCATCGCCTACACGCACTTCATCAACACCGTCACGCAGCAGCCGCGGGTGCTGCCGCTGCTGCCGCTGCGCCCGTTCGAGACGCACGAGAAGCAGATTATCGAGCTCGTGCAGCCTGACCCGCAGGTTCGCAATCGCACCGGCGATTATCTCTTTGAGCCGGACGCAGCCCGCATCATGGAAGAGGTCATTCCGCGCCTGACGCAGCTTCAGATTCTGCAGGCGGTGCGCGAAAGCCTCTCCAGCGAGCACAGCGCGCGCATGGTTGCCATGCGTAATGCGTCGGAAAGCGCCGAGGCCCTCTCGGACGCGCTCCAGCTTGAGTACAACAAAGCGCGCCAGTTGGTGATCACGAACGAGATTCTGGACATTATCGGCGGCGTCGAAGCGCTGTCGGACAAGACATAACCGCCGGTGTAGCCCGAGAGGACACGTATAACGCTATGGCAACTCAGGTCAAACAGGAACTTCAAGGCTCGATTGCGCAGATTCTGGGCGGCGTGGTGGACGTGGCGTTTCCGCCGACCTCGTCCCTGCCCGACATCTTCGACGCGATCCGCGTGCCGCGCGACGGCAAGGACGATCTTATCCTCGAGGTGCAGCAGCACCTGGGCGAGAACCATGTGCGGTGCGTGGCGATGGACGCGACCGACGGGCTCCAGCGCGGGGTTGAAGCGTACGCCACCGGCGCGCCCATCCGCGTTCCGGTCGGTGAAGCGGTGCTCGGCCGCATTTTCAACGTGTTGGGGCAGCCGATCGACGGTCAGGGGCCGGTTGAGGCCGTCGCGCAGTATCCTATTCACCGCACGGCGCCGCCATTTGACGAGCAGGCGACCTCGGTGGAGATGTTCGAAACGGGCATCAAGGTCATCGACCTGATCGCGCCATTCCGCCGGGGCGGAAAGTCCGGCATCTTCGGCGGCGCGGGAACCGGTAAGACCGTGATCATCATGGAGCTGATCCGGTCGATCGCCAAGGAGCACGCCGGGTTCTCGGTGTTTGCGGGCGTCGGCGAGCGCACGCGCGAGGGCACGCAGCTCTATGGCGAAATGCAAGAAAGCGGCGTGTTGGGGCAGACCGCGATGGTCTTTGGCCAGATGAACGAGCCGCCGGGCGTGCGCCTGCGCGTCGCGCTGAGTGGCCTGGCGATGGCCGAGTACTTCCGCGATGAAGGTCGTGATGTGCTGCTATTCATCGACAACATCTTTCGTTTCTCGCTGAGCGGCTCGGAAGTGTCGGCGCTGCTTGGACGTATGCCCTCGGCGGTGGGCTACCAGCCGACGCTGGCGCAGGAGATGGGCGACTTGCAAGAGCGCATCACATCCACGCGCACTGGCTCGATCACTTCGCTGCAGGCGGTGTACGTTCCTGCGGACGACTACTCCGACCCAGCACCGGTGGCGGTGTTCGCGCACCTCGACGGAACGGTGGCGCTGGAGCGTTCCATTGCCGAGCGCGCGATCTTCCCGGCGGTGGACCCGCTCGCCAGCACGAGCCGCGTGCTCGATCCGCTGGTGGTTGGCGAGGAGCATTACCGCACGGCGCGCGAGGTCCAGCAGGTGCTGCAGCGCTATCAGGACCTGCAAGACATCATCGCAATCCTGGGTGTGGACGAGCTTTCAGAAGAGGACCGGCAGGTCGTCGCCCGCGCGCGGCGCGTCGAGTTCTTCCTCAGCCAGCCGATGTTCGTGGCAGAGCAGTTTACGGGCCGCGAGGGTCGCTACGTGCCCATTCCGGAGACGGTACGCGGCTTCCGCATGATCCTGGATGGCGAGGTTGACCACGTCCCAGAGCAGATGTTTTACATGGCCGGAAACATCGACGAAGTGCTGGAGCGCTACCGCGAATCCGATGAGTACCAGGACTAGCGGTCCGAGCGCCGCCGGAGGGACGAGAAGCGATGCCGATTGAAGTAGAAGTCGTATCCCCGGTCCGCCAGTTGTACCACACCGAAAAGGCGGACATGGTGATCGTGCCAGGCAGCGAGGGCGAGCTAGGCGTGCTGCCCAATCACGCGCCGCTGCTGACGACAATGAGCTTCGGCGAGCTGCGGATTGTCGAGGGTGAGGACATCATCAGTTTCGTGATCTATGGTGGCGTGGTCGAGGTGCGCCCTGATCGTGTCACTGTGCTGGCAGACGACGCCGAGTCGGTAGTGGACATCGATTCGCGGCAGGTCGAGGCGGCGCGAGCTCGCGCCCGCGAGCTAATGGAATCTGCTCCGGAAGACGCTGACCGGCACGCCATCGCGCAGGAACTGCGCCGCGCTGAGATCGCGGCGCGCGTGAGGAGCAAGGCGCTCACCCGGCGTGGTGGCATCCGCAGCCTGGACGAAGAGGAAGACCGCTAGACGCGCCATAGTTCGCGTGCGCACAATTCTATATTGCCGCTTGAGCGAATTCGCGCTAGGATGTTAATCTTGGCGCGAGTTTTTTACTCGTGCGCCGCAAAGTGCTGCGGGGCAGTCCGGTTGTCAATGGGCCGGGCGCTCCACAACAGGAAAGCGTATTCCGCATGGGCATGTTCTCTCGCAAACTCGGCGTCGACCTGGGGACGAGCAATGTGATGATCTGCGCCGGGGGCCAGATCGTGCTACAAGAGCCGTCGATGGTCGCGCTTACGATTGAGGAAGAGCGCGTGGTTGCTGTCGGGCAGGAAGCGCGCGATATGTACGGCCGCCACCCGGAGCACATTGAAGTGCTGCGCCCGCTGCGCGACGGCGTAATCGCGGACTATGAGGTCACCGAGGCGATGCTGCGCTATTTCTTCCGCAAGGTCAGCAGTCGGATGCGCTTTCGTGGCCCGGAAGTGATGTTGAGCGTCCCCTATGGCGTGACGAGCGTGGAGCGGCGCGCCGTCCATGAGGCGGCGGTGCGCGCCGGAGCGCGCGAGGCGTTCCTGCTACCGGAGCCGCTGCTGGCGGCGTTGGGTGCGGGCCTGCCGATCAGCACCCCCGCAGGGAACATGGTCTTCAACCTGGGTGGCGGCGCGAGTGAGGCGGCAGTCCTGGCGATGAACGGTATCGTCGTCGCGGAGAGTGTGCGCATGGGCGGGATGCGCCTTGACGAGGCGATTGTCAACTACATCCGCCGCAAGTACAGCCTGGTGATCGGTGACCCGACCGCTGAATCGATCAAGATTCAGATCGGCGCGGCGGTGGATATCGGCGAAGAGCTAAGCATGGAGATCCAGGGGCGTGATCAGGTCGGCGGGCTGCCGCGCACGATCACGATCACGACCAGCGAAGTCGTCGAGGCCATCGAAGAAACGCTAACCTCGATCGTCGGCGCGGCGAAAGCAGTGCTTGAGAAGACGCCGCCCGAACTCGCCTCGGATATCATCGATCGCGGCGTGGTGCTGACCGGCGGCGGGGCGCTCCTGCGCGGCATCGACCAGTTCATCACGCAGCGCGTCGGCGTCCCGGCCTATCGCGCCGAGGAGCCGCTGGTGGCAACCGCCATCGGCGCCGGACGCGCGATTGAAGACCTCGCGTTCATGCGCCGGACAATGCAGGGGCTGTAGTAGCCCCTCGCTATTTCTCCTGTTACTCCTCAAAATTGTGAAATTTACGAGCTGCCCGATCTGGCTCAGCGCGGTATGAGCACGCGCGGGCGCAGGCCGGGGACCAGCGGATCGAACAGGCTGAAGTGGTCGCGCAGCATCTCGCGTAGCGGGACGCGCGTCTCGAACTGCACCGCGCCCAGGTCGAGATCGGGGATGTAGCCGCGTTGGGGCATGAGCTCATAATCGGTCGCGGCGACGCGGTACGTCGCTTTCTCGTCAACCGGGCGGCCCATGATCCGCACCGCGCTGACGCGCTTCCCGGCGGGCGCTTCGTGGTCAAGCTGGTAGCTCAGCCCGGACACCTGCACAATCCCGACCGCATTTCCGCGCAGCATGTGCGGGCATTGCTGCCAGATATCCGGCGCGGCGCCGAACTCTAGCGCGCGGACGATCTGCGCTCCGGTCAAATAGGCAAGCCCGGCGTTGGCCGGGGACGGACAGGCGCGGATGAGGTCACCCAGCGACACATTGCCCGAGTTGAGACCCGCACGCAGATGGCCGGTGATGCACAGCGCGGCGTCGGCTTCGAGCCGCACGCGTAACGCGTCCGCCAGCAACTGCCCCATACCGCAGGCGCGATCGGGCGCGAGATCGACCGGATCGCTCAGGTGACCAACGATCTCGCGGACGGTGCGGCGCGCCTCAGTCTGGATGCGGCGCCACTCGCGCAGCACCTCTGGCGCTTCGGGGCCGTCTTCGGGCACCTGAATAAGCTGGCCGAACCAGTGGGCGACACGCCCGCGTTCGTCAAGCGTCAGATCCAGCCGCCCCAGATGCCGCCCAAAGTGCCCGGCGTGGCAGATTGGCACCCCGCCGATATCGGTCGGGTAGTCGAGCAACGTATGCGAGTGCCCGCCGATCACGAAGTTGAGATCGGGCAGCGCCTGCACAAGCTGCACGTCGAGGTCATAGCCCAGGTGGGACAGCACGCCAACGACCTCGCAGCCCTGCGCGCGAAGGGTATGCGAATAGCGCCATGCCACGTCCAGCACATCTGAAATCTTGACCGGGTAGAAGCGCTCGTAGAGGCCGTTCATCGGGCTGGTGAGGCCGATCAGCCCGACGCGCACCGGCCCGCAGGGGATGATCAGCGTCGGCGTGGTGCCGGGGACGGGGGTAGGGTGCACATCCCGCGAGAGCATGTTCGCGCAGACGAGTGGCAGCCCGCTGGCCTGGGCGATGGTTGCCAGGACGTCCGGCCCGTAGGTCAGCGCCGCGCCGTGCCCGACCGCGCTGGCGTTGTAGCCCGCGGCTTTCAGCAGGCGGAACATCGCCACGCCTTCGGTCAGGTCGCTTTCGAGCAACTGGCGTTCTTCGACGTCGCCCGAGTCGAGCAGCAGGACGTGCTTCCCGGCGGCGAGCAGCTCCGAGCGATGCACCTGCGCCAGGAATGCAGCGCGTGTCAGGCGCTCGACGCGCCCGTGAATGTCGCCCGTATACAGAATCGTGATCTGCGTCATGGCCGCTTGCCTGCGCCTCGCTACGCCTCGCCGCTGTTCATCGCTCGCAGTATAGCACAGGGCACCAGGCGGGAGAAATCACGTCGCACGGGGGCGAGCATTAAAAGTATGATAGAAAACGAGGCTTTGGTTGTCGCTGCGCGAAGCCCGTCCTTATAATCCATGTTGGACCCGCACCGCGCCGCCCCTCATGCGGCACCCTACGTCATGCTTCGGGCGGGCGCGCCTTTGTATTATCTGCGGTTTGGTCACACAAGGAGCGTTAGAATGGCGAACAAATACGAGCTTCCCCCGCTGCCGTATGCGTACGACGCGCTGGAACCCCACATTGACGAGCAAACGATGCGGCTGCATCACGACAAGCATCATCTGAGTTATGTCAACGGCCTGAACAGCGCGCTGGAAAAGCTGGCCGCGGCGCGTCAGGCGGGCGACTTCGCACTGGTGAAGCATTGGTCACGCGAGGCGGCGTTCCACGGCTCGGGCCACTTGCTGCACAGCATCTTCTGGCCGAACATGGCCCCCGCAGGCTCTGGCCCCAGCGCGCCGCAAGGCGACCTCGGGGCGCAGATCACGAAGGACTTCGGCAGCTTTGACGCGTTCAAGGCGCACTTCACCGCGGCGGCTGGCGCGGTCGAGGGCAGCGGTTGGGCGCTGCTGGTCTGGGAGCCGAACGCGGGCCAGCTCGTAGTGCTGACCGCCGAGAAGCACCAGAACCTGACGCAGTGGGGCGTCGTGCCGCTGCTAGTGCTGGACGTCTGGGAGCACGCTTATTATCTCAAGTATCAGAACAACCGTGGCGCGTATGTCAACGCCTGGTGGAACGTGGTGAACTGGGCCGATGTCGCGGAGCGTTTCGCGGCGGCGCGCGGCTAGTTCGCGGCCAATTCCCGCTGTTTTTACGAAGCCCTGCATATGCACGCAGGGCTTTTTTTCTTTGACTTGGGTTTTCGTCAATTCTTCAAGATTTCGATTTGGCGTTTCAGGGGATGTGATCTATCATTCGAGCGACGTGACAGGCGAGAGCGCTGTGCCGAACGTCACACGCACTAGCATGTATTCGTCACATGGAAAGTGTTCGCGGATCACGTATAGTGAGTGTGTAGTGCGAAAGCTCTAGGCACTCCTTTTGAAACCCTGTAGAGGAGCATCACATGACTCATATCATTACCAGCCTCTGCCTGCGCGATGGCGCGTGCGTTGAAGTCTGCCCGGTTGACTGCATTGTGCCCGGCCAGCCAGAAGCCGAATGGCCCTGGTACTTCATTGACCCGGATACCTGCATCGACTGCGGCGCGTGCGTGCCAGAGTGCCCGTTCGAGGCGATCTTCGTCGAGGACGAGGTTCCGGCAGCCTATGAGATGGCAGCCGGTCAGGAGCGGATTCCGTTCCGCGGGCAGCGGTACGCGGCGGGCGGCGGCGAGGTCGTCGACCTGACCGAGGATATCCAGCCCAACTACGATTTCTTCCAGTCGGGCCCAGGCTACGACGCGGTCTAGCGCGTGATTGCACGCAGGCGCCACGCCTGAACTTTATCTCACAGAACGGGAGCGGTCCCGCGATCGCTTCCGTTTTTGCGTCCCGATGCTGATGCCGTTACTCCCGCGCTAGCAGGTCGAAGCGCAACAGGCCGTTCGGCTCGATCGTCACGCCGTAGATGTCGTCCCAGGCGACGAGCGTATGCGTATCCTGCCAGAGCGGGGCGATCGCGTAGTCGTCAAGCAGCGTCCGGGCGATCGCCGTGTAGATCGCCTCGCGTCGTGCGGCGTCGTCGGTCGTCGCCGCTTCGTCCAGCAGCCCGTCAAGTTCGGGCGTCGCGTAGCGCGCGTTGGCCGGGATCGGCGCGTCGCCGTGCGCCAGCGGTCGCAGATATGCCAGCGGATGGGGCGCGATGGGCATCCACGCGATTACGGCAGCGGACAGCGTGCCCTCACGAACATCGCGCATGAAGTCGTTCCCGGCGCGGTCGCTTGATAAGCCCCCGAGCACAAAATCTGTCTCGCGAAGGCTCGCGCGCAGCAACTGCTCCACGCCGCTGACCAGCAGATCTCCGTAAAGGTAGCGCGAGGTCGCCACCCCGAAACCCAGCCGGTACGAGCCACGCGCGCTGTACGCCGCAGCAGTGAGCGCTTCTTCGGCAGCGGGCGCGTCCGGCGCGTCCGGCCACAACGGTGTGTACGCCTCAGCAAACAGCGGTGGAACGAGGCTGGTCAGCGCGGTCATTTGCCCGCCGAAGACCTGCTCGACGGCTTCCTCGCGTTCGAGCAGGCGCACCATTGCCTCGCGCACCAGCGGATCGTCGGTCGGCTCCAGTTCCTGATTCATCACGAGGTAGTAAGCGCGTGTGCTGGGAACTGAATGCTGCGCCAGCCCTGCGACGCCGTCCAGCGCGTCGAGATCGATTTTCGAAAGGGCACGCCACGCCATATCGACTTCATGCTGGCGCAGCGCGGCGCGCAGATCGCGGGCATAGGCGTGCTGGCGCAGGATGACGCGCGCATTTTGCGGCGCCGGGCCGAACGCGTAATCCGCGTCCGCAACGAGCGTGATCGACTGGCCGGGAGCATAGTCTTCGAGCCGGTACGGGCCGCTGCCAATCAGCCCTTCACGCAGGAACGGATCGGGCTGCGCCTGCTGCGCGAGCGAGGGATGCTGCGCGTAGTACGGTGGCAGCGCCAGCAGCGCCAGGAAGTACGGGACCGGGCGCGCCAGCGTGAAGACTAGACGTCCGTCGGCGTCTGCCTCGACTCCGGCGACGTATGGCGTCACGGCGCTGGCAGCCGGGCGATTCAGCGCGATGACCCGCTCAATTGACGTGACGAAATCCTGCGCAGTGATCGGCGTTCCATCCGCGAAGGCGGCATCCTCGCGCAGCACGAACGTGTAGGTGAGCCCGTCCGCGCTGATGTCAACGTCGCTTGCCAGCGCCAGCTCGTAGTCAAACGTGCCGGGAATCTGACGCGTCAGACCGGTGTACAGGTGGCTGAGGACTTCCCACGCGGCGAAGTCGTAGGCATCCGCCGGGTCGAGCGAGCGCGGGAGATCAGTCGTCCCGATGATGATGGTGTCGGCCTCTTGCGCGTCTATGGGCGCAGGCGAGCGCAGCGGTAGGAGTAGCGAAAGTAGAGCGAGCACGAGCAGGACGCTCCGGCGGGCGAGGATCATCAGCACCAATCTCCCGGCATGAAACTCGGCGCGCTCGACGCGTGCCACTTAACTGGCAGGCGGCAGGCCGAGCGTGGATGTGGGGTCAATGATAGCGCCATTCTGGTAGATCATGTAGTGCAAAGCGGGACGCTGCGCTGGGTTCCAGCGACCCACAATCTGCCCGCGCATGACAACGTCGCCGTCTTCGACCAGCCATTCCTGCACGCCGGAAATCACGATCGTGCTGTCCGCCGCCTCGTTAGTGATCTGGATGCGCGTGCCGTAAACATCGGTCCAGCGGCTAACGTTCACCACGCCGTCCAGCGTGGAGACGACATCCACCGGGTCTGACACGCCAGACGTGACACCGATCTCGATAGCTGGTTCGATCAGCGCGCCTGCTTCCGCTTGCTCAAATGAGGTGGCTATTGCGGCGGCGGGGTGTGTCACGGGCGAGCCACTCGGCTGCGAAAACGGCACGTTGGCGGCGGGCGGCTCTCGCCACGCCAGCCCGAACAGCGTTTGGATCTGCTCGGCGGCATTGATCGAGGCGGGTTGATCCCACAGCGTGTCGCGCGGGCCGATCGCCAGATGCAGGTGCGGCTCCAGGAATTGCGCGGTGACGCCGGTGTTGCCGATGCGCCCAAGCGGCTGACCGGCCTCGACGCGCGTGCCATCCGGCACCCATAGTTCGGACATATGCCCGTAGTAGTAGTCCATGCCGTCATCCGCCTGGAGCATGTAGCCCAGCCCGCCGACGTTGCCGCTGTATTGCACCGCTGTGCCGGATGTGATCGCGACAAGCGGCGCGCTGGTGACTTCGTCGAACTGTGCTTGCGTCAGCCCGAAGCGGGCTTCGATGTCGGCGGCGTTTGTGCGGTCCCAGTGATAGCGCGTCCAGCGATAGTTCGCCGGATCACCCGCGACCGGAAACGCATAAGCGCCCGATGCGTCGAAATGGACGTCTGTCACGGTTGGGAGTGGGGTAGGCGGGGTCGTCGGCGTTGGTGTGACCGGCGGCTCGGTCGGGATGGTCGGAACGGTTGGCAGCGCGAGGTCGGTCGGCGCGACGGGGGCGTTCGCCACCGGCTGCGCTGTGATCCCTTCGCGCATGGTGAGCGCGATCTGTAGCCCGATCACGCTCCCCGCGCAGAAGACCAGCGCTGCCACCGCCACCAGGATCGCGGTGTCAGGATGGGAACGCAGCAGGGGCCAGACGCGCTGTGCCCCTACTTGGCGGATTGACTGGCCCCACGCGGCAAACGGTAGCCGTCGCGGGTGTTGGACGTGCTTACTCACCCGTCTGTGGCGCCTCGTTGGTCTTCGTCTGCGGGTGGCTGTTGCCCGGCTCGTGGACGCCGTTCATCATGCCTGGCAATTGGCCGATGGCCTCGGTCAGGTTCATGCCGGTGAGCGCTTCAACGGTCGCGGGAACCTGCGCGATGATCGAGGCGATGTCGCCGCTGATCTTTGACGCGCCTGCGCCTGCGCCGTCTCCATTGCTGATGACCACGATGCGATCCGTCTGCGCCAGCGGGCTGGCGACGGCCTCGGCAACCGAGGGCAGCACATCGATCAACTGCTGGATGAGCGCAGCCTGGTTGTAGTTCTGCCATGCGGCGGCTTTCTGCTTCATGGCCTCGGCTTCAGCCAGACCCTTCGCCTGGATGGCGGACGCTTCAGCCTCGCCCCGGATGCGGATAGCTTCGGCTTCACCGGCGGCGTGCGCTTCAATCGAGAAGCGCTCGGCTTCGGCGATGGTCCGAATGCGGTACTGCTCCGCCTCGGCGGGCTTGCGGATGGTGGCTTCCAGCTCGCGCTCGCGGCGCAGGGCTTCTTGTTCCTGCACCTGGATCTGCTTCTGGCGCTCGATTACCTCGATCTGGATTTCCTCGGCGCGCACGGACTGGTTGGTGATGTTCGACTGGAGTATCCCTGCGAGGTCCGCTTCGGCGCGCTGGCGATTGACTTCGGCGTCGTACGCGGCCTGCTGCAGCTCGTAGTCGCGCTTGGCTTCGGCTTCGCGCGTGTGCGCGAGGTTCTCAGCGATCGCGGCGTCGCGCTTCACTTCAGCGATCCGCGGGCGGCCCAGCGCCTCGAGATAGCCTTCCTTGTCACGCACGTCCTTGATCACGAAGCTGTCAATGCCCAGGCCCATGTTTGCCAGATCGCTGGCCGACACGTCCTGCACGCTCTGCGCGAACTTGTCACGCTCGCGGTAGATCTCCTCGACCGTCAGCGTGCCAATGATGGCGCGCAGATGACCGGCTAGCGTCTCATGCGCGACGTTGCGAATCTCCGCCGTTGACTTCGAGAGGAAGCGCTCGGCAGCGGTGCGGATCGAAACGTCGTCGCTGGCGACCTTGATCTGCGCGACACCTTCGAGCGTGACGGGCACGCCTTGCTTGGTGTACACGTCGTCGGTGATGACTTCGATCGTCATAATTTCCAGCGACAGCACGTCCACGCGCTCAAGGATTGGCCAAATGAACGCGCGTCCGCCTTTGACGATGCGGTAGGGTTCAACTTCGCCAGTGGTGGGGCTGCGCCGGCGGCGGCCCGAGATCACCAGGACCTCGTTCGGACCGACTTTGCGGACGCGGGTTGCCCAAACGGCCACCAGCGTGAAGACAATGAAGAGGAATAACAGGATTACGAATGCCGCGATAGCCAGATCCATGGCTGACATCCTTTCTTAGTGCCTCGGGTGGCAGATGGTGGAAGAAACGAAACCGTATTACGCGATGCTCGTGACGTACGCGACCCCGCCGACAATGCGCTCGATGCGCACGGGCATGCCGCGTCCGTACATTTCGCCTTCGATGGTGGCGCGGGCAGAATACGTCATGCGGCTGCCCTCGACGACCAGGGCAACCTGGCCGATGCCGCCGGGCGGGATGGGCGTGGTGATCTCAGCCGCCATGCCGATCAGCCGCGTCTGGTGCACTTCGCTGCTGACGGTGGGCGACAGAATGTAGACGAAGAACGCCTGCGCCGCAAGGCCCATCACCACGCCGCCGATTAACGCCGCGATCAGGCTGGCCACCGCGCCCGCGCTCAGTAGCGTGACCGCGATCAGCCCAAATGCGCCGAATGCGGAGATGAAGCTGGCGATTGCTAACATACTGACGCCTGCGGCTTCGCCTGCCGAGTCAGCGTCGAGATCGAGATCGGTGTCGATATCAAAGTCCACGTCGAGATCGCCCAACGCGTCACCGATCCCCTGAAAGAACAACAGGAACAATGCATAAATGACACCGATAAACAGCGCGGCAGCATAGATCACGTTCAGGATGCTATCCCCGAACAGATCGCTCAAAACACTTGCCGTTGGGGCGAACATTTCCGTCCCTTTCTACACTTCGTGGCGCCGCTCATAATGGCGACCGTTTCCTTATTCAACTCTATTATAGAACCCGTGACAGGCGATTACAATGACCTATGCCATAGTCCCCCCAGAATTGGGGGAGAGCGCGGGCTCAGCGCGCACCTGCGCAGTTCTGGTATAATGCCCCGCAGAGTCATATGGATGAACGAACGATGAACGAGCGACAAGCTTTTGGACGGGTGGTGCTGCTGGCGCTGGTGGCGATTGCGCTGGCGGTGATCGTGCTGCTGAGCGCGGTGCGCCTGCTGCCGCCGCCGCCCGGATCGCCCACAGCGACCGCGCCGTTCATCCTGGATCGGCCCGAGGCGCTGCCGCGCCCGGCAAACTAGCGACTTCGCAGCTCCCTTCGCATAAAGGACGCGTGCTGTATGGACCTCTTGCTGGCGTTTGGCGCCTCGCTGCTGGGACTCCTGATCGGTGGTGTGCTGAACATTCTGGCGGACGACCTGCCGATGCGCCGGACGCCTTCGCGCCCGCACTACCCGGACGGCACGCCGCGCCCGCCCTCCGCCTGGCTGGGGATCGCGGCCTTCCTGACCGGGCAGCGCGAGCCACCACCCGGCGCCGAGGCGCGCCCCGCGTTCGCCAGCGGCCCCGCCAGCGACCCCGCACCTGGCAACCCTGAAAGCGGTGAGTTGGCCGCGCCTGCTGCGCTGTCACCTCAGCCGCGCCGCCTGAGCTGGCGCTATCCGCTGGTTGAGATCGTTCTGGGGCTGGCGTTCGGCGCGATGACGCTCGCGTTTGCCGACGAGCCAAACCTGCCGATCTGGATGGTCTATGTCGCGATTCTGCTGCTGATCACTGTGATTGACATCGAGCACCGGCTGATCCTGTTCGCGGTCATCGTGCCCGCGTCGATCTTCGCGCTGCTCGCCGCTGCCGTCGCGCCCTCGGACCCTGAGCGCTCGTTTGGCTACTATGCGCTGAGTGGGGTGATCGGCTTCGCGGTGTATTTCCTGCTATTCCTCGGCGGGGTGCTGTTCGCCGCGGCCACGCAGCCCGGCGCGATCGCATTCGGCTTTGGCGATGTCATGCTTGGCATGCTGAGCGCGATGATGATCGGCTGGCGCGCATTTATCTTTGCGACGCTGATCACGGTCTTCGCCGGGGCAGCGGGCGCGCTCGTCTACCTGATCGGCCTGCAGATCGTGCGCCGCCGCTATCGCTGGTTCACGCCGCTCCCCTACGGTCCGTACATCGTGATCGGCACTCTGATCATGCTGCTCTTTCGCGACCAAGTGCAGGACCTTCTGATGAACGGGTTTTAACCCGCCGCCCGCCTGAAATCCCCCATCTCACCTATATCGCCATTCGCCAAGTTGCCCATGCGTCAGGCGAACGCCTGCTGTATCGTAGGGGTGCTTGTTGCCCGGTTGACGACTGATGAAGCGGACGGAAACTGATGGAGAGGACCTCATGGCGGACAACGATAAAGAGAAACAGAAGCCACCATCCGAACCCAGGTATATGCCGAGCCAGGCGGAAGGTGACGCCGGGCAGGACGACGAACGTGTGGAACATCTTCGCACGCCCGGGCAGGCGGAAGGTAAGAAGGATGATGTCGAAGAGAGCCTGCGTGAGAAGGAAGATGATTCGTCCCGACGATGAAGCGAGCCGGGGCGCCGGGCTGGCCTAAACCCCCGTGTATCCGCTGCGCGAGATGATTCCGCCGCCAAGACATTCTTCGCCATTGTAGACAACAGCGCCCTGACCGGGCGTGATGTCGCGCAGCGGCTCGTCAAATGTAACCTGGAAGCGGTCCTCACCGTCTGGCGTGATCCACGCGTGAGCAGGCGCTGCTTTGTACCGGATCTTCACCTCTGCGCGGAACGGCGCGTCCGGTATGGTTCCGGCGATCCAGTTTGCCCGGTGCGCCGACAACGTGCTGCTTCCCAGCTCTTCCTTCGTGCCCACAATCAACGCGTTGCGAGCAGGCTCCGTTGCGAGGACGTACAGCGGTTCTGGCGCGGCGACACCCAGCCCCTTGCGCTGGCCGATGGTGTAGCTCGGCAGGCCCTGGTGCGTACCAAGCTCGCGCCCGTCCCGCGTGATGATCGGGCCGGGC
>CAZVCM010000023.1:0-18297 GCA_964626105.1 uncultured Thermoflexus sp.
GTCGCAATCGACTTGCAGAGCAGCAAAGTGCTCGACCTGCCCGCGCAGATCGTGAACATGCTTCCGTGGTTCCTGATGATCGTGACGCTAATGGTCGCGACGAGCGGCGTGCTAGAGCGTGTCGTGCGGTTTACTCCGGCGCGGATGCAGCCCGCGGTACGCCGCTTCTTGCGCGCCGCACCCCCGGCTGCGCTCGGCGGCACCTTCGAAAAACACTAACGGCCAGCGCCCAGGTTCACCCGCCTGGGCGCTGCTCATTCCCCCGTTATTTCAGTTTTTTGCGTTTTTTGAAATAAGGGGGGCATTATCTCAGCAAACTGCCATAACGCTGACATGGATTCTTTTCTCCGAACCAGTCATTATTGATTTATCTCACCAGCGAAAACGCGCCGCCATATCGCCCTGCATGAGGCGATCCACATAGAGCCGAGGGAAAACGTCGTGCAAATTCTTAAGGATCGGATACGCGCCGAGGGGTTGTACCTGGGGGACGGCATCCTCAAGATCGACAGCATCCTCAACCACCAGATGGACCCGAACCTGATCAAGGCGATGGGCGAGGAAATCGCCGTGCGCTTCCGTGATATGCACCCGACGCGCATCCTCACCGCCGAGGTGTCTGGCATCGCCCCGGCGTTGATGGCCGCGCTGGCGCTCAATGTGCCGATTGTGTACGCGCGCAAGTACAAACCGGCCACCATGTACGGGCCGGTTTTTCTCGAAACCGCGCCGAGCCACACCAAAGGCGGCGAGACGAATCTGCTGGTGGCTGCTGAATTTCTGCCCGCAGGCGAGCGCGTCCTGATCGTGGATGACTTCCTCGCCAGCGGCAAGACGCTGCTCGCGCTGGCGCGCATGGTTCAGCAGGCGCGCTGCACGTTGGTCGGCGTGGCGACAATTGTGGAAAAGAGCTTCGAGGAAGGGCGGGCCCGCGTGCAGGAGAAGTACGACGTGCCGGTTGAGTCGCTGGCGATCATCACCTATCTGGATGACCAGCGCATCGATTTCGCCGACGACCTGCCGCTGGATGTCGGGGCGTAGCGCATGAGCCTCGAAACCGGCGGGATCGTCATCCTCGACTTCGGATCGCAAACGGCGCAGTTGATCGCACGGCGCGTGCGCGAGTTGGGCGTGTTTGCTGCGCTGCTTCCGTTCACCGCAACGCACGAAGACGCCGAGCGCGCCGTGCCGGGCTTTCGCGGCGTGATCCTGTCCGGCGGGCCATCGAGCGTCTACGAGCCAGGCGCGCCGCGCCTGCCGGGCTGGGTGCTGGACGCGGATCGGCCTGTGCTTGGCATCTGCTATGGGATGCAGCTTCTCACGCAGGCATTGGGCGGCAAGGTTGCCGGGTCGGCGCAGCGCGAATTCGGGCAGGCGGCGATTGAGATCGCCGAGCCGGGGCGCTTGCTCGCCGGGTTGGACGCATCGCAAACCGTGTGGATGAGCCACGGCG
Organism: uncultured Thermoflexus sp.; assembly: GCA_964626105.1. GTDB lineage: Bacteria > Chloroflexota > Anaerolineae > Aggregatilineales > Aggregatilineaceae > DYGX01. The sequence continues at coordinate 1,454 of CAZVCM010000023.1, forward strand.
ACCGCATCGAGCGCCTGCCGGATGGCTTCCGGCGGCTGGCGAGCAGCGCGAACGCACCCTACGCCGCGATCGGCCAGCTAGATCGCGCGCGGTATGGGCTGCAATTTCATCCGGAAGTCAACCACACGCCGCAGGGACGCGCCATCCTGCGCAATTTCGTGCGCGATATCTGCGGCGCGGCGCCGACCTGGACGCCGGAGCAGTTCATCGAGGCGAGCATCGAGCGCATCCGCGCGCAGGTCGGCGGCGGGCGCGTGCTGCTCGGCATGAGCGGCGGCGTCGATTCGACCGTCGCGGGAGAGCTTATTCACCGCGCGGTGGGCTACCAACTGGTGCCGGTCTTCGTCAATCACGGGATGCTGCGTCAGGGCGAGGCCGACGCGGTCCTGAAGCTGGCGAGCGCGCTCGACTGGAAGCTGGTCGCGGTGGACGCGACCGAGGAATTTCTCGACCGGCTGCGCGGCATCACCGACCCCGAAGACAAGCGCGCGATTATCGGCGCGACCTTCGCTAACGTCTTCGAGCGCGAGGCGGAGCGAGTTGGCGAGTTCGATTGGTTTGCGCAGGGCACGATCTACCCTGACGTGATCGAGAGCGGCGGGACGGGCCGTCCAGGCGCGCAGCGCATCAAGTCGCATCACAACGTCGGCGGGCTGCCAGAGCATTTGCGGGCGCGGCTGGTCGAGCCGCTGCGCGACCTGTTCAAGGATGAGGTGCGCGCGGTCGGTGAAGCGCTGGGCTTGCCTGCCGAGATCATCTGGCGGCAGCCGTTCCCCGGGCCAGGGCTGGGCGTGCGCTGCGTCGGCGAGGTGACGTGGACGCGGCTCGAATCGCTGCGCGCAGCGGACGCGATCTTCACCGGCGAATTGCGCGCCGCCGGGCTGATGGACCAGGTCGCGCAGGCGTTCGCGGTGCTGCTGCCGGTGCGCAGCGTCGGCGTGATGGGCGACAACCGCACCTACGAGGAAACGGTGATGCTGCGCGCCGTGACGACTGACGACTTCATGACGGCAGACTGGGCGCGCGTGCCGGATGACTTCCTGGCGCGCGTCAGCAGCCGGATCGTGAATGAGGTCGCGGGCGTAAACCGCGTGCTGTACGACATCACCAGCAAGCCACCCGCCACGATCGAGTGGGAATAAGCGGCGCCGGTTCAGACGGCGGCGTTATATCGCACATAGCAGAGGCAATTCAGATCAGTGGCGCGCTGCATCCCCATCGATTCGTAGAAGGCGCTCGTCTGTGCCGTGTCGTCTGTCAGCAGGACAATCTGGCGAATGGAAGCGAACCGCGCCAGCGCCGCCTGGATCAGCGCCGTGCCGATCCCCTGCCGCTGATACGCCGGATCCACCAGGATGTCCTGGATGTACGCAATCGAACAGTCATCGCCAACCGCTCGAATCAACCCAACGAGCCGGTCCTCATGGTACGCGCTCAGATACCACAGGCTCCCATCCAGCAAGCGCGCCATCTTCTCCGGATGATCGGTGTAGCCGGACCATCCCACGCTGTTGTATAGCGCGATGAGCGCGTCTGCCGAAATCGCATTATTTTCACGGTACTGGATCATCGTCTGCTCCACTGAGTCGATGCGCCGGCTGTTTGGCTGGTCCGCCGGGGTGAGGCGTAGTGTATCCGCTGCTCGCTGCCTCTCAATGGTAGAGCGTTGCCATCGAGACACAAAAAACCGCCCGCGTTCGACTGAGCGCGGGCGGTGTGTTCTCAGGACAAGCGGTGGCTTAGCCGACCGGCTCTGCCCCGACAATGTGCAGCGTACCATTCATCGCGGCGACGTTCGGCGTCAGAATCTCGGCGCCGTTCACCGAGGCAGTGTTGTCGATCTGCTCGATGGTCAGCGTATCGCCGGTCAGCGCGGTGAGTGACTCACTCTCGTAGACGTTCTGGAACTTCAGATCGCCCTCGACGATGTGACCGCGCACCCAATTGGCGAGCGCTTCCTGATCATCGCCCAGGCGGGAGCGCGCTTCATCGACCGCGAAATCCGCCGGAGCGAACACCGTGTACGGCCCCTCGCCCGTCAATTCCTCGCTGAGGCCGGTTTCTTCCAGCAACTGCACGAACGGGGCGAGCAGCTCCTGGCCGCGCGCCGCTTCGAGCAGCGTGCCCGGCGCCTCAAGGTCACCGCGCGCCATCAGCATCTCCGCGAAGCGCGTCTCGTCCATCACCAACTCAGGGCCTTCCGCGCCCTCGACCACGGCCAGTAGATAGTAATTCGTGGCGACCATGTCCACGTCGGCCAGCTCACCGATCAGGTTGTCCGGCTCGCCGGTGGGATAGGCCGTGAAGGTATAGGTTTCCGAGTCGACCGGGATCGACGTGTCGCTGATCAGGCCGTCGGCGTTGCCAGGCGGCGCCAGCTCCGTCACAAACGGCACGCCGTCGCGGTCAAAGTTCACGCGCGTCTCGCCGTCTAGCGCGTTCACAAACGTGATCATCGACGTGCCGGGGACCAACTCCTGCGCGTCAATCGGGACCGCAAACGTGCGCAGGTTGCTCGCTTCTGCCGAGCCGATGGTGATCACAGTCATCCACTGGCCGGGCGTCAACTCCAGCTCGTTCGGCTCCGCGCCTGCCTCATCAAAGTCAGCGCCAGTATCCACCGCGCCGAAGGTGTGCGCGCCCGCGTCTACTGCGGTCCACTGGCCGACCGCTCCGGCCTCAAGGTTCGCCGTGTCGCTCTGCTCGCCGTCAAAGTAGAAATCTGCGCCGATGCCATCGGTGCGCCAGTTCGCATAGCGGATATACGCCTGATTCTCGGTGTCTGACGTGTCGCCATTGCCGTCATCCTGCGCGAGCGCCACCGGAGCCAGCGCCGCAAAACCGAGCATCAGCGCAAACAAAATCGCCAACATCTTTCGCATACAATCCAACTCCTTCCATTCCATTACAGAGATAACCACTTGTATCCTATGCAAGCGCGTTTGTTTGGGCATGGGGGAGGCGGACGGTTTTTGAGTGGGTCAGGTGGTCTGGTCCGCCGGGGGGACAGCGTCCAGAGCGCCCCAGGAAATGTGCTAGAATGCGGGCAAGGGGAGAGTCCGATGGAGTGCTACGAACCAGCATACTGGGCGCTGCTCAGAAGCGGAGAGCTTGCCGTCCGGGTCGAGAAGGCGCGTGCCGCGCTGCATGACTGCGCGCTTTGCGCGTGGGCGTGCCACGTCGATCGCACCCGGCGTGTAGGCTTCTGCCGCACCGGGCTAGATGCCGTTGTGAGCAGCGCGTTCCCGCACCGAGGTGAGGAAGCCCCGTTCAGCGGTCACTACGGCTCGGGGACGATCTTCTTCTCACATTGCAACCTGCGCTGCCAATATTGCCAGAACTACGAAATCAGCCAGCAGGGGGAGGGGGTCGCGGCCAGTAGCGAGCGTCTGGCGGAGTTCATGCTCCGCTTGCAGGCGGCAGGCTGCCACAATATCAACTTTGTGTCGCCCAGCCATGTCATCCCGCAGATTATTGAGGCGGTTTACCACGCGGCCCAGCGAGGGCTGAAGCTGCCGCTCGTCTACAACACGGGCGGCTACGACTCGGTAGAGGGGCTGGCGTTGCTCGATGGGATCATCGACATTTACATGCCGGATATGAAATACGCCGATGCCGCAATTGCGCGACACTACTCGAAAATCCGCGACTATCCGGCGCACAACCAGGCAGCAGTGCGCGAAATGCACCGTCAGGTAGGCGATCTGGCGTTGGACGAGTATGGGATTGCGCGGCGCGGGCTGCTGGTGCGGCATCTTGTGCTGCCGGACGGGCTGGCTGGAACCGCTGAGATCGTGCGTTTTCTGGCGGATGAAATTTCCCCCAACACGTACGTTAACATCATGGGGCAATATCATCCGGCGTGGCGCGTGCGAGAGCGGAACGTCCCGCCGCTGAATCGCCCCGTGCACCCGGATGAGGTCGCGGCGGCGCGCAAGCTGGCCGAGGACGCCGGGTTGCGGCTGGACCGGCGGCGCCCGTGGGCAGCGTGGTTCTAGGAAAAGCGCAGCGAAGAACGGTTGAGGCATGGCCGTTCTTCGCTACTTTTTGCTATTCGCTCAGTCGCAGTTATCCAGGTCGCGCCACTTAGCGACTGTGTCCTCGACGATCAGTTCGGACGCGCCCGGCTCTAGCGAGACTTGCAACCGCCGGTTGGCGATCTCCTCGCACTCGGTCCCCTTCTCGACTGCATCCCACGTGCCGCGCGCGTACTTGTACTCGATCGTCGCGCCTTCGTCGAGTTCCAGCGCAATCGTCCAGCGCGTCGGGTCCTCCTGCGTCATCACCAGCCCGGCGGGGTCCCAATTCGGATAGTTGCCCCCGAAGCTGCCTGCGATGTACACGTCTCCCTCGCCGCTGTCAGTGTTGTCCGGCACCGTCACGTTGAACGTCACCGAGACGATCGGGCGTTCGATTACCACCTCCTCGGCGGCAGCCTGCGCGGATTCGTTGTACGCCGCGTCGACCGCGGTCACCGCGTAGGTGTGGCGCTTGCGGAAGGTCGCGTCCGTGTCGGTAAAGCGGTTCTCGCCGCCCGCGCGCACCTCGGCCAGCAGCGCTTGTTCCTGACCGCGTACGGTGCGGTACACCCGGTAGAACGCGACATCCTCGCTGGGCGACGCGTCCCACTCGACTGCAACACCCGCGGTTGTCGCGCGCGGCACGCGCACCGCCGCCGGAGCGTCCGGTGCTTCTGCGTCCTCGCCCGGCGTGACGCTCACCGGCAGGATCGCGCCATCCGGCAGCGCGACGACGTGCCATGTTTCCCCGGCGTCGGTGCTGAAGCGCGCTGCTGCCTGATAGTCGCCGGGCGCGCTCGGCTGGAACTGGGCGCTGTACACATCTGCACCCTCGAACTCGCCTGTGTAGGTCATCGGCTGCCACGCCGCCGAGGCGAGGTCAGCGCCGACCGGCGCGAGCGCCGCCTGCGCGCGGACGCCTTCCCCGGCGCCTTCGGCTTCGGTCACGCCCTCGATCAGGATCGCGGCGCTGATCTCGGCCAGCGTGCCAACCTCAAGCGTCAGCGAAAGCGGCTCGGCGGTGTCCAGGCGCGCGCCGTCCCGCACGTAGAACGTCCCGGCGATGGCTGCGCTTGGCGTCACGCCGACCGGGTCGCTCAGCGCGCCGGGCAGCCCGTCCGCGCCCACCGCTGCAACCGCGTAGTAGTAGCGGTAGCCATCGGTGACTGACTCGTCTACGTACGCCGCTGCGCTGACCGGCTGCTCGGTGATGCGCTCGAAGCCACCGATCTCGACCGGGCTGCGATAGATCACATAGCCGCTGGCTTCCGGCGCGGCGTCCCACGCCAGCGATACCGCGCCCGGCGCGCCCTCGGCGCTGAGGTTCGCGGGCGCTTCCGGCACGCTGAACGGCGCAAGCGCAGTCCCCGCCCAGATCTCGCCGCTCAATGCGGGGATGGTCACGGTGAACGGCTCTGCGCCCACGGTGATCGGCTCGCCGCCGAAGGTCGCTTCCAGCGCCAGATCGTGCGCGACCAGCCCGTCCAACGACAGCTCGACCGTCTGCTCCGTCTCGCTCTGGTTGATCACGACCAGCGCAGCGTCGCCCGCTTCGGCGTCCACCCGCAGATAGGCCAGCACGCTCGCGTCGTCGTCGGCCAGCAGCGTGATCCGCTCGCCTTCGCGCAGGGCCGGATGCGCTGCACGCACCGCGCCAAGCGTCTGGTAAAATGCCAGCATCTTCTCATCGCGGCTGTAGGCGTCGCCTTCCGCGTCCGGCCAGGGATACGGCGCGCGGTTGTACGGGTCATCCTGCAGGTTGCCGCCGCTGTCCGGCTGGCTCGGCGCGTCCAGCGCGATCTCGTCGCCATAGTAGACGGTCGGCGCGCCGGGTAGCGTAAACTGCACCAGCGCCGCCAGCATCTGCCGCGCCGGGTCCTCGCCTACCACGAAGAACACGCGCGACGTGTCGTGGCTGCCGAGCAGGTTCATCATGGCGTGGTAGGCTTGCGGCGGATAGTCCTCGCGGATCGATTTGATCAGCGCGTCGAGGTCGCTGGGTGACAGCGGGCGGATGATGCGGTCACCGTTGGAGTCGTTGTCGGTAAAGATCGCGTCCCGCGCGAAGCCGAGGATGCCGCTGCGCAGCCGGTAGTTCATCACGGCGTCCCACTCCGCGCCGCCCAGCCAGCGCGAGGCGTCCTGCCATTCCTCGCCGATGATCACGGCGTCGGGGTTGACCTCGCGCACCACCTCGCGGAAGCGCTCCCAATAGTCATTGGCCGGGCCGCCAGGGTCGATATCGCCGCCGACGTCCAGCCGCCAGCCGCCGATCCCCGCCTCGCCCCAGGTGCGCGCCACACTGTCTTCACCTGCGAAGAAGAATTCGCGAACCTCTTGATGCTCGCTGTTGAGCTTCGGAATCGAGTCGAATCCCGCCCAGGAGACATAGAACGACTCGTCGCCTGCGCAGGGCGAGGGCTGCGGCCCGGTTGGCTCGACAAAGTAGAACCAGTCGCGCCACGGCGAGTCCTCGCTCTCGCACGCGCCCACCACCGAAGGGAAGCGTTCGTAGCGGTCGAAGAACGGGCTGTCGCTCGACATGTGGTTGAACACGCCGTCGAGGATGATCTGCATATCGCGCGCGTCCGCCTCGGCGATCAAAGTGTCGAAGTCCGCACGCGTGCCCAGCATGCGATCGATCGCCAGAAAGTCAGAGGTGTCGTAGCGGTGATTCGAGCGCGCCTCGAAGATCGGGTTGAGGTAGAGTGCGGTCACCCCTAGCTCGTCCAGATAATCCAGTTTCTCGATGATCCCGGCGAGGTCTCCCCCGAAGAAGTCCGAGCCCCAAATTTCGTTGAACTCGCCCGGCGCGCGCGGGTTAACCGGCGGCTCGTTCCACGTCTCGTGGAAGCTGTACGGCAGCGCGCCGTAGAACGTGTCCGAGCCATCGGCAAAGTCGTTGAACGGATTGCCGTTGCGGAAGCGATCTGGGAAGATTTGATAGATCACGGCGTTTCGCATCCATTCCGGCGTGGTGAAGGCCGGGTCGTAGACGGTGATCTGGTAGCTCAGGTCGGGGCTGCGCGTGTAGACCGCGCCAGGGCCGCCTTCATTCTCGGCCAGATATGCCCCGTCGCCGTCCACGCGCTGATCATCCTCGTAATAGAGCGTTTGCTCGCCCTTCGTCACGATGAAGCGATACCAGAGGATCGTCGGCGCGTCGCCCACCTCAATCGCCGCTTCCCACAGGTCATACCCGTCGGGTGTGGTGGCGGCGACCGCCATCGGGATCAGGTCTTGCCGATCGCGCAGGGTGTTGAACACGCGCACCGTCGCACTGTCGAGGTCGCCGGTCGCCGCGCGCAGCCGCAGGATTACCGCGCTGCCAAACGGCGCCGCGCCGCCCGGCGTGCGATAGAGGTCGTCGCGGCTGTCGTGGTAGAGCGCGTCCGCGTTGATGCCGTCTTGCGCGCGGGCGCTTGGCGCGGCCCAGGGCATCAGCGCGACGATCAGCAGAAGCAAAAGCGTAACGTATAATCCATTCCGTTTCACAGCTAGAGCCATCCTTTCAGAACGAGCTATGAGCTATGAGCAATTAGCGATTAGTTGTTGCTTCAAACCCGATACCTCGCGATTGCCATTTTCCCCTGCAAGACCTACTATCAGCCGGTATCGGGGTTTGGTTTTTCTGCTCTTGGCTGATCGCTAACCGCTAACTGCTAACCGCTGATTACGGAGGGCAAGCTGCCGCCCCGGTCGGATGGACTGAGGCGGCAGTTGATGTCGCATGGTGTTCCGTGCGTTCCGTCAGCGAACGGGCTAGCCTTTCACCGCGCCCGCTGTCAGGCCGCCCACGATGTAGTCTTGCATCAGCAGATACAAGACCACCACCGGAACCGCGCCGAGTAGCGCGCCCGCCGCGAACACGCCCCATTGCTGCGAGAACTGCTCGCCCAGGAACAGGTTCAGGCCGACGGCCAGCGTCTGTTGCTGCGCGTCTTTGAGCAGCGTCAGCGCGATGATGTAGTCGTTGTACGTGCTGATAAACGTCAGGATGCCGACGACGGCCAGAATCGGACGCACCAGCGGGAACAGAATCTGCCAGAAGATGCGCCAGTTCGACGCGCCGTCGATCATCGCGGATTCGTCCAGATCGCGCGGGACGGAGTCAAAGAACCCCTTCATCAGCCAGGTGTTGATCCCCAACGCCCCGCCCAGATAGACCAGGATCAGCCCGCCATGCGAGTTCAGCCCCAGTGATGGGATGTAGTTGCCGATCTCCTGGATCAGCAGAAAGGTCGCCACGATTGTCAGCGAGTTCGGGAAAACCTGGATCAGAAACACGGTCAGCAGCGTGGCATCGCGCCCGCGAAAGCGGAAGCGCGAGAACGCGTACGCGGCGAACGTGCTCACCAGCACCGACAGCACCATCGTGATCGTCGAGACTTTGATCGAGTTCCATAGCCAGCGTGTGAACGGGTGGATCTCGCTGGCGAGGAGCGTTTCATAGTTCTCCAGCGTGGCGCCGCGCGGGATCAGGCCCAGGTTTACCAGGCTGTTGCGCGGATCAAACGACGCCGACGCGATCCAGATGATCGGGAACAGCGCGTAGAACAGGGCCAGGAGCAGCAAAACGATCCGGACGGCCAGTTGGCGGTTCCTCTGGCGGCGGCGCTGGCGGTGGATATCCGCTTCTGACATGCGAGGTGTGGACACGGCTGCGTTAGACATTTTGTGACGTCTCCTCCCACCCGCGCGTGAAGCGGTAGTTAAAGATCGTGATCACCGCGACCAGCATGAAGATCACCAGCGTGATCGCCGAGGCGAACGCGTAGTTCGTGCCGCCGCCGGAGCCGAACGCCTGCTCATAGGTGTACGTGATCAGGATGTCGGTGTGCCCGGCAGGCACAGAGCTGTTTGCGATTGGCGGCCCGCCTTCATTGAACAGCTCGATCACGGTGAAGTTGTTGAAATTGTACGCAAACGAGGCGATCAGCAGCGGTCCCACCGCGACCAGTAGCAGCGGCAGCGTCAGATTGCGGAAGCGCTGCCAAGAGTTGGCGCCATCTACCTCAGCGGCCTCGTACATATCCTGCGGGATCGATTGCAGCGCGCCCGTGCAGATCAACATCATGTACGGGAAGCCGAGCCACAACTGGATCAGCAGGATCGCGACCTTCGCCCACATTGGGTCAGAGTACCACCCCGGCGCGTTGCCTTCGCCGACGATGCGCTCCAACGTGTCGTTGATCAGCCCCAGTCGGGGATTGAGCAGCCCGCGCCAGACGAGCGTGCTGATAAATGACGGGATCGCATACGGGATCAGGATCAGCGAGCGCCAGATCTTGCGCCCCGGGATTAGTTTGTCATTGAGCAGCAGCGCCAGCGCCAGCCCGAGCGAGAACGTCAGCAGGACGGCCAGGAACGCGTGCGCGATCGTCCACAGGAAGATCCGCACGAATGGCCCTCGCAGCCGGTGATCGGTGATTAACCGCTCGAAGTTGTCGAGACCGATGATCTTGTAGTAGCCGGGTGAGAGCGTCTGGAGAAGCTCCTCGGTGACATCCGCGCCGACCGAATCACGGACCAGCGTGAATGTGCCGTCGCGCGGGCTGTAGAGCGCGTCGGTGGCCTGGTCGACAAACAGGTTTCGCTCTTCGTCGTAGATGTACCGCTGGCGGAAGCGGCCTGCGCGGGTAGCTGAAAACGCATCGACAAAGATCGGGGTGTCCCCCTCTCCAAACTCGATGGCGGGGAGCGTCTGTGTGACGGCGATGCGCTCGCGGTTCGAGAGGATGCGATATTCACCGATCGACTGCGGTTGCCCGTCGATCACAACGCGGCCATCCGGCCACGCCAGGATCGGGTCGCCATTTTCGGCGTAGAGGATAAAGCCCTCGCCCTCGTCTGGACGAAACAGGAACGCCTGATATTCGTCCGGGCTGCGCCCGGTGTTGTCGACGAAGAGCATCTGCGCCGGGTCGAGCGCGTAACCGACCGGCACCGTCGCCGGATCGGTGATGGACATGATCGGGACCGATCCCAGCGGGTGGCCGTATTCCAGCGCATCGAGGTCGGCCAGGGCAGCAGCGGCGTCGTCTGCGCTGAGCACTTCCGCACCTTCGATCGCGATCGGCGGCTCGCCCTCGGCAGCATCATCCCGTTCTTCAACGCCGTTCAGCCCGGTTTGCTCAGGCGTAACCGGCTGGATTTCGTTGTCTTCGGCGATTGTAAAGATTTGCTGATCGGTCCGCCCGACCAGCCACAACAGGTATTTTCCGTCATCGTTGCGATAAGGAATTGCGTTGTAATACTGCTCGCCTTCCGGCAAAAAGCGATATTCAGGCGCGCCCTCGATGCGATTGATGGCTTGCGGTTCCAAGAGCAGGTTGCCGGTCTTGTAGTTGGTGAAGGCTGTGTAGACGGTGAAAAGGGTGGGATAGGCCACCATCAGCACCATCAGCGACAGGCCCGGAGAGAACCACCGGAAGGGATAGAGATTGCGGGCGAGAAATGCTGCGTTGATGCCAACCGTGATGACGATGAGCGCGATGGCGAGGAACCACACGCGGTCGGCGAGCAGGCGCAGGATGAACCACAGGGCGAAGGCATCGATGATCGCCAGGCCCCCCAGGAGCAGCAACGTGCTCGTCACGGAGCCGGAAAAGAGGGCGAGGGGCCCATCTGGACCCCTGCCCGTTTGTTTCCCAGCGTTCATGACTGTCTAGCCCTATCGTCCTGGACGCCAGTCATGCATCACGACCTACGACGCGTCGTCTGCCGCTTCTTCAGCGGCTTCCTCTTCAGGGGCCTCACCGGCGATCGCAGAACGGATTTGCTCTGCGGCGTCGGTCATGGCGTCAGCAGGCTCCACCTGCTGCTGGATGATCAGTTGCTGCGCGTTGCCCCAGGCCGTCCACACGGCGGACATCTCAGGGATGGCGGGCATCGCAAGGCCGTTCGCCGCCGACTCGCTGAAGGCGGCCAGATACGGGTCTTCGATCTGCTCCATGATCGGCACCCAGGCCGGCGGGCGAGGCTCGCCCTCATACAGCGCCAGCATCACGTCGTCGGTCGCCACGAACTCGTTTAGGAAGATCTGTGCGAGCTGCGGGTCCTCAGCGAAGGAGCTAACCATGAAGCCCTGGACCGACAGGAATGGCTGTGCCGGGCCAGCCGGGCCAGCGGGGATCTCGGTGATCTCGAACGGAACGCCCGAAGCCTCGATGCGCTCGACCGCCCACGGGCCGGTGACCATCATCGCCGCTTCGCCGCTCTCGAACAGCGCGTGCATCGAGTCATAGTCCAGGCCGTCCGGGGTCAGGCCGTCTTCGACCATCCCATCCAGCCAACCCAACCCGGCGACCGCGCCTTCGCTGTCGATGCCAACGTCCATCGGATCATAGCCGACGCCTTCTTCAAAGCCGAAGACGTAGCCGCCGAACGCGGTCATCAGCGGGAACAGGTGGAACGGGTCATTTTCCTGGATCACGTAACCATAGGGCGCGGTGCCCTCGGCGACCAGGTCTTCAGAGTAGACGCGGACATCGTCCCAGGTCTCCGGAGCATCTGGAACCAGCTCAGGATTGCGGAAGAAGCCCACGCTCTCCGCTGAGTAGGGCATGCCGTACAGCTCGCCGTCGTAGGTGAAGGCGTCGACCGCGGCGGGCAGGAAGCTGTCGAGGTTGTCGCCCAGGTCAATCGGCGAGAGCAGCCCGCTCGCCACCAGCTCGCCGATCCAGTCGTGCGCGCCGATGAAGATATCCGGGCCTTCGCCCGCCGGCGCTGCGATGATAAACTGATCGCGAATGTCGCCAAAGCCAACCTGCTGGATGACGACTTCAACACCATATTCGTCCGTGAATTCCGGCGCGACTGCTTCAAGGATCGGTGCGCGGTTGAGGTCCGCCCAGATCGTCAGCGTTTGATCTTGTGCCGCTACCCCAGCCGGGCGATACATGACCGGAGCGACGACCATCGCGAGCATAAGAAATGCGATGAGCATCATAGAACGGCGTTTCATTCGTGTACTCCTCCATCAATTTGGATTGGAAACGAAACGAACCATTTGCTAACGAGCGATTCGCGTGGCGGGGAACGATGAGCCGCTCGCACGGCGAGCTCCCGACCCCACTCATTGAATCCGAACTGAATCAAATTTACATCATTTGACGTCCGTCAGGTAATCGTGTTGGCGTATAATGGCCTTCCAGAGATGCGCTGAAGTAACTTTAACCTTGATGACTAAGCATCTTGTATCGGAACTGTACACCAGTTTCACTATTCAGGCAATTGAGCGCCAGGTGGTTGGCGGCACCAGACAGATCGCGCGGTGTAGATCGTATAAGCAGGTAGAGCGCGGCGGCAGTTCTGCACTGGTATAGGAGTGGTGATGATGTGGATTCGAACGCGAGTTTGGGCGGCGCTGGGGGCGATGCTGGTTGTGGGAAGTGTGCTTGCGGGCTGCGGCGCAGAAGCGGGCGCGGTGTCGCTGGCCATGCCGACGCTGGTGCCGACGATGACTGCGCTGCCACCGGTTACGCCGACCGACGTGCCCGCACCCGAGCCGATCGCACTGCCGCCCGTCGACTGGGACGATCTGACGAAGTTCGAGGCGGCCATGCGCCCGGCATTCGTGCAGGATGTGCACGCGTTTGGCGACAGGAACCGCTATTACATCGAGGCGGCGTTGGCGTTTGAGGACGACATCGCGATCGTGCACGGCGCACAGCGCGTTCGCTACACCAACCACTCGTCGGATACGCTGCGCGAGATCGTGTTCCGGCTCTATCCGAACCTGCCCGCGCTGGGCGGGCGCATGATCGTCTACCAGGCGGAAGTCGAGGGCGCGACGGTCGAGCCGGCGCTGTCGGCGCGCGAGTCGGTGCTGTCGCTCCCGCTGTCTCAGCCACTGGCGCCGGGCGCGTCGGTCGAAGCGGCGCTGCAATTCACCACCTCAGCCGAGCGCGGGATGTTCGCCTCATATGGCGCGTTCGGCTATCAGAACAATGTGTTCTCCGGGCCGGAGTGGTACCCGGTGCTGTCGGTCTATGAAGAAGGCGAGGGCTGGTGGCAGGAGCGTCCCAGCCCGGCGGGTGACGCAGTCTACAGTGAGACCGGGTTGTATGAGATTCTGCTGACTGTCCCCGAGTCGTTCATCGTCGCCGCTAGCGGAACCACGCTCGCCACCTTTCCGACGGGCGACGACCTGACCACGCATCACATCGTCAGCGGGCCAATGCGGGACTCGCTGATCGTCGCCGGGCCGGAGTTCGGCGTGATCCGTGAGACGGTCGACGATATTGCGATCAACGTCTACTACTGGCCAGGCGACGAGAGCGCGGCAGAGTGGGTTATGGATATTTCGCTCGCCTCGATGCGCGTCTTCAACGAGGCGTTTGGGCCGTACCCGTTCGCTGAGCTGGACGTGGTCGAGACGTTCAACTACACCGGCATCGAGTATCCGGGGATCGTGATCATCGCGGACCGCAACTGGGAGCGCGGCAACACGTTCCTCGAACTCACCACCGCGCACGAGATCGCGCATCAGTGGTGGTATAGCCTCGTCGGCAACAATCAGGTGGCGCAGCCGTGGCTGGATGAGTCACTCACTTCATACTCCGAATACGTGTATATCCGCGAAGTCTATGGCGACCAGCGCGCGCGAGAGCAGGTGAACGCCGACCGCAGCAACTACAGCTACTATCGCGGCTCTAACGCGCCAGACCTGCCGCTTGACCTGCCGGTGTCCGATTATGCCGACAACAACTACGGTATGATCATCTATGTCAAGGGGCCGCTGTTTTACGCCGAGCTAGAGCGGCAGCTAGGGACCGAGCGCTTCCTCGACGCGCTGCGGCTCTACTACGAGCGCCATCGCTATGAGGTCGCGCGCTCCGCTGATGTGCTGGCCGCATTTGAGGACGCGACCGGCGAGCAGTTGGACGCCCTGTTCTACCAGTGGGTGGGCGAGTTCCCCGGCTTGAGCGTGCCTGCGCCGGATGCGCCGTCCTAGCGCGTATACGGGACCAATTGGCTGCTTGTCAGGTAAACCGCAATTCGCGCTAGCGCCGGCACCTGAAAGGAATTTATATGGTTAGAAAGCGCAAGTATCCATTTGTGGGCGTGTTGCTGGCGCTGATCGTGGCGACGGCGCTGTTGCCCGGCGGATCGGTTGCCGCGCAGATGTCGGAAGATGACCCGCTGTCGGGCTTCGCTCCGGCGCTGCTGCCCGACTATGTGAGCGATATGGACGCGCACGCCGACGCGCCGCGCTACACGATCGACATAACGCTCGCGCTCGACCATGAGGGCGCGACGATCAGCGGGGAGCAACAGGTCATCTACACCAACCGCTCGCCGCACGCGCTGGATCGCATTGTCTTCCGGCTGTACCCCAACCTGGTGTCGTATGGCGGCGCGATGGTCGTCGCGCGCGTGCTGGTGGACGGCGCGCCCGCCGCGCCCGATCTTGACGAAACCGGCACGGTGTTGAGCGTCCCGCTGGCTTCGCCGCTCGCGCCAGGGGAGCGCGTCACGCTCGCGCTTAATTACGAGATCCGCGTGCGTGCGGGGGTAGCGCGCCTCTACAAGCAGTTTAGCTATCTGGATAACGTGCTGGCGCTACCCAACGCGTACCCGGTGCTATCGGTGTACGAGGCGGGCGATGGCTGGTGGGTGGTTGCCGATCACACGCAGGGTGACGCGGTCTACAGCGAATCGGCGTTTTTCGAGGTGACGCTGCGCGCGCCCGAAGACCTGATCGTGGTCGCCAGCGGGACGGAAGTCTCCGTGCGCACCGGCGAGGATGGGTTGCTGGTGCATGAGTACGTCGCGCCGCTGATGCGAGACTTCGCGATCATGGCCGCGCCGCACTACGTCACGCAGACCGGCACGGTCGACGGCGTGGCGATTACGCTGTATTACGATCCGGCGCGGCCTGACGCCGAGGCGATCGCTGCTGGCGGGCTGCGCGCCGCGCAGGCAGCGGTAGGGCTGTTCAACAGCCTGTTCGGGGCGTACCCGTTCGCGGAGCTGGACATCGTCCAGACGCCGACCAGCGCGGGCGGGATTGAGTACCCCGGCCTGATCGTGATCGGCGACGACGCCTGGGACGAGAACGCCGATCGCTTCATCTTTGTGCTGGTGCACGAGATCGCGCATCAATGGTGGTACAGCCTGGTCGGCAACGATCAGACGCTCGATCCGTGGATGGACGAAGCGCTCGCGCAGTTCGCCACGGCGCTCTTTATCGGCGCGCTGGAAGGCGGGCCGTCGTACAGCGCCGCGATCAACAGCTATGAGGCGCAGTACGCCCGCTACCTGCAGCTTGCCGAGGATCTGGACCAGCCGATCGGGCTGCCCGTCAGCGATTACACCGGGACCGCTTATTTTTCCATCGTCTACCAGAAGGGGCCGCTGTTTTTCGACGCGCTGGCCGAGACGTACGGGGGCGCAGCCGTGCTCGACGCCCTGCAAGACTACTTCGCCGCCTACCGCTACGACATCGCGGAGCCGGTCGATATGCTGCTCAGCTTCGAGCAGAGCCTGGACGCAGATCTGCACGCGATCTTCGAGGAGTGGGTGGGCGATTTCCCGGTCGGCTGAGCGTGCGGCGTGGCGAGCGGCTACACTTCGCGGCGCGAAGGGCTATACTTGATATAGCGCAGACCTTCGCAGGTTCAGGGGGAACAGGAATGAGAGCAGTGATCGGGTTGTTCAGCCAGGCCGACCAGGCGCGCGAGGCGCTGGACAGCTTCGCGATCTTTCGCAACGCGCGCGAGCGGATTCGCGTGCTGGCGCACCAGGACGACGCCGAGACGTTCGACCGCGTGATGTCGGACTACAACGTCCAGGTGAACAACGTCGAGCAGCACGGGGGGCGCACGCTGCTGGTGCTGAATGTGGTCTCGACGGCTGACGTGAACCGCGCGCGGGACCTCATGGTGGCGCACGGCGCGCTGACGGTGCTCTCACGCAGCAGAGTCTGGCCGGATGCCCCTGTGATTCAGCTTGATTGACCGCACACAAAACCGGGTCGCACGCAGCGGCCCGGCTCTGTATTCGGGGGATCTCATTCGAGGGTGTTACTCACTCGACCGGCGAGATATCCCACCATCCCCCGACCCCTTACCCCCCCAAAAAAGGGGATGGGAGTCTGTTTGGTTCTGTTCCTTCCCTCGTTCTGGGGGAAGGAAAGCCGACCGAAGGTCGGAAGGATGGGGGTAACCGCAAACCAGCCAGCAAGGTTAATAACAGCCTCTAGCTTGACGCGACCAGGCTGACGACCGTCACACCGTCGCCGCCTTCTTTCTCGCCACCGCGCGCATACTTCTTCACCAGCGGGTGGCCGTTCAAACGCTCGCGGACGGCCTGGCGCAGCGCGCCGGTCCCCTTGCCGTGAATGATCCGCACGAAGGGCAGCCCGGCCATGTAGGCCGCATCGAGATAGTCTTCCAACGCGGGAATCGAGTCCTCGACTGTCTGACCGCGCAAGTCCAACTCCAGCCCTGGCGAGGGCGAGCGTGGTGCGGCGGACGGTTCCGCGCTGCTGGTGGTGCGAGAAGACCGCTTCTTGTCGCGCTTGCTCTCGCTCTTGCTACGATACGCCAGATCATCCAGTTTGGCGCGCAGCCGCAGCCGCCCGACCTGCACCTCGGCGTCTTCCTCCCCCAGCTCCAGGATTTGCCCCTCGACGCCGAGCGACTGCACCCAGACGATATCGCCCAGCCGCAACGTACGCTCGTCGTCCACGTCTTCCGGCATCTCGGAAGCGCCGTTGGCCTCCATGGGGACGCCCGTCGGCTGCTCCTCCCACTCCCGGAGCTGCAGCGTTCCATCAAGGGGAGCCGCGTCGAGGTAGAGGTTGACGGAGCCGTCGCG
>CAZVCM010000023.1:18307-20968 GCA_964626105.1 uncultured Thermoflexus sp.
TCACCTCGTCGGTCACGCGGCGGATCGCGTCCAGTGGCTGCCCGGCGGCGGCAAGCTGCCGGCGCACGCGGCGGATCTCGGCGCGCAGTTCTTCGAGCTCGGCGGCGGCTTCCTGGCGCGCCTGAGCCAGCAGCTCGCGCCGCTCGTCCTCGATAGCTTCCAGACGCTCGCGCAGGGTGTTGCGCAGCTCTTCGGCGTGCGTCTTCGACTGCGCGGCCTGAATGTGCGCCTGCCGCGTTTCCTCGCGCGTCTTGTGGATCTCGTCCAGCAAGTCGTCGGCGATCAGGTCTTCCTCCGTGATCAGGCCGCGCGCCTTCTCGATGATTGAGCCGGGCAGCCCCAGCCGCTCCGCGATAGCCAGCGCGTTCGAGCGCCCCGGCAGGCCGACGATCAGCCGGTAAGTCGGCGCGAGTGTTTCCAGGTCGAACTCCACGCTCGCGTTGCGGACGCCCTGCTTCTCATGGCTGTAGATTTTCAGCTCAGGGTGATGCGTCGTCACCAGCGTCGTGACGCCCCGCGCCACCAGATCGTCCAGCAGCGCGCGCGCCAGCGCCGAGCCTTCTGCGGGATCGGTGCCTGCGCCGAGTTCATCGAGGATCACTAGCGCGCGCTCGCTGGCGACGTCCAGAATCTCGATGATCTGCGTCATGTGCGACGAGAACGTCGAGAGCGATTGCTCGATGCTCTGTTCGTCGCCGATGTCCGCGAAGACATCCTCAAACACCGTCAGACGCGACCCAGGCGCAACTGGCAGGTGCAGCCCGCACTGCGCCATCAGTGTCAGCAGGCCGACCGTCTTCAGCGCGACAGTCTTGCCGCCCGTGTTCGGGCCGGTGATCACGAGCACATAGGTCTCTTCGTCGATGTTCACGTCAATCGGCACGACCGTCTTCGGATCCAGCAGCGGATGCCGCGCGCTCAGCAGGTGGATCGTGCTGCCGGGGTGCGGATAGGCCGCCTCGCGGAAGCCGACCAGCTCAACCGCGTTTGCGTCGAGCGCGTCGGCGTACTTGGCCCGCGCGAAGATCACGTCCAGCTCGGCCAGCGTCTCGACCGTGCGGACGATATAGCGCGATTCGTGCCCGACAAGCTCGCTCAGCTCGCGCAGGATGCGGCGCACCTCGTTCTCTTCCTCAAGCTGAAGCTCGCGCCACGTGTTGTTGAGATCGACTGTCGCCAGCGGCTCGATGAACAGCGTCGCCCCGCTGGAGCTTTGATCATGCACGATGCCCTGGATGCGCCCTTTAAACTCGGCTTTGAGCGGGATGACATAGCGCCCGTGCCGCTGCGTGATCAACGTTTCTTGCAGGTACTTGGCGTTGTCGGCGTTGTGCACGATGTTGTGCAGCTTGCTTTGCAGGCGGTCAAAGGCGATGCGTAGCTCGCGCCGGACGGTCGCCAGCTTGACGCTCGCCGAGTCTTGCACCTGGCCGGTTTCGTCCAGCACGCGCGCGATCTCATGCTGCAAGCCGGTGCATTCTTCGAGGCGATCCGCGATCGAGGCGAGGCGGGGGAACTGCCCCTGCATCCGCCCCAGGATGCGGCGCAGCGTGGTCGCCTGGCGCAGCGTGGCGCGGATGTCGAGCAGCGTCGCCGGTTCGAGCGTGAACCCGCGCGTAGCGGACAGCGCCGCCGGGCGCACGTCACGCGCGCCGCCGACCGTGATATGATCGTGCGAGCCGATGAGCAAGCGGGCTTCGGTCGTGGTTTCCTGGCGCTCGATGGCATCGTCCAGGTAGGGCGTTGGGCGCAACGCGCGCGCCAGCTCCGCGCTGGCCGAAAAGGCAGTAAAGCTCGCCAGCCGCTCCAGGATTTTATACAGCTCCAGCGTGTGGGCTGATTTTTCGTTCATCACATGCCCGGTGGTGGCCGGGCGCTCGGTTGCGTCCATTGTCGCGTCCCGTGTCTGCGTTCAGATACATGGTAACAAAACGCCGTGGCGTGTCAGGCTCGACACCCACGGCGGAAAGAATCCAATCGACTGGTTCGCCCGGCTGGTTAGCAGCGCGTCCCGGCGACGGCCCACGGTGTGAGTGTGGCGGCAAGTTGGCTATGTGGATTAACCCTCACCGAAGGCCCCCTTTCGTATGACTCCAAGCGACGATACCGGGCGAAGTATAGCGGTGCGGGCTTCCCTTGTCAACGGCGGCGATCGCTTGCCAAGCTGGGCGATCGCGGCTACTGTATTAGGCGTCGCAGCTTTGAACAAGTCACAGCTATTGAATAATGTGAGTGGCGAAGGCAATGACTCCCAACGGAAGCCTGTTTTTTGACGAGTGGCAGGCGTGCTTGCGCGCGCATTACCTGCATGTCATTCGCATGCAGGACACGATCACCGAATCGACGCTGCGCGGCGTGCTGCTCGCCACCGGGCTGAGCGAGGATGAGCTTGAGGCGCTGCACCAGGAAGCGCTGTCCGGCGCGGGGATCCCACTCGCGGCGGATGAGGCGCCTGTTGAGATGCCAGTTGAGCCGCCGCCCGCGCCGGTCGATGCGCTGCCGCTGGATGAAGAGTCACTGACGGACGACTCGGCGCTGGCCGAGGCCGCGCTCGATGACGACGAAGAGACGCTGACGCCGGCGGAACTAGGTACAGACCTCGCGCCTGTCCCGCCAGAAGAACCCGACGCCGAGCTGCCACCTGATGATGCGGCGGACGAG
>CAZVCM010000023.1:21068-26563 GCA_964626105.1 uncultured Thermoflexus sp.
GCTAACCGCTACCTTCTCTCAATTCGGTCTTCCGATGCAGCGGCCCGCGTGGTATAATCACCCCCGCGATGGACGATCTCACCTGGATGCGCCTGGCGCTGGACGAAGCGCGGCGCGCGCTGGATCACGGCGACGTGCCGATTGGCGCGGTCGCGGTGCGCGACGGCGCGGTTCTGGCGCGCACGCACAACCGGCGCGAGGTAGATGGCGACGCGACGGCGCATGCCGAGTTGCTCGCCATTCGCGAGGCGTCGCAGGTGATCGGGCATTGGCGGCTGGAAGGCGTGACGCTCTATTGCACGCTGGAACCGTGCGCGATGTGCGCCGGAGCGATGGTCCTCGCCCGGCTGCCCCGCCTGGTTTATGGGGCGCACGATCCCAAAGCCGGCGCCGGGGGCAGCGTGATGGACCTGCTGAACCACCCGCAGCTCAACCACCGTGTTGAGGTCACAGGCGGGGTGCTGGCTGAGGAAGGCGCCGCGTTGATTGTGGACTTTTTCGCGGGGTTGCGCGCGCAGGGCCAGAAGTAAGGCGCACGCTTTAACAACTGCATAATCCCCAACGGAGGGGTGCCGGAGTGGTTGATCGGGGCGGTCTCGAAAACCGTTGTAGGGTTCTTCCCTACCGTGGGTTCGAATCCCACCCCCTCCGCCTGCACGAACGCGCGGCCAGCAGAGATGCTGGCCGTTTGTATTTTGAGCGCGGGCGCGTTCTTGCACGACGCGCCATTCCCGGTAGACTGGATCGCACTGAGCGCGTGGCGCGGGCCGCGTGATCACGACCGGATGGGAGAGCCGCATGGATCGAGACGACGTCAAAGCCAAACTGCACGAATTCGTGCTGAACGAACTGATCCGCAACCCCAGTTACGCGCTGCAAGACGACGAACCGCTGATCACCGGCGGGCTGATCGACTCCTTTTCGCTGGCCTATTTCGGCGTGTTCGTCGAGGATACGTTTGACATCTACATCCCCGATACCGATCTGACCGTCGCCAACCTCGACACGCTCAACCAGATGGTTGACCGGGTGATGCAGGACGCCTCGTGAGGCGATGATGCTGCGTCGTCGCACGTTTCAACAGGGCATCTGGTCTCTGCTGGCGATCGCTGCGATCGCCGGGACGGCTGCGCTGGCTGGCGCTGCGCCGCCGAACGACCAGCCTGCCCAGGCGCAGCAGGCGACGCCGGGCGCGCCGCGCGTACGCGTCTGGTGGCCGGACGACCTTTACCCCGCCGAAGCCTCTGAAGCGGAGACGATTCTGCTGCGCCAGTGGGATAGCTTCCGTGGGACGTACCGCAGCTATGACCTTGACGTGCGCCGCAAGCGAGCCGGCGGGCTCGGTGGCATCCTGCCGACGTTGCGTGCGGCGACCGGCGTGGCGACCGGGGCGCTGCCGGATCTCACGCTGATGCGCCGGGCAGACCTGGCCACCGCCGCGTCAGAGGGGCTGCTCGTTCCGCTCGAAGACTGGATTCCGGCGGACGTGCTGGACGAGTTGCTGCCGGGGGCGCGGTCGCTTGGCGAGGTAGATGGGACCCTTTACGGCTTCCCCTACGCCGTGATGCTGACGCACACGCTCTACCGGCCATCGGTGTTTAGCTCGCCGCCGCAAACGTTCGCCGATATCCTGCGCGATGAACCGGTGTACCTCTTCCCGGCGGGGACCGGTGCGAGCGCGGTCGTCAACACGACGCTTTTGCTGCAATACCTTCAGGCGGGCGGGCGACTGGTTGACGGGGAAGGTAATCCAACGCTCGACCACGCATCGGTGTTGAGCCTGCTGCAATATTACGCGACCGGCGTCACACAAGAGATCTTCGGGCCAGAGTTATTGGATTACACGCAGTCGACCAGCTATTGGGCCGATTTTGTCGCCGGAGAAGCGGACCTGATTCACGTCGACTCATCGTATTATCTGGCGCATCAGGACGAAGTGGAGAATGAAGCGGTGGGGACTATCCCCACGCAGAATGGCGACAGCGTCAGCGCGCTCAACGGGTGGATGTGGGTGCTGGTCACGCACGATCCTGACCGGCAGGATCGTGCGCGAGCGTTCTTTTCGTGGATGATGCGCGCCAGCCAACAAGCCGCGCTGACCGAAGCATTACACGTGATCCCGTCGCAGGCGCGCGCGTTGGAACTGTGGCAGAATCAGTCATACGCGCAGTTCGCCGCGGAGCTGATCCCGAGTGGCCGGATCATCGCCACCGAACTGCGCAGCGGCGCCGCGTCTCTGCTGCAAGAAGCGCTGGCTGACGTACTGCGCGGCCTCGCGCCGGTGCAGGCCGCCGACGAAGCGATCACCAGCGTGACGGGCTAGTTACGCCTGCCCGCTGTTCGGTGCGGGCGTCAGGTCGCGCTGGTAAAAGCGATAGCGTTTGTAGGGGCGCCCGTTGTGCGCGTCGACCAGCCGCTCCATCGCGGTGTTCGTCTCCAGCACCCAGCCGCCATCGGCATAGTGCCACCCCATCCTCGCCGCCGCTTGATACATTTCCGCGAACATCGCCGCTTCAACGCCGATCCCGCGATAGCCTTCCTGCACACCCATCAGCATGATACGAATGCGGTTGATCTTCGAGCGCAGCTTCCAGTGCCAGAGAACTTGCAGCAGCGTGATCGGCTCCGGCTTGCCGGGTCGGGCGTAGGCGCGGTGCAGCGGCTGGTTCATATCGGGCAGCGCCAGGATGAAGGCAACCGGCGTGCCCTGCACCTCGGCGAAGAACGCCAGTCGCGGATCGAAATATTGCCCTAACGCCTTAACCAACTCATCCAGTTCCTCATCTGAAGCGGGTACGAAGCCCCAGTTGCGCTCCCATGCCTTGTTATAGATGTTGCGCAGCAAGATGAACTCCTGCGCCAGATTGCTGCGGTCGATCGGGCGCACGGTGATGCTGCGCCGCTCGTTGTTTTTGCGCGTGATGCGGAACAGCTTGTCCAGCCGCTCTTTGGCGTCTTCGATGCCTTCGAGCGTGATGTAATAGCTGAACAGGTCCATCACCTTCTCGAAGCCGGGCGTCTCGTCAATCAGGCGCGCGTAGTACGGGTAGTTGTAGGGCATCAGCACGACGGGCGGATCCTCGAAGCCCTCGATCAGCACGCCGCACTCGTCGTTGGTGGAAAAACTCGCCGGGCCGCGAATCGCGTCATAGCCTCGGCGCGCCACCCAATCCGCCGCGGTGTCGAGCAGCGCAGTCGCCGCTTCTTGGTCGTCGTAGACCTCGAACATTCCGAAGAAGCCGATATGCTCGTTGTGGAACTCGTTGTGCCGGTGGTTGATGAAGGCGGCGATGGTGCCGACCGGTTTATCCCCGCGCCACGCGATGAAATAATCGCCTTCCATGTGCTTCCAGGTGGCGTTGTGCTCGCGGTCGAGCTTGTGCTTCTGCATCGACAGCAAGGGGGGCACCCAGTATGGGTTTCCCTTGTAGATCGCCCACGGGAACTTCAGAAATGTCTCATAGTCCGCCTTAGATTCAACCAGGCGGACGCTCACCGGCTCGGCCATGCACGAATTCCTGTCTCTAGGGTGCCGCACGTTTGGCGCAATCTTACTCCTCTTAGCGCGGTTGGCAAACTGCCATCACCCCTCAGCGTTTGTGAAAAATTCAGAAATATTCTAGCTATTAACCTGTTCCCGAATATAGAATAGAGAAGATAAGGAGTGGGTTCCTCTTTGTTTCCTCTTAGCTACCGCCTGCTCACAACTTCGTACTTTTCTTGGTTCTCACCACACATGATTGGAGAAATACTTACCGTGAAAACCAGGCGTTTCATCATTCTCGCTCTCGCGATGGCGCTGTCCTTGGGCCTCCTTGCCCAGCCTGCGCAGTCTGCGACGATATCAGGTAAATTTATTGAGCTAGGCTGCTCTGGGCTGACCATACTGTCCGACGCCACGATAACTCTCGACCGCGATAACACAGGCAATAACGAGGAACATATCTCGTTTCTTGTCACCGATGGTTTTGGCACGTCACTCGCGACAGGCGCGATTTGGGGCACGCTGGGAGCTGGAGTCTCGTTAGACTCAGATTTTTATGGTGACTATGCTTCCGCTCCGCAAGGCAACCCGATTACCCTGAGAATGGTCAGCGATGCAGGAAACGGCCTACCGCGAGAAGTGCTGGTCGAGTTCACAATTGAATGCGAGGGGCTGCCGTGGGTAGCCCAGCCGAGCTATCCCGCCGAGTTCCAGCAGCGTGTGATCACCTGCGACGTGCCGGTCTACAACGCGCCGGGCGGCACGCCGGTCGGTGAGAACATGCTGAAGGCGGGGCAGACGTGGCACGTCAACCCGACGCCGGTCGATGGGCCGGACGGCCAGCCGTGGACCGAGGTATTTGTCGGCGGGTGGCAGCGCCCCTTCATCCCGACCGCGTGCGTCGGCTAGTCTTCTCGTTTCATGACGTTCTACAGGCGGCCACTCGGTCGCCTGTTTTGATTCCGACTGTGCCGGGCGCGGAGCGTGGCTATAATAGGCGGCATAGGCGCAGCGGACCGCACACGAAAGGCGCGAAAACGCTATGGCGAAGTATATTTTGGCGCTCGATCAGGGGACGACCAGCTCACGGGCGATTTTGTTTGGTGAATCGGGGCAACCGGTCGCCACCGCCCAACAGGAATTTCCGCAAATCTTTCCCCGGCCCGGCTGGGTTGAGCACAACCCGCTTGATATCTGGCGCAGCCAGCGCGACGTGGCACGCGCGGTGCTGGATCAGCGCGGCGTACGCGCCGCTGAGATCGCTGCCATCGGTATCACGAACCAGCGCGAGACGACGATCATCTGGGATCGCAGGACGGGCGAGCCGGTCTACAACGCGATTGTGTGGCAGTGCCGCCGCACCGCCGCGATGTGCGACGCGCTCAAAGCTGAAGGCTACGATCGCGTGATCCGTGAGAAGACCGGGCTGGTGACGGACGCGTATTTCTCTGGCACAAAGGTCGCGTGGCTGCTCGACAATGTGCCGGGCGTGCGCCGCCGCGCCGAGGCGGGCGAGCTTGCCTTCGGGACGGTCGATACGTGGCTGCTGTGGAACCTGAGCGACGGCGCGCTGCACGTGACGGACGTTTCGAACGCCAGCCGCACCCTGCTTTACAACATCTACACTGGCGACTGGGATGACGATATTCTCGCCAAGCTGAACATCCCGCGTGCGCTGCTGCCAGAGGTCCGTCCCTCAAGCGAGGTCTACGGCGAGTGTGCGACGCATGTGCTCGGCGCGTCGATCCCCCTGGCCGGGATCGCGGGCGACCAGCAGGCGGCGACGTTCGGGCAGGTCGCGGTTAAGCCCGGTATGGCGAAGAACACCTACGGCACTGGCAGCTTCGTGCTGATGAACACCGGCGAGACGGGCATCCCGTCGGACTCTGGCCTGCTGACGACGATCCTGTGGCAACTGGGCGTGGACCAGCCGGTCATCTATGCGCTGGAAGGGAGCATCTTCGTCACCGGCGCGGCGGTCCAGTGGCTGCGCGACGGGCTCGGGGTGATC
>CAZVCM010000024.1:0-1410 GCA_964626105.1 uncultured Thermoflexus sp.
CGGTCATAGGGATGTTGCAACCCTTCCTGCCATCCCCGGCCACCGACGACCGGGGCGCGCAGGATGCTGGCAAAAGGCGTGCAGGCCTTACCGCCCGAACGGCGTCACCGTCGGGAAGGTGAACATCGTCGGTGTGGGGAACAGCGTCGGCGCGGTGTCCGACGCGCCTAGCCACACGCGCCACTGGCTCTCGATCTCGCGCAGCGTCAGCCCGGTGACTTGCTCCAGCGCGGCGTTGCGCCCCGTTCCGCCACGAATGGCCTGCATCACCTCGCGGTGCGCTTCGACGCCGTACGTCTCGGTCAGCCACCGCCAGAATGTGTAGCCGATATCGTAGCCGTCGCGCGCGTTCGTGCCCCGGATCGAAGGACCGGTGTCTTCGAGCAGGTTCGGCAGGTTTCCGCTGGCCGCAATCTGGCGCACGCGGGCGAGATAGTCGTACTGCTGGTTCGCCTCGAAGAACGTCGCGTTGCCCTCGTTGAACCAGCTCACCGGCAAGAAGCCGACAAATTCATCCTGGTAGATGTGCGCGACTTCATGCGGGACCGTCCCATACGCCAGGTCGCGATAATCCGTCCCACTGACGCGCTGCACCGTCGCGCCCCAGTCAGAGCTTGTTGTGCCCAGGATACGCGGATCGACATAGGTGATCTGCCACTCTTCCCACGCCTCGCGGTCGCCAAAAAGGATCGCACGCGGCTTATACGGCAGTACATCGCCCCACGCCTCGCGGTAGAGTTCGCGCTGTTCCGCCATCGCGTCGACGACCATCTCGCCCACATCGTCAGGCAGGCCCTGCGTGAAGACGATGATGTCCTCACCCTCGGCGCGGATCCACTCGCGTGTCTCGTCCGCATACTCCATCTCTACCGGCCCGGACTCAAAGCTATTTCCGGCGGTGTCGGTCGCTTCCCACCGGTAGGTCACGCCTACCCAGGGGGGAACCGCATCCGAGCCAGACGCGTTCCAGGTCGCGACCCAGCGATCAGCATCGGCGTCGTACTCGGCGGGACGGCTGCGCTGCGTGCCGGGCGTGTGCGTCCACACGACGCGCGCGCGGGCTACGTCTCCGGCGCTGCTTTCGATCTGCGCGCTGAAGCGGAACCCGAGCGGGTACAGGCTGGTGAACGTGTCATCGGCCAGCGTCCAGTCCACATCGCCCGCGCTGGCTGCGTCGTCGCTGGCGCTGTCCGCGCTATCGTCGGGCGTGGGATATGGCGTGCTGGTCGGATAGGACGTCTGGGTGGGATAGGGTGTCTGGGTCGGCGGGTCACCCTGGGCGAGCGCCTGCTGGCCCGCGCCGCCTAGCAACGCAAGCGCCAGCGCAGCAGACAGCGCTATCAGCGCAAAACGGGACGGTGAGCTAGGTTTTCGCATCGTGGTAACTCCATAGTCTGGTCGATTAAGTGG
>CAZVCM010000024.1:1420-26320 GCA_964626105.1 uncultured Thermoflexus sp.
CCAGGAAAATCAGATAACAGCGCCGCGCTAATCGTTCAGTGCCAGACTGGCCTGCCATGCGGCGTGCAGCGCTGGAAGATCATCAAACACACCATCGGCGCGGATGTTGCTGGCGCGCGCTTCGTTTGCGGTGGTGATGCCGGTCAGCACGAGCGCAGTGCGCAGCCCGGCCTGCGCGGCGCCAAGAATATCGGTGTCGAGCCGGTCGCCGATCATCAGCGTTGTGTCCGGCGTCGCGCCGAGGTGTTCGACCGCGACCTCAAACATCGTCGGCTCTGGCTTGCCGATGACCAGCGGCGCGACATCGGTCGCCGCCTGGATCGCCGCCAGGACTGTGCCGGCGCCGGGGATGAGCCCCTCGGGGACGGGGAAGGTGCGGTCCGGATTGGTGCCGATGAAGTCTGCTCCGGCGCGGATGCGCATTGCCGCGATCATGATCTTCTCATAGGTCAGCGCGCGGTCCAGCCCGGCGATGACAAGGCGCGCCGCATCGGGATCGAACCGAAAGCCGTTAGCGGCGAATGTCTGGTGCAGCCCTGTTTCCCCAACAATGTAGATCGGCGTGTCGGGCGGGTAATGGCGGCGGACGTACTCAGCGGTCGCCACTGCCGAGGTGATGATCTGGGCGGGCGTTGCGGGGACGCCTGCATCCGCCAGCTTGGTGACGTAGTCCTCGACCGACGTGGTGCTGTTATTGGTCGCCAACGCGTACGGAATCGCCTGCGCCTGCAAGAACGTGAAGAACTCGCGCACGCCGGGCAGCGGCTGGCCGCCGCGCCACAGCACGCCATCCATATCCAGCGCGACGGCGCGAATCGAGCGGAAATCAATCGTCATAGGGTCTGAACACTCATGGGTGGGTCACTGTGCAAAATCGCGCTGTGATTATAACATCCCGCTGCGGGCGTGGCATGTTCCACGCGAGGAAGGTGGCGTGCGACGCGCGCGCGTGTGTTGGCGTGATGGCGCAAACTATTCTAAGATACACGGTAAGAGTTCTCCGTTGTCAGGCGTTCAAAGGATATTCGCGATTGGCTAGCCCATTACGCGCCACTCGCAACGCGAGGGGGTGTTGAATGCAAAAGTGTCCGAATTGTGGACAGCAGAATCGTCCCGGTGTGATCTTCTGCGAAAACTGTGGTGCCAGCCTGATCGGCAAATTGCCACTGAGCACCAGGGCGCTCGATACAGAAGACAGCGAGCAGCCGGATGTCGGCGTGGATACCAGCACGCTCACGGATGTAACGATTCAAGGTACGGCGACTTTCGAGCGTGGGATGCAGCTTCGGCTGGAGGTTGAAGGTAGCCCGGACCCCATTCGCTTCAGCCCCAAAGCTGAGACGATCTTCGGGCGGCGCGACCCGGCTACTGGCGATAAGCCCGATATCGATCTGACGCCTTTCGCGGGCTATCGGATGGGCGTTAGCCGCCGCCACGCCGCGATCCGCCCCGGCGATGAGAACAGCCTCGACCTGTGGGACCTCGGCAGCAGCAACGGGACGTTTCTGAACGGGCAGCGGCTCAGCGCGCACCGCCCATATCGCTTGCGCGATGGCGACGAGATCCGTCTGGGCCAGATGGTGATTCACATTTTCTTCGAGCGCGAAGCGTCGCGCACGCCGGTGCCGCCGCCCGCCGAAGTCGAAGAGAAAGCGCCTGAAGCCGCGTCTGAGCAGCCCGCTGCCGCCCCACCGCCCGCAACAAGCGCGTCTGAGGATCGCCCGACCGTGCCGTTCGCGCCCGGTCCGCGGCCCAAGCCTGCCACCGCGGAGCCCGCAGCGCCGGAGAAAAAGGCCGAAGCGCCCGAACCGCCCGCCCCCGATCGGCCCGTTCCTGCCGAACAGGAGCCGGAGCCGCCTGCCGGGCCGCCCGCGCCGGATCGCCCGGTGCCGTCCGAGCCGAAGCAGGCGCCTCAGCCAGCCGACGAGCCAGCGCCACAGCCGGAGCCAGAGCCAAAAGCTGAGCCGCCCGTCCCGCTTGATAGCAAACCCGCGCCGCAAGCGGAACAGCCCGCCGCGCCGGACGCACAGCCCGAAAAGCCTGCCGCGCCTGAAACCCAAACTGGGGAACCCGCGGCGCCGGAGAAAAAGGCCGAAGCGCCCGCGTCCGAGCCGAAGCTACCTGCCGAACCGCAGAAGCCTGAGGCAGCCCCGCCTGCGTCGAACCATAAGTCGGAGACGGAGCCGGC
Source organism: uncultured Thermoflexus sp. (assembly GCA_964626105.1). GTDB lineage: Bacteria > Chloroflexota > Anaerolineae > Aggregatilineales > Aggregatilineaceae > DYGX01. The sequence continues at coordinate 3,609 of CAZVCM010000024.1, forward strand.
TCCCGAGCCTAAGCCGGACGACGAAAAAAGCGGCTGACCGGAGTCCGCCGCTTGTGTTGCATACCTGCGCGCCACCTGTTGGCGCGCTTATTTTTGCGGCATGGGGATGCGGATGCCGTGACGCTCTGCCGCAGCCAGCGCTTCGGGATAGCCTGCGTCGGCGTGGCGCAGGATGCCCATGCCCGGATCGGTCGTCAGGACGCGCTCCAGACGGCGCGCAGCTTCCTGCGTGCCATCCGCGACAATGACCTGCCCGGCGTGCTGGCTGTAACCGATTCCCACGCCGCCACCATGGTGGAAACTCACCCAGGTCGCGCCGCCGACTGCGTTAATCAGCGCGTTGAGGATCGCCCAGTCGGAAACTGCGTCGGTCCCGTCGCGCATTCCTTCCGTCTCGCGGTTGGGTGAGGCGACCGAACCCGCGTCGAGATGATCGCGCCCGATCACGATCGGCGCCTTGACTTCGCCGGTCGCCACCAGCGCGTTAAACGCCAGCCCGGCCCGCGCGCGCTCGCCATAGCCCAACCAGCAGATACGCGAGGGCAGCCCCTGAAACTCGACGTCGCGCTGCGCCATGCGAATCCAGCGCGCGAGGTGCTCATCCTGCGGGAATAGCTCGAGGATCGCCTCGTCCGTGCGGTAGATGTCCTCCGGGTCGCCGGAGAGCGCCACCCAGCGGAATGGCCCCTTACCCTCGCAGAACAGTGGGCGGATATACGCCGGAACGAAGCCCGGATAGTCGAAGGCATTGGTCACGCCCGCATCGAAGGCGCGCTGGCGCAGGTTATTCCCATAGTCGAACACGACCGCGCCGCGTGCCTGAAAGTCGAGCATCGCCTGGCAGTGAACGGCCATCGCGCGGCAGGCGCGCTCGCTGTAGAGCGCCGGGTCGTCGTTACGCAGGGCTAGCGCTTCCTCGAAGGTGATGCCGTGCGGGACGTATGAGAGCGGGTCGTGCGCAGGCGTCTGGTCGGTCACCACGTCGGGCGTGATGCCCATCTTCACCAACCGGGGGAAGACATCCGCCGCGTTGCCGATCAGCCCGACCGATAGCGGCTCCTGGCGCTCTTTGGCGTTCAGCACGCGCTCTAGCGCATTTTCGAGGTCGGTCTCGACGGCGTCGACATACCGCATCCGCAGGCGGCGCTCAGCCATGCGCGGGTCGATCTCCACGATCAGCGCCGCGCCTTCGTTCATCGTCACGGCCAGCGGTTGCGCGCCGCCCATCTCGCCCAGCCCGGCGGTCAGCACGAACTTGCCCTTGAGGCTGCCCCAGCCCTGACGGTGCGCCAGCGAGCCGAGCGTCTCGTACGTGCCCTGCAAGATGCCCTGCGTGCCGATGTAGATCCACGAGCCAGCGGTCATCTGGCCGTACATGATCAGCCCCTGGCGCTCCAGCTCGTCGAAATGCTCCTGCGTCGCCCAGTGCGGAACGAGGTTGGAATTGGCGATCAGAACGCGGGGCGCGTCGGGGTGCGTGCGGAACACGCCGACCGGCTTGCCGGACTGGACGAGCAGCGTCTCGTCACTCTCCAGCTCGCGCAGGCAGCGCACGATCGCGTCAAACGCGTCCCAACTACGCGCGGCGCGCCCGCGCCCGCCGTAGACGATCAGATTGGCCGGGTCTTTGGCGACATCTGGGTCGAGGTTGTTCATTAGCATTCGCAGCGCGGCTTCTTGCTGCCAGCCTTTGCAGCTCAGCGTTGTGCCGCGTGGCGCGCGAATCTCGCGAGTCATTGCCTATGCTCCTAACACTTGAAGAATCAACAGTTCATCGCAAACCACTCTTGGCCGGGTATTGTAGCACCGCGCCGGGTAAAACGATATCGCAGCGCGGGGCAGTTGGCGCCAGGGGCTTGACAAGAACAGAACAAATGTACTATTTTTATCATGTATATTGTTGTTATAACTGGTACAGGAGATGCCACCGAACAGCGAGGACCGCTGATGTGCCGCAATATCAAAACGCTCTTCAACTTCGATCCGCCCGCCACTGAGGACGAGGTACGCGCCGCAGCTTTGCAGTATGTCCGCAAGGTCAGCGGATTCAACAAGCCGTCGAAAGCTAACGAGGCAGCGTTCGATGCAGCGGTAGAGGCCATCGCGGCGGTGTCCACGCAACTGCTCGCCGCGCTGGAGACGAACGCACCACCCAAGAATCGCGATGTCGAAGCGGCGAAGGCGCGCGCCCGCGCCGCTGAGCGTTTCGCCCGCTAATGTGGAGGCTCCTTGATGTCATCCCAAACCGATCTACCGCCCGATCTCTCCCGGCCAGCGCGGGATGCGTTCGCCGTGGTGGGGATCACGTCCCTGGAACACGTCGTCCGCTGGACCGAGGCTGATCTGCTGGCGCTGCATGGCGTCGGGCCGAAAACGATCCGGCAGCTTCGCCCTGCGCTGGCTGAAAAGGGACTGTCGTTTGCCGACGAAGCATCCTAAGGAGATTCGCGCGATGAGCAAAGTCATGGCCCAGATGTCGATGTCGTTGGATGGCTATATCGCCGGGCCGAATGACGGACTGGAGTCGCCGCTAGGCGAAAACGGCGAGCGGCTGCACGAGTGGATCTATAAGCTGGCGTCGTGGCGCGAGCGTCACGGCCTGTCCGGCGGAACAACCAGCCTCGAAGACGAGCAGATGGACGAAGCGTTCGAGAATATGGGCGCGGTTATCATGGGGCGGCGGATGTTCGATGGCGGCGAGGGGCCGTGGGGCGACGAGCCGCCTTTCCACGTGCCAGTCTTTGTCGTGACGCACCGCGAGCGCGAGCCGCTTGTCAAACAAGGCAGCACAACGTTTCACTTCGTCACGGACGGAATCGACAGTGCGCTGACGCAGGCGCGGGCGGCTGCCGGAGAGAAGCATGTCGGGGTAGGCGGTGGCGCCAACCTGATCCAGCAGTTCCTGGCGCGGGGCTTGCTCGACGAGCTGCATATTCATATTGTGCCGGTGCTGTTGGGCGGCGGTCGCCGCCTGTTCGAGCCGAACGGCACGCCCATGATCGAACTGAACATCACGCAAGTGTCCCACTCGCCGGACGTGATTCATCTTGGTTTCGAGCCGGTTCGATAGGAGATCAGCATGGCAGATAGCGCGATTAGTTTCAACACCGCCGAGCACGCGACGCGCGCCGGATATGCGCCGGTCAATGGCTTGCAGATGTACTACGAGATTCACGGCGCGGGCCGCGACAACGCGCCGCCGCTGGTGCTCATTCATGGCGCGTTTTCGGGCATCGCGACCTCGTTCGGCGGATTCTTGCCCGGTCTGTCCGCATCCCGCCAGGTGATCGCGGTCGAGTTTCAGGCGCACGCGCGGACCGCCGACATCGACCGCCCGCTACGTGGCGAGCTGCTGGCGGATGATATCGCGGCGCTGCTCGATCACCTCGGCGTGGAGCAGGCGGACGTGTGCGGCTACAGCTTGGGCGCGGATGTGGCGCTGCACTTCGCGCTCAAGTTCCCCCATCGGCTCCGTAAGCAGGTGCTGATCTCCGCGTCCTACACGCTGGCGGGCCTGCACCCCGGCATGCTGGAAGGGACTGAAATGCTTGAGCCGGAGATGCTGCACGGCTCGCCCTTCCACGACGAATACCTGGCGCTCGCGCCCGATGTGGACGCGTTCCCGGCGCTGGTGGAAAAGATCAAAGACTACGACCGCGCAGCGCAGGATTATCCGGCGGATGCCATTCGCGGCATCGAGGCGCCGACCATGCTCGTTATCGGTGATTCCGACATCGTCCAGCCGGAGCACGCGGTCGAGATGTTCCGCCTGGTAGGCGGCGGTGTGATGGGGGACATCGCCGGGCTGCCGAACGCGCGGCTCGCAATCCTGCCCGGCACGACGCACGTCACGGTCATGCACCGGGCGGCGTGGCTCGTTCCGATGATGGAAGAGTTCCTCGCCGCGCCCGTATCCGAAGGCGAGTAGATCGGTTTCGATCGGTTACGTTGTCGCGCTCCGACGCGCGCAAGGAGAGAGGGCAATGTCCAGCTCGCAATCCGAAGGCTATTTCGCGCTTCCTAGCAGTGGCATCGGCGACCCGGTGCTGGTCCTTCACGCGTGGTGGGGGCTGAACGACACGATTAAGGGATTCTGCAGGCGGCTGGCGACGGAAGGGTTTGTCGCCTTCGCGCCAGATCTCTACCACGGCAAGATTGCGACGACGATCCCTGACGCAGAAGCGCTGGGCAGCGCGCTGGACAGTCACGCCGCTGAGACGGAAGTTGCGGATGCGGCGGCGTTCCTCAGCGAGCGCGCCGGAGCGCCTGCGCGCGGCATCGCGGTGATCGGCTTCTCGCTTGGCTCGGCGTATGCGTTCGATCTCTCGGCGAACGCGCCAGAGCGTGTCCATTCGGTCGTGTCGTTCTACGGCGCGGGCGAGGCAGATTTCAGCGAGGCGCGTGCGGAGTACCTCGGCCACTTCGCCGAGCGCGACGAGTATGAGCCGATCGAATACATCACTGCGCTGGAGGACTCACTCAAGCGCGCGAACCGCCCGGTGACCTTCCATCGCTACCCCGGCGTCGGGCATTGGTTCTTTGAGCCAGACCGCCCGCAGGCGTACAACGCGGACGCGGCGGCGCTGGCGTGGGATCGGACGCTTGCTTTCCTGAAGCGGAATACATGAGGCAGGTTGCGATGACGATTACGTTCACGACGACGATTACGAAAGACGACGAAAAGGATGCGACCGGTATCCCCGTCCCCGCTGATGTGGTTGCTGCCCTCGGTCCGAAGAAGCGGCCGCCCGTCGTCGTCACCCTGAAAGGATACTCGTACCGCAGCACGGTCGCGCCGTATGGTGACGTGTTCATGCTGCCGCTTGCGAAAGAACACCGCGCCGCGGCAGGCGTGAGCGCGGGCGATCAAGTTGAGGTCACATTGGCGCTGGACACCGCGCCGCGCACGGTCGACGTGCCGGATGATCTGGCGGCGGCGCTCGCAGCGAAGCCCGGAGCGCGTGAAGCGTTTGACGCGCTGTCGTACTCCGCGCGGAAAGAGCACGTTCGCCAGGTGGAAACGGCCAAGGCGCCCGAAACGCGCGCCCGACGCATCGCTTCCATCGCCGCAAAGGTCAGCAGCGGCTGATCCGGTCGCATCCGGCCTGGACTCGCGAGAAACCAGCAGGAGAGTGAGCAATGCGCCAGGTAATCTACTCGATGATGGTCACGCTCGACGGCTTCATCGCTGGGCCAGACGGCGATCTCGACTGGGGCAACGTCGACGAGGAACTCCACACGTTCGTCAACCGCAAAGACGCCGAGGCGGGCATGCATCTGTACGGGCGTCGCACCTACCAGGTGATGAATGATTTCTGGTCTAGCCCCGCCGCCGAGGACGCGTCCACGCCGGATTACATCCGCGAGTACACGCAGATCTGGCGGGCGATGCCAAAGGTGGTTTTCTCGCGGACGCTGGAGAGCGTGGGCGAGAACGCGACGCTCGTCCGCGACAACATCGCTGAAACGGTTCGGGCGCTCAAGCAGCAGCCCGGCGGCGATCTGGCCGTGGGCGGGGCAGGGCTTGCCGCGAGCCTGATGGACCTTGGCCTGATCGACGAGTACCAGCTTTACATCCACCCGGTCACGATCGGGCGCGGCATCCGCATGTTTCCGGATCGGGATCCCCGCAAGGAGAACGCGCGGCTGGTCGAGCATCACGTCTTCGACTCCGGCGTGATCTTCCTGCGCTATCGCAGCGCCCCGTCTGCCTAGACGGGGCAAGTTTCTCTCTTGTGCGCAAGTCAAATCTGAGACGAAGCGCTTGACAAATTTCCCTCGATCGTGTATTTTACTATTAGGTTAATTAACTGAAAGGTTTAATAAGGCGCGATGGAGACCGATACGTTAAGCACCACGTTCGCTGCGCTCGCCGACCCTACGCGGCGCGCCATCCTGGCGCGGCTCTCGCAAGGTGAAGCGACCGTTACGGAGCTAGCCGAGCCATTCGATATGAGCCTTCCGGCTATCTCCAAACACCTCAAGGTGCTGGAACGGGCGGGTCTCATCGCGCGGGGTCGCGAGGCGCAGTGGCGCCCCAGCCGTTTGCAAGCCGCGCCCCTCAAAGAAGCGGCAGACTGGCTGGCGCAGTACCGCCAGTTTTGGGAAGACCGCTTCGATCGATTGGACGACTACCTTCACGACCTGCAATCCAAGGAGAGCAAACATGACCGCACCGAGTAGTCGCACAAGTGAGTCCACGCAGCAAGACGTCGTCATCACCCGCACCTTTGACGCCCCGCGCGACCTTGTCTTCGACGCGTGGACCGAGCCGAAGCACGTCCAACAGTGGTGGAGCCCGCATGGTTTCACCAATCCCCGTGTCGAGATCGACTTGCGCCCCGGCGGCATCATGCTGATCGATATGATGGGGCCGGACGGGCAGATTTACCCTGACAAGGCAGTGTTCCACGAGATTGAGCGCCCGGAGCGGCTGGTCTTCAGCAGCACGGCGTTTGACGACGACGAAGGCAACCCGCAGCTTGAGGTGCTGACGACCGTTACGTTTGAAGATCGCGATGGGAAGACAGCGCTCACGCTGCGCGCGCAGGTGCTCAAGGCAACGCCTGCCGTGATGGAAGCGCTCGCCGGAATGGAGCAGGGTTGGAGCGAGAGCCTGGACAAGCTGGAAGCCACGCTCAAGGGCGTGCAGTGGGTCAGCTCGGCGGACCGCACGCCAATCGCGTACGACACGTATGGCGATGGGCCGCCGCTGATTATGGTCGGCGGCGCGTTGAGCTTCCGCGCGCATGCGCGCGTCGAGCGTGTGGCCGAGCCTCTGGCGTCACGCTTCACAGTGATCAGCTATGACCGGCGCGGGCGTGGCGATAGCCTGGACCTGACGCCTTACGAGGTTCAGCGCGAGGTGGATGATATCGAGGCGCTGATCGACGCGTTCGGCGGCAAGGCGTACCTGTATGGCATGTCGTCGGGTGCGATGCTGGCGCTCGAAGCGGCCAGCCGCCTGCCGGACAAAGTCATCAAGCTGGTGATGTACGAGCCGCCGCTGATCCTGGATGACAGCCGCCCGCCCGTGCCTGCCGACTACCTCCCACGCCTGAACGAACTCATCGCGCAAGGGCGGCGGGGCGATGCGGTCGCGCTGTTCATGATCGATGCGGTCGGCATCCCGGAAGAGTTCGTCGCGCAGATGCGTGGCGCGCCGTCAAGCCAGGCTCCCGCCGGAAATGACGGAATGGCCCCGCCGGAGTGGGCAGCGATGGAAGAGATCGCGCACACGCTGGCCTATGACGCGACAATTATGGGCGAGTTGATGTCCGGTAAACCGCTGCCAGAAGGCCGCTGGACGTCCGCGACGATGCCGGTGCTGGTGATCACCGGCGGGAACAGCGCGACCTTCTTCGCGAGCGGCGCGCAGGCGCTGGTCGAGCAGCTCCCCGATGCGCGGCATGAGGTGCTCGAAGGTCAGGATCACAACGTCTCGCCCACCGCGCTGGCGCCGGTTCTGCTCAAGTTCTTCGCGGCGTAACCTGGCTGTGCCGAAAGGAGCGTTGCGCATGGGCAAGATCATGGCCGGGTTCACGATGTCGCTGGATGGCTTCATCGCTGACCCGAACGACGATGTGTCGCTGATCTTCAAGTGGTATTCCGCCGGAGATGTGGACTTTCCGCTCGCTGGCCCCGACCTGGTGTTCAAGATCTCGCAGGCCAGCGCTGACTATCTGCGCGAGGCGTGGAGCACGCTTGGCGCGATCGTCACCGGGCGGCGGGACTTCGACGTGTCGAACGCGTGGGGCGGCACGGCGCTGATGGGGCTGCCGATGTTCATCGTCACGCACCATCCGCCGCAGGAATGGGCTTACGAAGGGTCGCCGTTCACGTTCGTAACCGAGGGCGTCGAAGCGGCGCTTGAGCAGGCGCGCGCCGCCGCCGGAGACAAGAATGTCGGTGTCGGCGGGACGCAGATCGTGCAACAGGCGCTGCGCGCCGGGTTGATCGACCAGCTTGACATCGATCTGGCGCCGGTGCTGCTCAGCGACGGGATCCGCCTGTTCGACAACCTGCCGGAACCGATCGAGTTGGAAATTCAGCGAGTGATCGAAGGCACTGGCGTCACGCACATCAGCTATCGCGTCTGCAAGTAGCGCGCCCGAAGTTCATGTTTTTTCCAGAGCGCAGGAGTCCCGGATTCCTGCGCTTTTCTTTGTGGCTGCCGCGTTTGTGCTTTGTATCACAAAACTTCAATAGCTGTTTAAGAAGAAACTTTCGTATCCCCTCGTTTGCGCGTATAGTAGACAGCAACGCGTTGTGCGGGTTACACAAGGAGAAAACGATGAATCGTCGATCGCTGGGCGCACTGCTGTTTCTGCTGGGGCTTGCCATCGTCGCGGCGGGCGTGGTATTGATGCTCGTCATCGTGCCGGGGATGAAGCGCTTCCCGGATGATGTCGATACCACGCGCCAATACGAGGGCACGCTTGCCACAATGCTGAATCCCGCTGATTTCACGTTTCTGAACGATCTGCCCGTGACCATCGAGCGCCATGTCACAGTGCAGGACACAGACGGCGACCTGGCGCTGGTCCGCGAAGAGCAGGTGATGAGCGCCGGGGACCAGACGCTGCAAAACCTCACCAAGAGCTACGCTATCGACCGCGAGACAATGGAATCTGTGGCATCAGGCTACCCTGACGCGTGGAGCGAGGAACCGGGCTTATGGCCGCGCGAAGGGCTGGTGATCGGCTGGCCGATTGACAGCGAGCCGGAAAGCTATCGCGGGTGGAGCGACGACTATCGCCAAGTGGTCACGTTGGACTATGACAGCGAGGTGATTCACGACCGCAGCGACCTGACGACTTATTACTATGTTGGCAGCGGCGAAGCGCAGCCTATCGCGCCGGAAGCAGCACAAGCGATGGGGCTGCCGATGGCGATCCCGAAGGACGCGCTGATTGACTTGATTGGGCAAACCGATCTGCCCGCGCTGATCCAGAACGCCCTGCCCGGCATGCTCGACGCCTGGGAAGGCGACGTGCCGCTGGACTATTTCTACGCGTATGAGGCGGAGTACTGGGTCGAGCCGACGACTGGCGTGCTGATCGACACGCGCAAGCACGATCTGCGGACCGTTACGCTCGGCCAGGAGGTGGTCGCGGGATCGCCGCTGGCGGCGTTGCCCGAAGAGAATCGCGCTGCGCTGCGCGTGCCGGTCTTCGACCTGACCTATCAGGCAGTGGATAGTGCCGTGGCGGACGCGAAAGCTGATGCGGAGGAGAATATCGACCGGCTGAATCTGTTCGGCAGGTATATCCCGATCGGCCTGGAAGTGGTTGGCGCGCTGATCGCGCTGCTGGGTCTATTCTGGGTGATCCGGGGATAGGATGCTAGCAGCCTCGTTTCTCTCGTAGGGGCGCATCTTGCTGCGCCAATGTGTACAAAGCCAAAAGAACAACGGGCGCAGCTTGCCGCGCCCGTTGTGTGTTGCACGAAGCGCCATTATTCTTGCACGGTCAGCGGAGCGAGCGTCACCGTGAACGGGTCGAACGCGCCGCCGATGTCGTACAGCACGAGGCGGATCTCGGCGGGGCCAGGCGGAATCCCGGCAGGCACGGCGAGCTGGTCGAACCGACTGAGCAGCGGCACGCCTTCCGGCCATAGCTCCTGCCCGAAGGTTGGGCTGACGGGCGGCTGGTCCCACTGGGCGTAGAACTCACCATCCGCAGCATACAGCCGCACGCTGATCCGCAGCCCCGGCACGACCTTGGCGCCGCGCTCCCACCAGGTGTGGATGAGCAACGGTGCGCCCCGCGCCACCGGGCCGGTGTTGAGCAGATAACCGCCGAGCAGGACGGGCCCCCCACCGGGAACCTGTGCCAGCGGCACCAGCGCGCGGACACGCTCGGCGGCGGCGCGCGGCGAAGCGTGCAGTGTGTACAGCGCCAGCGACACGTCCCCAAACCCGCGATCGCCCGGTTCGTGCGTCCCAATTAGCTCCAGCAGCCCGCCGACGAGGTTTTGTGGGTCCATGATGTGCCCTTGCCACGACAGCACCCAGGCGCGCCGCGCGTTGTGCTCGCCCAGGAAGGGCGTTAGCTCGTCGAGCGCTTCCGGCAGAAACAAGAAGCGGTTGACATCGGTGAGCTTCTCCGGCGGCAGGCCAATCCATGGCACGCTGGATTGGTAGTAGGACGCGGCAGTGAACAGCGTCCCATCGCGCAGGAGCAGCACGTCGCCGGGCGCGGCTTGCTGCTCGATGGTGGCGAACGCCTCGCGCAGATAGCTGTTGTAGACCGGGTGCAGGTTGGCGGTCGAGGGCAGGGCGACGATCAGCAGAAACGCGGCCCGCGCCAGCCAGCTCAACGCGCCGAGCCGCCGCAGCGCGTCCAGCCCCAGGCCGAGTAGCAGCGCGGCGCCGAGCCACGCGGGCCACGCGTGCCGCCCGGAAAGCTTCCCCTGCACGCCGTAGACCAGCACCAGCAGCGTCACCAGCGGGACCAGCAGCGCCAGTACCGCGAAGAAGGCGCGCTTCCAGGCGCGCTCGCTACGTGGATAGCCCGCCCACCACAGCGGGATTGCGGCGGCGACCAGCGTCGCGATCATCCAGGCGTAGCGCGGCGCCGGGGTTTCCGCCAGCACGTGCTGCCCGTACGCGAAGAACTCGACATACGTGCGCAGCGCGTCATCCGGCAGGATATGCCCGGCGTAGGCAGTTCCGGCGCGGACGTCTCGCCCAGCCAGCGCCACGATCCAGGGCACGAAGCCGAGCGCCAGCGCGCCGAACGCCAGCGCGAGCAGGATGATCCGCCGCCGGGTGGGCGCGCGCAGCGCCCGCCAGCCGAAATAGGCCGCCTGCACGCCGATCGCCAGAAAGCCGGTGTAATGCGTGTAAAGCAGCGCGAGCGCAGTCAGCACGTACGCAGCGAATAGCGCGGCGCAGCGCGGCTCTGGCGCGGTCCGGCGCGAGCCACAGCGCGTCCACAGGCCCCACAGCAGCGCGCTCGACCACGCGAACAGCGCCAGCGCCAGCCCGTAAGGGCGCACCTCGAATGCGGCGTAGAGGAAACTCTGTGCGGGGAGAAACGCCAGCGCGGCCCACCATCCAGCGCCGATCCGCCCGCCCGCGCGGTGGCCGAGCGCGATCAGCCCGCTCAGCAGCAGGAGCGCGCAGAAGAATGAAAACGCCCGCAGCGCGAACTCGCTGGTCCCGGCGACTGCGCTCCACAGCTTCAGCAACGCGAAATGCAGCGGCACTTGGTTGTCGATGCGCGCTGTCCACTCGAAGATCGCGCCCCAGCTTTGGCTGGCAAAATGCGCGTTCACCGTCTCGTCGTACCACAGCCCGCGATCCGGCCAGCGCGCGACAAGACTCGCCGCGCCGATCAGCAACACCAGCGCCGAAATCCAGATCGGGCGGGCGGCGCGGCGCGGCATCTTAGTCGGCTCCTGTGCCCTCGGCGCCGTCCGTGTTAGGCCGCCAGATCTCGTAGGCGAAACCGTTCATCGTGATCGTCTCGCTCGGCGTGTAGGCGTCGTAGATCGCGGCGAGCACGGGCGGCGGATAGAACTGCGCGCGGAAGACGACGACGTTGAACGCATGCGCCTCGATGGCGTCGATCAGCGCGGCGGGGTCATACTGCCCGTTCTCATACAGGTTCTTGAGCTGCGTGGGGTTGGTGATGACCTCTTTCTCGGCGTAGAGGCTGAAGCCCGCTTCCTCGCTCAGCGCCGGAAGGTCGCCCGCAGCCACGATTGCGCTGATGCGCTTGCCCGCGTCGATATCCGCCTGGGTGGGGATGTGGCCGATTGTCGCGTAGCCGGGCACCCAGCCCGCCGAGTCGTAGAAGGCGTAACGGTCACCGTAGGACGACTCCACGCCGAGCGTGTTCGCTACCTGCTCGAAGACGGGGCCTTCGGTCGGCAGGTGCAGCACGGACGCGCCATACCACAGATACAGTAGCGGGATCACGATCGCCGCCGCGCTCAGCAGCCCGGCGCGCCGCCCGGCCATCCACGCGCGCAGCCCCGCTAGCCGCGCCGCGAACGGGTGATCGTCGGGGATCGCCCATCCACCGCGCAGCGTGCGCGCCGCCGCGATCCCGCTGAGCAAGCAGGTCGCTGCAATTGCAGTCGCGAAATAGCTATCGCCCGCGCCCCATTTGCCGGAGAGCGCGCTGTTCGCCACGGCCAGCACCCACCACACGCTGTAGATCGACAGCCGCGTAAAATAGACCTCGTACAGCGCCAGCAGCGCAGCGAGCAAGATCAGCGGGGCGTGCAGGCGGAACCATTGCCGGTACAGGTCAATCGCCTGCTGCGCCATGAACTCGTTGACGTTGGCGGCGATGATGTGCAGCGTCCACTGACCGTCTGTCGCGAGGTGAATCCACGCAAACAGCCCGCCCGCCACCGCTGCGAACAGCACGCCCCAGGCCAGCGCGCGGCGCGGGCTTCGCAGGAACAACCACACGAACGCCGCCACGCATGTCGCCAGCGCGAGTTGCTTGGTATAGCCCGCCGCCAGCAGCAGCGCCAGCCCGACGATCAGCCGCCGCCGCGTGGGGAAGGGGCGCTCCGGCGCGCTCGCCAGCACGACGATCGCCAGCGTCTCGAACATCACCATCGTCATGTGCTGGCGGAACAGCGGCCCGACGTGATACACCGTGTTCGACGCGAGGAATGCCAGCCCGGCCAGCGCCGCGATTGTCCGGTGGCGCTCTGACCGCCAGACGGCGTAGCCCAGCGCGCCCGCCGTGACCAGCGTGCCGAGGAAGCCAACCAGCCGCCCGTACCAATAGGCCGGGCCGAATAGCCACGCGAACGGGATCAGCATGACGTGATAGAGCGGCGGGTAGTTGCTGGCGTAGAAGGGATACACCTCAGCGTCGCGGTAGGGCCACTGACCCTCGCTGAGCATGATGGTATCGACCAGCTCGAAACCCTCGCCCTGGTCGTAATCGAAGGGGAAGCGCATCAGCCCGGCGGCGTACGCGACGTAGATCGCGAAGTAGGCGATCATTACGCCGAGCGCCAGCCCCAGCAAGGCGGCTCCTATGCGGCGCGGCCAGGCATGATCCGCAGCAGTTGAACGCGTCAGAATGTCCCCCATTTTGGTTGCGCTCAGGCGGGGCGGTCGCCCAGCGGCAGCAGCGTCCATCCGAACAGCACGCTCAGAATGCCGAACGCGGTTCCGGCGCGCTGCACCAGCCCGAAGCCGCCCGAATCCGCATCAAGCACCTCTGCCGCCAGCATCGCCACCACTGCCAGCGTCCCGGCGGCGATGAGCAGCCCGCCGAGCTGCCGCTTGGTCAGCGTAAAATCGTTGTCAAGCCAGCGCCACATTGTCCTCGTCCTCTCGCAACCCTTATACGGTAACCTGCGCGCGCCTGCCTCGCAACCCCCGCGCACCATCGTGCGTATAGGGTAGTGAATAGCCAACCCATTGGCGCTTTTTGAGAGCAGCTTCCCTGTGCGACAGGGGTGATAAAGTGGTTGTGAGAGCAGGAGTGACAGGATGGACGAGCTAAATCGCACGCCGGACGAGCAGCCGGGTGATGTTGTGGATAGCACGCCGCCGGCGGAGCCCAACGCGGACAGCGATCGCGCGCCAGTGCCGGAGCGTCTGCGCGCCGCGATGGACGACCTGGGGCGGCGCCTGAGCGCGGATGATGACGAGATTGTGCGCGAGTACGAAGAGCGCTACTACGGCACGCGCAAAGAGCGGGTAGCCGAGGTCGCGGTCCCGTCCCCGGTGCGCAAACCCGCCAAGAGCAAGCGCTGGGATGTCGACCGCAACGAGCGGCGTTGGGCGGCGCTGGCGCACGCCAGCACGCTGCTGACCGCCGCGGTCGCGCTGCCGAGCTTTGGCGCGGGCACGCTGCTGACAGTCTTCGTGCCGCTGCTGATCTATCTGGCGTTCCGCAATCGCTCTGATTACGTCGCGTTCCACGCGCTGCAGGCATTTACCATTCAGTTGGTCGGCACAGTTGGCTGGTTTACACTGCTGCTGGTCGGCGGGCTGGCGTGGGGCCTGATGCTCCTGGTTTCGCTGGTGCTGATATTGGTCGTGGTGGGCGCGGTGTTGTTCCCGGTGATCTTGTTGCTGGGCGCGCTGGCGCTGGTGGTGTCGTTCGCGCTCCCGCTTGGCATGGTGATCTACTCGATCATCGCAACGGTCGAGACCTGGAACGGGCACGACTATCGCTATCCATACATCGCGCGCTGGGTAGAGCGCCAATTGGTCGCGACCGTCTAAGCGCTGCTCCGCGTTTTGTGCAAATTACACGCCCTTGATCGGCTGATCGAGGGCGTGTTGTCTTGCCTGTTTGCGCGGGGAGTGTTACTCTTCTCCGCACGTTTTCCCACCTTGAATCAACTGCCTCGCAGGCGCGCCCAGCCGCGCCTGCGCTGATACCACACAGGGGGCTGCCTGTATGCTGAAGACACATAACTGCGGCGAGCTGCGCGCTGAGCATGCCGGCCAGCAGGTGACGCTGGCCGGATGGGTGCATCGCTGGCGCGATCATGCGGGGCTGGTGTTTTTCGATCTGCGCGATCGGTCCGGGCTGATGCAGGTGAAGATTGACCAGACCGCCGCACCCGAAGCGCACGCCCAGGCGCGCAACGTCCGCGCCGAGTGGGTGATCCAGGTCACCGGCACGGTGGTCGCGCGGCCCGAAGGCATGACCAATCCGGACCTGCCGACCGGCGAGGTTGAGTTGGAAGTCAGCGCGCTGACCGTCCTCAACCGTGCCAAGACGCCGCCGTTTTACATCAATAAGGATGAGAACGTTGACGAAGCGCTGCGGATGCGCTATCGCTATCTGGACCTGCGCCGCCCCTCGATGCAGCGCAACATGATCCTGCGCCACAACGTGATTCGCTTCATTCGCAATTATCTGTCGGATCGCGGCTTTGTCGAGATCGAGACGCCGATCTTGTTCAAAACCACGCCCGAAGGCGCGCGTGACTATCTGGTGCCCAGCCGCGTGCATTCCGGCAAGTTCTTTGCCCTGCCGCAAAGCCCGCAGCAGCTCAAGCAGCTTCTGATGGTCGCAGGCTACGAGCGCTACTTCCAGATCGCGCGTTGCTTCCGCGACGAGGACCAGCGCGGCGACCGCCAGCCGGAGTTCACGCAGCTTGATCTCGAAATGAGCTTCGTGGAGCGCGAAGACATCATGGCCTTGATCGAGGATATGATGACGCGCATCGTCGAGGAATTGACTGATCTGGAACTGGTGACGAAACCCTTTCCGCGCTTCAGCCACGCCGAGGTGCTGCGCCGCTTCGGGACGGACAAGCCCGATCTGCGCTATGGGATGGAGATCGTGGACCTGAGCGAGATCGCGGCGGAGTCCTCATTCCGCGTGTTCAGCGAGGCGGTCGCGGTGGGCAACCCTGTCCGCGCGATTGTCGCGCCCGGCTGCGGCAGCTACAGCCGCAAGCAAATCGACGAGCTTGGGGCGCTGGCGCAATCCGCTGGCGCGCGCGGCCTGGCGTGGATGGCGGTCGAAGCGACGGACGCGGGGCCGGTGCGCTCGCCAATCGCCAAGTTTTTCGGCGCGGAGCAGCTTGCCGCGATCGTGGAGCAGTCCGGCGCGCAGCCCGGCGACCTGATCCTCTTCGCAGCGGATTCGCCGGACGTGGTCAGCGCCGTGCTCGACACACTGCGCCGCGAGCTTGCTGATCGCCTGGGGCTGGCAGACCCGCAGAAGATCGCGTTCTGCTGGGTGATCGACTTCCCGCTATTCGAGTGGAATGCCGACGAACAGCGCTGGGATCCGAGCCATCACCTCTTCACCGCGCCGATGTGGGAAGACGTGCCGCTGCTGGATACTGATCCGGGCCGGGCGCGCGGCCAGCAGTACGACCTGGCGTGCAACGGCTACGAGATCGCCGGCGGCAGCATCCGTATCCACGATCGCACCGTGCAAGAGAAGATCTTCGGGCTAATCGGGCTGGATGTCGAGGACGCGAAGCAGCGGTTTGGCCACATGCTCGAAGCCTTCGAGTTTGGCACGCCGCCGCACGGCGGGATCGCGCCCGGTATCGACCGGCTGGTGATGCTGCTCGCTGAGGAACCGAATATTCGCGAGGTGATCGCCTTCCCGAAGACGCAGCAGGCGGCGGACTTGATGGCGGGTGCGCCGTCGGAAGTCGAGCCGCAGCAGCTTGCCGAATTGCACATTCGCGTGGTGGACAGCACCGGAGAGTAAAGGGCGCCTTTGGGCGGCTTCGCTGGCGAGGGTATACTCGTCTTAGAACCTGCGACACAAAAGGAGCGAGGACGATGACCGACGAGCAGTCAAAGACACGCGCGGTTGATAGCCTCTCGGCGAATGAGTTCGCGGTCGAGATCGAGGGACAGCCGCTCACCGGCGTCTTTGGTGTCAGCGGACTGTGCAGTCTGTCAGTGGGCGCGGATGGACGCCCGCAGCATTTACCGCTGGTGCTGAGCAAGATGGTGCAGCGTGAGGCGGATCTGCCCGCAAACCGCTGGGTGCGCGAAACGTTGGCGAATCCGAGGGACCGCGTGACGCGCTCATTAGAAATTGTCGCGCTGGATGATGGCGTCGAGGTGCGGCGCTGGGTCTACCGAGACGCGTGGATCAGCGAAGTGACGTATTCCGATTTCGACAGCAGCAGCGATGCTCTGATCGAGGAACGCCTGACGATCCAGCACGGGGGTGTTGAGGAAGTCTGGCCCGGCAGCTAAACGCGCGCAGCGGCGCGGGTCACAGGCGCAGCAGAAGCATAAACGCAACGGCAACCCCGCCCAGCTCCAGCAAGCCAATCCCGGTGGCGACCGCGACCGCACGCAGGCCCGGCACGTTGTTCATGCCGTGTCCATCATAGCGGTCCCAGGTTTCGCTGCCCAGGAGCATGCTAAACGGCAGCGCGACGAGCAGCCCGGCGCCCGCGATCAACGGGCCGGACGAGCTTTCGTCGAGCGTGCGCGCAGCGGCGTAGAAGATCGCAAAGAAGATCGAGAACATCAGCAGCCCGATTCCGAACGCGAAGCGGGAGCGGCGGCGAAGCTCGGTCAGGAACGGCGCGTCGTCGAAGTAGGGCACGGCCATGACGATCCATGACGCCAGCGCGAGGGTGCTGATAAAGGCGCTGATGAACACGCCCAGCCAGGCGAATCCGCTCATGTGTCGATTCCTGTCAGGTTTGGTGGCCGGGGCGTGGCGGCTGCCCGGCGGCAGGCGGAACCCTTTGAGTATAACCGATTGTACGTCGAACCGGTCGGCCTGAGGCCGTCGCATGGCGGCGGAGCGGTGGACCGGGCGCCGCGTTTGGTGGTATGATCGAGCGCAGTTATGCAGCGTGCCAGGAGGCGAAATTCGTTAATGTCAACTAATGCGACGACGTGGTTTTATGCCGAGCCGGAGCAGAATGCCTACTTGCTTGAGGAGCGCATCAACCACACGTTTTGGGCAAACCGCATCGCCGGCGTTTATTTCGACACCGTTAGCGCCGAGCCGCCCTATAAGATGACTGCCATCTGGCGCGGCCAACCGATCACCATCGAGTGGGTTCCCCAAGATTATTTCACGCTGACGGCAGCGCCCGGCGCGGACACCGACTTATTGATTGTGGGCATCAAGGAGATTCTCGGCTTTCTGCCGGCGATCTCCTACGTCGTGCCGGACGGCCAGATGATGGTGCACTGGTATTTCTCGGATGTCGAGGCGCGCGTCCAGGCCATCGCCGGGAATCCGAATTACAACAACATCAAGCGGTACAAGAAATAAGCGGAAGGATCACACCGCGACGAGCGAAAGGTCGCATATCATGAAGAAGAAGACGCCGACGCTGGCATTTGATCTTGCGCGCGACGTGCGCGCGGTCGGCGCAATGGCTGCCAACCTGACGCCCTACCTCTATGAAAAAGAGTTATACGGGTACCTCTCGGGCGAGCTGCCGCGCCTGACGGTCGGCGGGCTGTTGATGCGGCTCTATCGCCTGTCGCGGCTGAGCAATCACCTCAGCGCTGAGCAGCAGAACACCGTGCAAGACGCGGCGATCAATCTCGAAGCCGAGCAATCCGAGTGGGGCGTGCATTACGAGGCGAAAATACAGCAGGAGTTAGAGGCGCGCATCAACGCCCTTACCCGCTTTTTGGAAGAGTGCCGCGAAGGCAACAGCACGTGCGCCGCGAACTATCCGATTGAGGCCGAGAAGCGCGTCATTATCGAGCATTTGCGACGCGAGGCGGCTGAGTTGAATGTCTTGCCGCCAGAGCTGGACACGCGCCTGCACCAGCTAGACAACCAGCTTCGCCGCCTGCTGACCGAGGGGCCGTTCATCACCGATCCGATGCTGGAAGAAGTCTATCCGCGTGATGAGTTCTGGTGGTTATACGGGTTCATCGCGGGCTGATAGCGCGCTCGTTCCTATCAACAAATTGACCGGCCTTCAGACGAAGCCGGTCTTTTTTACGGGAGAGAAGAAAGCGGTTAGCGGTTAGCTTTGAGCCGTTAGCAAGAGCACAACCGTGACTCTACACAGCTTGCGCTGCTGTACGGGCTCGCGTCTTTCGCTAACTGCTGATTGCTTATTGCTGATGGCTGCTCGCTACCAGCCGTGCTCCAGGCGCGTGATCAGGCGCTCCGGCAGGTCTAGCGTGCGCATCCGTTCTTGCGTGACTTCGATCGGATACGGCACGCGGCGGTGCTCGAAGATCCCCTCTTCCACGTGCAGGATGCCGTACGCCGCGTCTTTGTTCGAGTCACGCGGCTGCCCGACGCTGCCCGGATTGATGATCAGGCGGTGCCCGTTGAGGTGCTTGGCCTCGCGGTAGACAGGCTGCAAAGCTTCGGTATCGCCCTGGTCATCAGTCAGTTGGAAGATCACGGGGGTGTGGGTATGCCCAACCAGGCAGTAAGACGTTTCGAAGTGCGGGAAGTTTAGCGCGGCGATCAGGGGGTCAAGGATGTACTCCCACACCGGCTCGCGCGGGCTGCCATGCGCAAGCGTGTAATCGCCCAGTACAAAGGTCGTCGGGAGCGCTTCA
This sequence comes from uncultured Thermoflexus sp., assembly GCA_964626105.1. Taxonomy (GTDB): domain Bacteria; phylum Chloroflexota; class Anaerolineae; order Aggregatilineales; family Aggregatilineaceae; genus DYGX01. Next base: position 22,585 of record CAZVCM010000024.1, read on the forward strand.
AGATAGGCTTTGTTCTCCGGAGTCAGGGTATCGCGCGTCCAGGTCACGGCGCGGCGGGCGTCGGCGTTAAAGGTCCGGATATCGAGCCGTTCGAGCGCTGCCCAGTCGTGATTGCCTGCCAGACACAGGTGCGGCAGGGTCCGCAGCAAATCGCAGCATTCGTTCGGATCGGGTCCATAGCCGACGACATCCCCCAGGCACCAGACGTATTCCCAGTCGCCTTTGGCGTCTTGCATGACCGCCTCAAAAGCGGCTAGATTCGCGTGGATATCGGAGATGACGAGAACGCGCATGTGCTTCAGTTCCTTGGTTGAAATGTCTGCGCAGAATGATAGCACGAATCAAAAGGCGCTGCGAGGGCGTTAAGGTTTAGTTAAGGTTTGTTCTGCCCGCTGGGTTGCGCCAGTGTTGCACGCCTTTTCCAGCGAGTATAATGAAGTCTCACCGGCTGGCAAGCGAGCGTAGGGATCGCGAGGAGTTTGGCATGGCACAGAGCGGCATCCGCCGCCCCGATCTTCAGGCAGAGGCCCGACATCTGGGCGCGGCGCTCGACGCGCTGATTGGCCGGATGCACACCCAGCGCGATCTGCTGCGTCAAATGGGGATGAGCCTGCCGCCAGGAACACTCTCCGGTTTTGCGATCATCCGCGAAGAAGTCGAGTTATTGATCGAGCGTCTCGGCGCGGATGCCGATGAACTCGAGCGCTATCGCACGCTGGCGGACACGGCGGCGCAGCTTGCCGCGTCGCTGGACGTGCAGCAGGTGCTCGACGAGGCGATGGACTCCGTGATCGCGCTGACTGGGGCTGAGCGCGGCTATATCTTACTGCGCGACGAAGACACGGGCGAGATGGTCTTCAGCGTGGCGCGCAACCTGGACCGCGAGACGCTCGACGAGAGCGGGTTCATGGTCAGCCGCACGATCGTCGAGGAAGTGATCGCCAGCGGGCAGCCGGTCGTCACAACCAATGCGCAGGACGATCCGCGTTTCGCCACGCAAAAGAGCGTGATGTTTTTCGCGCTGCGCTCGATTTTGTGCGTGCCGCTGGTCGCGCGTGGCGAGATGGTCGGCGTGGTCTATGCCGACAACCGCGTGAAGGATGCGCTGTTTGGCCAGGACGAGCTGGCGCTGCTGGTCGCGTTCGCGGACCAGGCGGCGGTCGCAATTGAGAACGCGCGCCTGTTCGCACGCTTGCAGCGCGCGCTGGCCGAAGCCAGCGAAATGAGCGAGCTGATGGACAACGTGCTCGCCTCGATCGCCAGCGGCGTGATCACGACTGACGTCAATGCGATCATCACGCTCTGCAACCAGGCGGCGGAGAGCATCCTCGGCACGTCGCGCGCGGATGTGCTCAACCGCCCGCTGCGGATCGCGCTGCCGGTGCTCTACGGGCACATCCAGCCCGCGCTCAACGCGATCTTCGCCGGGGGAACGTCGGAAGTTATCGAAGTCGATCTGCCGCTGCCCGATCGTGAGCCGGCGAACCTGGTGCTCAAGCTGACACCGCTGCGCAGCCAGCCGCGCAATCCGGATGCGATCGAAGGCGTGGCGATTGTGCTGGACGATCTCAGCGAGATCAGGCAGCGCGATGCGACACTCACCGTCGTGCGGCGCTATCTGCCGCCTGCGATGGTTGACCAGATTCAGAGCCTGGACGGGCTCGGGCTGGGCGGCGAGCGGCGCCTGATCACGGTCGTGTTTGTAGAGACGCTACCCTCTGAGGTGATGCCCGCTGGTCTGCCACCTGCCGAGCAGCTTGCGCGCATCAACCAGTATCTGACCGCCGCCACCGAAGCGATCCACGAGCGGCGCGGGCTGGTTGACAAATTCATTGGCAGCGAGGTGATGGGGCTGTTCAACACGCAATTGAACCCGGACGATGACCACGCGTGGCAGGCGTTGCAGGCGGCGATAACCATCCACGACCGCTTGCAGGTGTTCGCGGAGAGCACACAGCATCAGTGGCGCGCGTGCCGGATCAGCGTCCACACCGGCGTGGCGACGCTCGGCAATGTTGGCAACCCGACCCGCCGCGACTTCACCGCGATCGGCGACATGATCAACGTGGCGAAGCGCCTGCAAGAGCACGCGGCGCACGGACAGGTGATCATTAGCGAGGACACGTTCCGGCTGTGCGAGGGCCGGATCGCCGGGCACGAGTGTGGCATGGAAGTCACTGAGCACACGACGATTCAGGTGCGCGGGCGCCGCCAGCCCGTGACCGTCTATGAGGTGGCCTGCACGCGCTGACGTGCGGCAAGTGGGGAGCCATGTTTCAGCGAGCCGATCCCAATAGCAGCGCGCAGCAGTTGATCCGCGCCATCGCCCAGCAGACGAGCGAATTAGAGCAGATGCTGTGGGCGCAGCAGGAAGTGATCCGGCTGCGCGGCGTCAATGTGCCGACAACCGTGCTGGAAGAACTGGGCGCACTGCGCGCCGCCTGTGAGACGCTGCAACCGGCGGTGCTGCACGCGGGTCAGGAACTGGACGACTTGCGGGCGCTGGCCGCGACCACGCGCCTGATCAATTCCTCGCTGGACGAAGATTCCGTGCTCAATGAGGTGATGGACACCGCCATCGCGCTGACCGGCGCCGAGCGTGGCTATATCGTTCTGCGGGATCGCGAGACGGGTGACCTGCGCTTCCGCGTGGCGCGCAGCGCGGACCGCGAAACGCTCGACGCGCGCCGTTTCACCGTCAGCCAGACGGTTGTCGAAGAGGTCGCGCGGACCGGGCAGCCCATCGTCGCCCGTAACGCGCTGCTCGATCCACACCTCAGCATGCAAGACAGTATCGTGATGCATGCGCCCCGCTCGATTCTGTGCGTCCCACTGATCGTCAAGGGGCGCGTGACAGGTGTGGTCTATGCGGACAACCAGCGCGTGCCGGACCTCTTTGGCGAAGACGATCTGACGCTGCTGCTCGGTTTCGCGGCGCAGGCGGCGATTGCGCTTGAAAATGCGCGGCTGTTCGATCAGCAGCGGCGCGCGTTGGCTGAGGTGAGCGAGCTACGCGAGCTGACGGACAGCGTGCTCTCCTCGATTGCCAGCGGCGTGATCACGCTTGACCGCGCCGGCAATATTCTGATCTTCAACCCGGCGGCGGAGTCGATCCTCGGTGTGCCCGCGCCGGACGCGCTGGGCCGCCCATTGAGTGAGGTATTTACCGCAATTCACGAGGCGATCGCACCTCTCATTGACCCGGTGCTCCGTGAGGGCCCGGCGCAGGTGATCGAGATCGAGCCGGTGCTGCGCGATCTCGGCGCGCTGACGCTCAGCCTGAAGCTGACTCCGCTCCGCAACGCGCAAGGGTTGACGGTCGGTATGGCGCTGGCGGTCGATGACCTGACCGCGCTCAAGCAGCGTGACGCGACGCTCGACCTGGTGCGGACGTATCTGCCGCCGAGCCTCGTGTCGAACATCCTCGATATTGAAGACCTCGGCCTGGGCGGCACGGAGCGCGAGATCTCGATTCTAATCGCGGACGTGCGCGGCTTCACCGCGTTCAGCGAGCTGCTGCCGCCTGAAGAGTTGATGACGAATATCAACCGCTACCTCGCCGTCAGCACTGACGCGCTGCAACTGTTTGACGGAATTATCGACAAATACCTCGGCGACGCGGTGATCGGGCTGTTCAACACGCCGCTCAATCCGCAAGCGGACCACGCGGAGCGCGCGGTCCGCGCAGCGCTGACGATGGCCTATGACGTGCGCGCGCTGCACGAGATTCTTCCCC
>CAZVCM010000025.1:0-8448 GCA_964626105.1 uncultured Thermoflexus sp.
CTGATGGACGCCGTGCGCGACTGCATCGAACAGACCGGGCGGCGCGTCACGTTCGAGTGGGCGCTGATTGCAGGGGAGAACGACACGCCAGAGCAAGCCGAGCGCCTCGGCAAGCTGCTGACCGGGCTGAAGGCGCACGTCAACCTGATCCCGCTCAATCCGACCCAGCAGTACGAGGGCCGTCCCTCGGACCCGGCGCGTGTGGCCGAGTTCCAGCGCATCCTGACGCACCATCGCGTGCCGAGTACGGTCCGCGTGCGGCGCGGGATCGACATCCAGGCAGGGTGCGGGCAGTTAAAGGCCGACGTGCAACGACGCACAGCGCGGTCGGTTCCGGTGATGGACGAGGACGAGGAATGAAGATCGACGTGCGCTTTCTAGCGAGCCTGCGAAACACCGCGGGGCGCGATATCTACACGCTTGAGCTGCCGCCGGGCGCAACGCTGGACGACGCCGTCGAGCGCCTGCTGCACGAGCTTCCGGCCCTGAGCGAGCACGTGCGGATGTGGCATCTCGCGGTCAACGGGACGCACGCCGCGCCAGACGCGGTTTTGCAGCCGGGCGACCGCATCTCGATCTTCCCGTATATCGCCGGCGGCTAGACCGGGATGCGGAAGCCGAACAGGCTCCCCTGGCCCGGCTCGCTATCCACGTACACCCGCCCGTTGTGATAGCTCACCGCCGCTTTGACCACCGCGAGGCCGAGGCCAAAACCGGGGAAATCATCCGCAGCCGTCTCCACACGGTAGAACGGCTCAAAGAGCTGGCCCTGCTCGTCTGGCGAGATCCCGATCCCGCGATCTTCCACCTCGATCGAGACACATTTCTCCGCGCCATATTCCTTCTGCCGCGCGCGCACGACGATTTGCCCGCCATCCGGCGAATACTTGATCGCGTTGGCAATCAGGTTGGAGAGCGCGCGCTCCAGCCGGACGGGGTCACCACGTCCATCGGGTAGCGGCGCCGGAGCGTCAACCACCAGCGTGCAGCGGCTCTCAGCCAGGTCCGCCTGAACCGACTCCACCGCCTGCGCGATCAGATCGCTCCACACAATCGGCTGCGCCAGCCGGTGCTGCTGTTCGATGCGTTCCAGCGAGAGGAGATCGGAGATAATGTGCTGCATCTGCCCGGCAGCCTCTGCCGCCTGATGCAGAAAGCGCGCGCGCCGCTCAGGCGATAGCGTCTCGAAGCGGCGCTCGATCACGTCCAGATACGCCTGGAGCCGCGTCAGCGGGCTGCGCAAGTCATGCGAGGCGAGCCGGATCATCTCCGACTTCACGCGCTCTAGCTCGCGCACTTCGCTGAACAGCAGCGCCTGCTCAAATGCGATCGCGGCCTGGCTAGCCAGCGCGCGGCAGGTCTGCAAATCAGCCAGCGCGAAGCGGTGCGCCGGGTCATCGAGTAGCAGCGCCACGCCAAGAGGGCGCGCCCGGCTGAACACCGGTACAACGACCAGTTCGTGCGTCGTTTCGAGGCCGCGCGCGTCCCCGAATGCCTCGCGCACCTGATCGGCAGTGTAGCGCACAACCTCGTGCTGCTCGATCACCGGCTCCAGCAGCGGTGAGTTGAAATCCAGCCGGTCACCACGCTGCCAGAAACACCCGTCTTCGTGCGCAACCTCCGGCCAGACGGCCTGCACCACACCGGTCCGCGCCGCTGGATCAAAGTTGCAGATCGCCGCGCTGGTCGAGCGAGTCAGGCGGGTCATCTGCTCGGCGAAGCGCTGCAAGATCACGTCGAGGTCGAGCGACGAGAGAATCGATTGGCTGGCGTTGTAAAGCGCATCCACCTGATCCAGCCGCGCCGCCAGTTCGATCGCCTGAGCGCGCTGCTGCTCGTAGAGCCGCACGTTCTCAAAGGCGATCCCGGCCTGCTGCGCGAACGGTAGTAGCATCCGCACGTGCTGGTCATTGAAATAATGCGGCGTGACAGAGTCAAGCGCGAACAAGCCAACTGCTTCACCCAACACCAGGATCGGCACCCCCAACCAGCTCCGCACATGGCGCGAGCCGGGCGTATCCTTCCACACGGCGCTATGCCGCACGTCCGGCACGACCAGCGGCGTGCGATGCGTGACAAGATAGCGAATGTATGATGACTGGCTGAGCGGAAACTGGACCGTGCAGACGTCTTCGACCGATACGCCGAACGCGTCGTGGCCGATGCAATGCACGATCCGCGCCACGCCATCGTTGATCAACATTACGTTCGCAGAGTCAAATGGCACGATACGCTGCGCTTGATTCAGCAGCCGCGCCAGCATTTCGTCGAGATCAAGCGTCGAGGTCAGGACCGCGCCCATTTCGCGAAGCGTGTCGGCAACCGCGCGTTCGTGGCGCAGCTTCCGCTCGATTTGCTCGCGCTGGTTGGCAGCGCCGATGCTGGCCGCCAGCGTCTGGAGCGCGCTGCTTTCCTCGCGCGACCACAACCGGCCCGCGTGGAAATCGCACAGCCCGATGAAGCCCCACAGGCTGACATCAATGAAGATCGGCGCGATGATCAGCGACCGCGCCGTCACCTGCTCAAACAACGCGTGCAGCTCTGGCAGCGTGTCGGGCGTGCCATGCACCGTTTCATACCGCTCAAGCCGCGCGAAAAACCCTTCCAGGCCGCATTGATGCACGGCAAACTGTTGCGGGAAATCAACCGGCTGTGACTCGTCACCATTGCGCGACCAGCGCTGCTGCCGAACGAACAGCGTATCCTGCTCCTCTGGCGACGCGACAACCTGAAACACCGCGACACAATCTGTATCAGACGCTTCGCCAATGATCGCCAGCGCCTCGCGTACCGTCCGGTCATAGCTGCCGGGCTGCATCAAGCGATTCGTCGCGTTGGCAACCCCTTGCAGCAGCGCATCCCGCCGGAACTCTTTCCCGCTCGCCGGGGGCGCGTCGCTCGTTCCGTCGTCCGCCAGCCGGAGATCGATGATCAGCGCAGAGCTGCCATTGAGCCGGGCCGGGTGCGCGGTGATCTCGACGGCAATGGCTATGCCACCGGCTGCTTTCACCGTTTCGCGCAGGCGCCGTACCTGACCGTCGCGCAGGTGAAGCAGCGCTTGTTCCAGGCGAGCGCGCTCATCTGGCAGAAAGAAATCGCCCAGCGTGCGCTCGGCCAGCGTAGGCGCCGGACAGCCAGTGAACTGCTCGGCAGCCTCGTTCGCATACAGGATCTGCAGCGTGGCCCGGTCGAGCACCATCAACGCGGAGGATAACCCGTGAAAGACATCGTCATGATGGCGCGATGTGTTCATCATGCAACCCGCTTATCTCACCCCAAATTACCATCTTGTCGCGCCGCAAAGCGGGGCCACCCCCACACCAGCGTGCCAGCGAGCGCCAGCCCCACCAGCGCCGCCAGCCCTGTCTCTGGAAACCACGCCGGATCGCCTGCGATCGCGGCGGGCCCGCTCAGTTGCAAATGAAAACCGTCTTCAAAACTATAGGCCGCCAGGTTCCACCCCAGGTGCAGCGCAAACGGCAGCGCGAGCCGGCGTCCGCTGCGCTCATAGGCTGCACCGAAGACCGCGCCCATCACCGTCAGGTTCAACAGCGCCACCAGGATCAAGCCCCCCGGAACGTCCTGGTAAATCAGATTGGGTAAATGGAACAGCCCGAATAATCCCGCCGCAGCCGCCAGGCCGCGCCCTGAGCCGAGCCGGTCGATCAGCAACGCCTGGATCACGCCGCGAAAAGCCAGTTCTTCGAATCCGGCGACCAGCACTTGCTGCCCGCCCATAATCAGCAAAAAACGTCCAAACGCCGCGCGCGGCTCTCCCAGCGCGGCCCAATCGACCGCCAACAGAATCGCCATCACCGCGCCGACCGCGGTAGCCGCCCAGATGACGCCAAGCACAATCCCGCGCAGCGCGCCGAACCCGGCGGGCCACCCCAACGCCCGGATGCGCCGTCCGCTGAGCAGCCATACGGCGACCGCACCCAGCGGCATTCCGGCATAATACACCAGGAATGCAACGGTGCCGAATCCATCCACGAGCATTGTTGCAAGTCCGCCAAGCAGCAGCGCGTAGTACGCGTATAGCCACTGCAATCGCATGACTTATCGAGTCTTCATTTGCCGATCGAAAGGGTGAGGCTGGCCTAATCCCATGCTGTCAAGTATACCCCGCCAGCGGTCACAGACCAGTTACAAACCATCTTGGCAGGGGGACCGAAACACGCGCCCGTTGGAAATGCGGCGAAAAACCGCTATATTCGTAGGGAGTGGCACGCTCCGCACCCCCGACGCTCGCCGCATGACCGCCACACGACACCCGATTGGAACAGCTTATGAAGGTACAATTTCTCTTTTGGGAAGACTGCCCCTCGCACCCCGAAGCCTGGGACCGACTGCACGATGTGCTGCGCGAGCTAGGCGTCGAAGTCGAGGTGGAACGCATTGAGGTCACGACTGAGGAAGCGGCGCAGCGCTGGCATTTCGCTGGATCGCCCACGATCCTGGTGAATGGCAAGGATATCGATGCCCAACCGGACGCGCCCGCGCGCCTGACCTGCCGCCTGTATTTTCATGAGAACGGGCGCCCGTCGCCGCTGCCCTCGCGCGAGATGATCATCCGCGCGATCAATGCGGCGCGCGCCAACCGCAATGCTTCGCAGAAAGGATAATCCCATGCTTGAGATCGGACAGAAAGCCCCGGATTTTGCCCTGCCCGGCGTGGACGGGCAGACACACCGCCTGAGTGACCTGCTGCGCGATCACCGCGCCGTCGCCGTGATCTTTAGCTGCAACCACTGCCCGTATGTCCGCGCGTGGGAAGGGCGTATGGTTGACCTTCAGCGCGTGTATGGCGCGCGTGACGTGGCGCTGGTCGCGATCAACCCCAACGACGCGGAACGCTATCCCGATGACAGCTTCGACGCGATGAAGCAGCGCGCCCAGGACGATGGGTTCAACTTCCGCTATCTGCACGACGAAAGCCAGGAGATCGCTCGCGCCTATGGGGCGGAGCGCACGCCGCACGTCTACCTGCTGGACAGCGACGGCATCCTGCGCTTCCGTGGCGCGATCGATGACAACTATGAAGACCCTGACGCCGTGCAGCACACCTATCTGCGCGACGCGCTAGACGCCGTCCTGGCCGGAGACTCCCCTGCGGTCGAGACAACACCGGCGGTCGGCTGTACAATTAAGTGGCGTGCGTAGCGTCTGACAGCGCGCCGGGTGCGCGGCCCGCATCTGGCGCGATCAGTCGCACGCCGCACGTATTTTATCCTGCCTGTCACACACATCTACACAAGGAGCGTGCGCCGCATGAGCTACCAGCATATCGTCGTCCCCACTGAAGGCGAGAAAATCACCTGCCTGGGCGACGCGCAGTGCGTGCCCGATCATCCGATCATTGCCTTCATCGAAGGCGACGGCATCGGGCGCGACATCATGACCGCATCGAAGCGTATCTGGGACGCAGCCGTCGAAAAAGCCTATGGCGGCGCGCGCCAGATCGCCTGGATGGAGATCTACGCCGGGGAGAAGGCTGCCGGGCTGTATGACGGCGACTATATGCCCGCCGAGACGTTCGACGCCCTGCGCGAGTTCGTGGTCGGGATCAAAGGTCCGCTGACCACGCCGGTCGGCGGCGGCTTCCGCAGCCTGAACGTGACGCTGCGCCAGGAGCTTGACCTGTACGCCTGCATTCGCCCGGTGAAGTGGTACGAGGGCGTGCCCAGCCCGGTGAAGCATCCCGAAGCGGTCGATGTCGTGATCTTCCGCGAGAACACCGAAGACGTGTACGCGGGGATCGAGTACGCCGCCGGAACGCCCGAAAACGACAAGCTGGCGAAGTTCCTGCGCGAAGAACTGGGCGCGGAGTTCTTCGACGGCAGCGGGCTGGGGATCAAGCCGATCAGCGCCTTCGGGACCAAGCGCCTGATGCGCGCCGCGCTGCGCTTCACTATCGAGCGGGGCCGCAAAAGCATCACCATCGTGCACAAGGGCAACATCCAGAAGTTCACCGAGGGCGCCTTCCGCAACTGGTGCTACGAGGTCGCGCGGGAGGAATTTCCGGAACAGACGATCACCGAGGACGAGCTGTGGGACCAGTACAACGGCCACGCGCCCGAAGGCAAGATCGTGATCAAGGATCGCATCGCGGACATCATGTTCCAGCATATGCTGTTACGCCCGACTGAGTTCGACGTGGTGATCGCGCCGAACCTCAACGGCGACTATCTGAGCGACGCGATTGCGGCGGAAGTCGGCGGCGTGGGCATCGCGCCCGGCGCGAACATCGGCGATCAGGTCGCGTTGTTCGAGGCGACCCACGGCACCGCGCCGAAGTACACCGATCAGGACAAGGTCAACCCCGGCTCGCTGATGTTCAGCGGCGTGATGATGCTGGAATGGCTCGGCTGGTGGGAAGCGGCAGAGATGATCGCCAGCGCCTACGAGAAAACGCTGGACCAGAAAATTGTGACGTATGACTTTGCGCGGCAGATGACGAACGCGAATGAGGTCAGCACCAGCGCGTTCGCGACCGCGCTGATCCGCAACATGGGGGAATAAGCAATTAGCGGTTAGCGATTGGCGATTAGCGAGAACCATAGCGGGCACAGCCGGACAGCCGAGCAGCAGACCGCACGCGCTATGTTCCCGCTCTATTTTGGCTAACTGCTAACGGCTAACCGCTCCCTTAGCAAAGGAGATGTACGATGGAATACACCTATCTTGGACGCACCGGGTTGCAGGTCAGCCGCCTGTGCCTGGGCACGATGAACTTCGGCCCGTTCACAACAGAGTCGGACTCGTATGCGATCATGGATCGCGCGCTGGAGTTGGGCATCAACTTCTTCGACACGGCGAACGTCTATGGCCGCAAGCAGGGCGAAGGCGTCACCGAGCAGATCATCGGGCGCTGGTGGGCGCAGGGCGGCGGTCGCCGCGAGAAAGTCGTGCTGGCGACGAAAGTCTATGGCACGATGGGCGACTGGCCGAACGAGTCGAAGCTCTCTGCGTTGCACATAAAGCGTGCGTGCGAAAGCAGCCTCAAGCGCCTGCAGACCGACCACATCGACCTCTATCAGATGCATCACATCGACCGCAACACGCCCTGGGAAGAGATCTGGCAGGCGATGGAGCAACTAGTGCAAGAGGGCAAAGTGCTCTACGTCGGCAGCAGCAACTTCGCGGGCTGGCACATCACGCAAGCCAACGAACTCGCCAAGCAGCGGCACTTCATGGGGCTGGTGTCAGAGCAGAGCCTCTACAACCTCGCGGCGCGCACAATCGAGATGGAAGTGATCCCGGCGTGCGAAGCGTATGGTGTCGGCATCATTCCATGGAGCCCGCTCGCCGGGGGTATGATCGCGGGCGCGCTGAAGAAAGCGGAAGAAGGCCGCCGCACCGAGAGCCACGTTCAGGAGCGGATCGAAAAGCTCCGCCCGCAGCTTGAGAAGTGGGAAGCGTGGTGCGACGAGCGCAGCGAGCATCCGGCAGATGTCGCGCTGGCGTGGCTGCTACACCAACCGGCGGTCACCGCGCCGATCATCGGCCCGCGCACCATGGACCAACTCACCGGCAGCACGCGCGCGCTTGAGATCAAGCTCAGCGAGGACGACCTCAAGGCGCTTGACGAGATCTGGCCCGGCCCCGGCGGCCCGGCACCCGAAGCGTACGCGTGGTAGGCTATCGGCAACAAAAGTAACGACAGTACAGCAAAAAGCAGCGGTGTGCAGTGCGCTCACTTCCCCGCTGCTTTTTTGTTGTTCTTGGCTGTTCTTGCTGCGGTTCGCCTCAACGAACCGGCGTGTTTTCCTCGGAGCCGCTGCGCGAGCGTTCGACCTCTCCGGCGGATTGCGCGGCGACGTTTTGACGCTCGCGGCGTTCTTCGCGCAGCATAGCGAACGCCAGCAGCCCTACCCCGACCACGATACACACATCCGCTACGTTGAACACCGGGAAATAGCGCACGTGCAGGAAGTCGATCACCGCGAAATCAAGCCGCACGCGGTCGATCACGTTGCCCAGCGCGCCGCCCAGTTGCAGGCCGAGCGCGGTGCGGACCAGCCACGTCCCGCGAGGAAGTTGCCGGTAGAAGTAGAGGATCACCAGCACAATGACAGCGGCGATCAACAGGAAGACCTGCCCACGTCCGGAGAACATCCCGAAGGCCGCGCCGCTGTTGCGGACGTGCGTAAAACGAAACACCTGCGCGATGAAGTCCACCGGCATCCACGACTCACCGCGCGCCAGATGCGCGACGACATACGCCTTGCTCGCCTGATCAAGCGCGATCGCCACAGCGGCCACGATGCCAAGAAACAGCCAGTGGCGAAGCGTTGTGCCAGGGGCCGCCGCAGGGGGGTGCGAATCGGTCACTGCACCATCCCGGCGTGATAGTCGCGCTGTTCGGCGCATCGCAGACAGAAACGCGTGTACGGGATCGCTTCCAGGCGGGCAATATCGATCTCCTGCCCGCAGTTCTCGCAGATG
>CAZVCM010000025.1:8458-20721 GCA_964626105.1 uncultured Thermoflexus sp.
GGCCTCATAGCGCGCCAACGCGTCTTCGACATCACGCAGCCTGCCCTGAGCCGCCTGATAGGCCGATTGGTTGACCGTCTGGTCCAGCACTTCAGTTGCGTCATCTGCTGGGTGGTTGGTGTAGCCGGTCCCCCCCTCTTCGAGGTCCGCCAGCGTGTCCATATCGGCGATCTGCTCTTGAAGCTCTCCCCGCAGCGCGATCAACTCGGTATATAACTCATCTTTGGTGGTGACCATGCGCCCCTCAGCCTCTTCCCATCCTGCCTGGACGTTGAGAGCCGCGCATGCCGCACGGCTCTCCCGATTGTAGCCAAGTCAACGCAGTCGGTCCAGATCAGAGAGTCCTGGGCTGGACGCGCCGCACGCCGATCACGACGTCTTCGCCGTCGATCTCGAACGCCTCGCTGTACGCGCCGTCTTCTGGCGGCGCCTCGGCCAGCGCATCGGCCAGCGTCTCGGCCTGGATGTAGTCGGCGTGCGCCTGGACTGCTACGCGGACCTGCTCGCCCGCCTGATAGCTCACGGTGATGCGATCGCTGATCTCGAAGTCGGCATCTTTGCGCAGCGTCTGCACGCGGCGCACGAACTCGCGCGCCAGCCCCTCGCGGATCAGTTCATCCGTCAATTCCGTCTTCAGCGCGGCGAGGTAGCCATAGTCTTCCGCGACGGCGTAGCCGCCCGCGGCTTCCTGCTGCACCTCAACCTGCTCTGGCGTCACGGTGTAGCGCTGCCCGTCCACCTCGACGGTGACATCCTCGCCCGCCAGCAACACCTTCGCCCAGCGCTCGACGTCGTCTGGCGCGCCCTCGCGCAGCGCGCGCTGCACCTTCGGGAAGTCACCCTTCAGCGCGCGGCCCAGCACCTGCGGCAGCGGGTTCAGCTTGTAGCTGACCATCTCCTCGGCGGACGCGGCGACGCGCACCTGCTTGACGTTCAGCTCTTCCGCGATGGTGCTTTCCAGCGCCTCGACCACCGGGCGCTCAGCGTCCGAGCGCACCACAAAGACCGCTTCGGCGAGCGGCTGGCGCACCTTGAGATTGGCGCTGTTGCGCGCTGCGTGCCCCAGGCTGACCAACCGCTGCGCCAGTCGCATGTCGTCCATCAGCTTCGCGTCAATCAGCGCTTCGTCCCACTCCGGCCAGAACGCGAGGTGCACGCTCTCCGGCGCGCTGTCGTCTTGCTGCGCAACGAGGTTGCGATACAACGCCTCGGCCATGAACGGCATCGTCGGCGCGAGCAACTTGCCAACCGTCACCAAACACTCGTACAGCGTCTGGTAGGCAGCCTGCTTATCCGCATCGCTCTCGCCCTTCCAGAAGCGGCGGCGCGAGCGGCGCAGATACCAGTTGCTCAGCCGGTCCACGAACTGCTCGATCGGGCGCGTGGTGGCGGGCACGTCATAGCGCTCGTAGGCATCGGTGACGTCCCGCGTCAGGCTGTGCAACTCGCTGAGAATCCAGCGATCCAGCGGGTCGCGCTGCTCGACCGGCACGCGCTCCGACGCCGGATCGAACCCGTCGAGGTTGGCGTAGGTCACGAAGAAGCTGTAGACGTTCCACAGCGTCAGCGTGAAGCTGCGCACGACCTCGCCGACCAGCTCGACCGAGAAGCGGCGCGGCTCGCCGGGCGGCCCGGCGGTGTACATATACCAGCGGAAGGCGTCCGCGCCGTACTTGTCCAGCACGCTCCACGGCTCGACGATGTTGCCGAGGCTCTTGGACATTTTGCGCCCCTGCTCGTCGAGGATGTGCCCCAGGCAGATTACGTTCTTGAAGTCGGTCTGTCCAAAGAGCATCGTGCTGATCGCATGCTGGCTGTAGAACCAGCCGCGCGTCTGGTCGACCGCCTCGCAGATGTAGTCCGCCGGAAACTGGTCCTTGAACATGTCCTCGTTCTTGAACGGGTAGCCCCACTGCGCGACCGGCATCGAGCCACTGTCGAACCAGACATCGATCAGTTCCGGCACGCGGCGCATCGTCCCGCCGCACTTCTCGCACGGGAACGTCACCTCGTCCACATACGGGCGGTGAAGGTCCAGCGCCGACTGGTCCTCGCCCGAAAGCTCGCTGAGTTCCGCCACGCTGCCCACGCAGTGCATATGGTCGCAGTCTTTGTTCTCGCAGCGCCAGACGGGCAGCGGCGTGCCCCAATAGCGCTCGCGGCCCAGCGCCCAGTCGCGCAGGTCTTCGAGCCAGTTGCCGAAGCGACCGTCCTTGATGTGCGCAGGAACCCAGTTGATCGTCTGGTTCTGCGCGATCAACTCGTCGCGATAGCGCGTCGTGGCGAGGTACCACGTCGAGCGCGCGTAATACAGCAGCGGCGTGTGACAGCGCCAGCAGAACGGGTAGTTGTGGACGTAGCGCTCCACTTTGTACAGCAGCCCGCGCTCTTTCAACTCGTTCGTGATCAGCGGATCAGCGTCTTTGACCCACATCTGCGCCCAGGGTGTGACCTCAGCGATGAACGAGCCGGTCTCGTCAACGGTTTGCAGGATCGGCAGGCCGTGCTCGCGGCCCACGTCCATGTCGTCCGCGCCGAAGGCGGGCGCGATGTGCACCAGGCCCGAGCCATCTTCCATGCTGACAAAGTCGCCATGGACCACGTAGGCGTAATCCTGCTCGACCGGCAGGAAGCGGTACAGCGGCTCGTAGTGCATGCCGAGCAAGTCCTCGCCGCGCATCGTCTCGACGACGGTGTACTGCTCGCGGTCTTCAAGCGCCTTGTCGAGTAGCGCCTCAGCCAGGATCAGCCGCTCGGTCCCCTCACCGCTGGCGGCTGGCCCCTCGACCGTAACGTAGGTCGCGCGCCGGTTGGCAGCCAGCGCAACATTGCCGGGCAGCGTCCAGGGCGTGGTTGTCCACACCAGGAAGAACGTGCCGGGCTGGTCTTTCACCGGGAAGCGCACGAACACGCTCGGATCGGCCACTTCCTCATAGCCCTGTGCGACCTCGTGACTGCTCAGCGGCGTGCCACAGCGCGCGCAGTAGGGCACAACCTTGAAGCCCTCGTACAGCAGGTTGTCGTCCCAGAACTGGCGCAGGATCCACCACACGCTCTGGATGTATTCGTTCTTGTAGGTGACATACGCCTCGTCGAGATCGACCCAGAACGCGATCCGCTCGGTGAGCTGCTCCCACTCTTGGATGTAGCGGAAGACGCTCTCGCGGCACTTCTCGTTGTACCGCGCGATGCCGTATTCTTCGATCTCGTGCTTGTGCGTGAAGCCCAGCTCTTTCTCGACCTCGATCTCGACTGGCAGGCCGTGCGTGTCCCAGCCGCCTTTGCGCAGGACGTATTTGCCGCGCATGGTGTGATAGCGCGGGAACATATCCTTGAAAGCGCGCGCCAGGACGTGGTGCGTACCGGGGCGACCGTTCGCGGTCGGCGGTCCCTCGTAGAAGACCCAACGCGGCGCGTCTTTGCGCTCGTCCATCGAGCGATGGAAGATATCGCGCTCGCGCCAGAAATCGAGCTGCCCCTTTTCTAGCGCGGTGATGTCAAGCCGTGGCGTGACAGGTTCGAACATGCATGCCTCCGTGAAATTCAGCAGTCAGCGGTTAGCCATTAGTGGTTAGCGAAGTGCTACGCAGGCTCGCCGCTTGCTCTCTCAGTACTCGTACAGCCGGAAGATCGTCGGGCCTTCTTCGGCGGAATACCCCTCCGCGATGAACACTTCCCATCCGCTGCCGCGCGCCGCGTTGTCCGCCTGGCCGGTGCACCGCGCGACACTGTGCTCGCGCTGCGGCGTTTCAACCGTCCCAGCGAGCGGCACAGCGGTGTAGACACACGCCCCGCCCTCGCCCTCATAGAACGCGGCTACTTCACGCCCCGGCTGGTCAGTCCGGTAGATGCGGTACGCCGCGCCGCGCTCCGGATCGGCGCGCTCGATCTCGACCGCGCCTTCGGGAACCGGCACGCCGCTAGAAAACACCAGCCCATACAGCGGCTCGGCGACGCGCGTCAAAATCAACACGGCGAGCGCCAACGCTGCGACCATCAGCACCAGCGCGAGCCACAGCGGGATCGCGGGCAATCGCCACCGGGTCGAACGGGTGGGCTCGCGGGCAACGTTCGGATCGCCGGTCATTGCGCCTTCTCCTCATTAGCCGGTGCAGTCAACGCGTCCAGCGGCACGGCCCCATCGATCAGACGCGCAGCGAGATCAATGTCGCGCGCCAGCAGATCGCGCAGCGGGGCAGCTTGCTCGCTGGCGAGCAGCACGCGCCACTCGTCGAGCGCACCGTCGTGCTTCCGCATCACCTCAAGCTGCTTGCGGGCGGCGGGCGTCTGGCCGCGCCGCAGGTAGGCCCGCGCCAGCCACAGATACGCCAGCAACCGGTAGCGCGCGTCCGGGATGCGCGCCTTAAGCGCCTGTTCCAGCGCCGCGATCGCGCTGGCCGCGTCGCCCTGCCGGTCCGCGATCAGCCCGAGGTTGTAGGGCGCGGTCCAGCTCGATGGATCGCGCACCAGCGCCTGCTCGGCATAGTCCTGCGCCCGGTCGAACTCCCCTTGCTGGATGTGCAGCTCCGCCAGCCCGAGATAGCCGCCGGGCTGGTCCGGCGCGTGCTTGATGGCGCGCTCATAATCGCGCTGCGCACGGTCCAGCGCCCCTTGCAGGCGATATAGCTCCGCCCGGAAACGATAATGCTCGGCGTCATCCGGCTGGCCCTCGATCAACTGGTCCATCACGGCAATCGCCTCGGGCAGCTCGTTGCGGTGCAGGTGCCGGACGGCCGTCTGATATGTCATGCTGGTCGGGCTGCGGAAGATGATCTGCGCTGCGATCATCCAGCCGATCCCCGCGCCGACCAGGAAATCCGCCAGTTCTGGCAGCACAACGCCGAGCGCCACCAGCGCCAGCCCCGGCGAAAACGCCAGCACGATACGCCGCCGCCCGCTGGGCGCGACGCGCGCCATCAGCGCCACGCCTAACCCGGCCAGCGCCAGCCACGCCAGCGCGACCTGGGCGCTCTGCCGCCACTCGGCGTCGGGATAGGCCATCTGGAGCGCGATTCCGCCCACGAGCGCGACGGCCACTAACACGCCGAGCGCCGCGCTCCATCGCGGGCCAAGCCAGCGCACAAACGCGACCATCAGTCTGACTCCTCGCGGCGAAGGCTGATCCGCCGCACACGGCGCGGGCGTTCGTCCGCGCCCAGTTCGAGACGCATCCGGATCATCAGCGCCTCGCCGCCAATTGATTCCCAGAAACGCAGCCCTTCCGGGTTGCGCGCGGCGACCTGCCACTCCACCTGACGCACGCCCTTCTGGCGGAACCACTGGTTGAGCGTCGCCATCAGCTCGCGCCCCAGTCCCAGCCGCCGGTACGCCGGATCGACGAAAATGTCCGCGACGAAGCCCGCATCCACATGCTGGAACAAGTCCGGATGCAGGTCGATCACCGCGCCGAGCACATAGCCAACCACCTCACCAGCCACTTCCGCGACGAGCGCCATCGTAGACGGGTCACTGCGGCGCTCCAGCAGCCGCCGCGCGTAGCGTTCGGGCGCGCCGTCTGTCGCACCGGGCAGGCGCGGGTCGAGCGCGACGTGCTGCTCGGTGAGCATCGTCCACAGCCGGGCGAGCGCCGCTTCGTCACGCGGCTCCACCGGGCGGATCAGCGCGGTTTGCCGTCGATCATTCGACATAGTCCCCTGTCCAGTCAAACAAAAACGCCCCCGCCCAACCAGGGACGGGAGCGCAAGCTCTCGCGGTACCACCCTCATTCCCCACCCAGGCAGGCGGGGCGCTCTGCAGCCACCTCTATGGCCCGGTCCGGCTAACGGGGACCAATCCGGCACAGCTTACTGGCGCGGCGCGCGTTCGGCCTGCGGCTCAGGAAGGATTTTCCGCTCGGCCGTCGCGCCCGGCTCACACCATTCCCAGGCTCGCTGACCGCCGGGACAAGCGTACTCGTTTCCGTCGTCGCCTTTATAGCCGAGAGCATACCATAGCGCCGGGGCAGGGTCAAGAGCGCCGGAACGAGATTGCGGGGATCGGAGCGATTGAAATGAAATGGGCGGAGCAAGCTCCGCCCCTACGCGTCCACACTCAAGAAAGCGGGAGAGCGGCGTCCTTACAGCAGCTCCGGGATCTGCTCCGGGTGGTCCGCGACCTTCACGCCTGCTTCGGTCAGCGCCTTGATCTTGTCTTCCGCTGTGCCGCTGCCACCTTCGACGATCGCCCCGGCGTGGCCCATGCGCTTGCCAGGCGGCGCGGTCCGCCCCGCGATAAACGCGACCACCGGCTTGGTCATCGACTTCGAGATGAACTCCGCCGCCTTCTCTTCGTCGGTCCCGCCAATCTCGCCGATCATCACGATCTTCTCGGTCGCGGGATCGTCCTCGAACATCTGCAGCACGTCGATGAAGCTCGTTCCGTTGATCGGATCACCGCCGATGCCGACGCACGTTGTCTGCCCGATACCGGCCTGCGTCAGCGCGTAGACCACCTCGTAGGTGAGCGTGCCGCTGCGCGAGACCACGCCGACGTTGCCGGGCGTGGCGATATGGCCGGGCATGATGCCAACCTTCGCCTGGCCAGGTGTGAGCAGGCCAGGGCAGTTCGGCCCGACCAACCGGCTCTCGCTCTGATCAATCCGCGCGCGGACCTTCATCATATCCAGCACGGGGATACCTTCGGTGATGCACACGATAAGCTCGATCCCGGCGTCAACTGCCTCAAAAATCGCGTCCGCCGCGAACGCCGCCGGGACGTAGATGATGGTTGCATTGGCGTCGGTGGCGTCCCGCGCGGCCTTCACCGTGTCGAACACCGGCTTGCCCAGCACCCATTCGCCGCCCTTGCCCGGCGTCACGCCGCCGACGACGTTCGTGCCGTACTCGATCATCTGCTCGGTGTGGAACAGCCCTTCGCGGCCCGTGATCCCCTGCACCAGCAGCTTGGTCTCGCTATCTACCAGAATCGCCATCGTCTCGTCCCCCTCAGGCGCGCTGCGCGGCGGCGACTGCTTTCTGCGCCGCGTCTGCCAGGCTGGTCGCGCTCACCATATTCGACAGCGCGGCCTCCTCCATAATCGTGTGCGCTTCTTCCTCGTTCGTGCCGACCAGCCGGACGACCAGCGGCAGCTCGATTTTCACCTCGTCCAGCGCCTCCAGAATGCCGCGCGCCACTTCGTCCGCACGCGTGATCCCGCCGAAGATGTTGACGAGGATCGCCTTCACATTCGGGTCGCTGGCGATGATCCGCAGCGCCGCGGCGACCTTGTCCGCCCGCGCGCCGCCGCCAATATCGAGGAAGTTCGCCGGGGAGCCGCCGAACAACTGCGTCATGTCCATCGTCGCCATCGCCAGCCCTGCCCCGTTGACCATGCAGCCGATCTCGCCATCCAGCTTGACGTAGCTCAGACCGGCAGCGCGGGCTTCGGTTTCGGCGTCGGGTTCGGCGCTGGTGTCGCGCATCTCCGCGAGGTTCGGGTGGCGATAGAGCGCGCTGTCGTCAATCGACATCTTGCCATCAACCGCCAGCAGATTTCCGTCGCCGTCGATGATCAGCGGATTGATCTCCGCCAGCGTCGCGTCGCTCTCGACATAACAGCGATAGAGGGCGCGGGCGATGTGCATGAACTGTTTCCACAGGTCACGCGGCAGGTCAATGCCGTACGCGAGGTTGCGAATCTGGTAATCACGCAAGCCGAGGAAAGGATCGATATGCTCGCGGATGATCTTCTCTGGCGAGACGCGATTGACCTCTTCGATATCCATCCCGCCTTCGGCGCTCGCCATGATCAGCGGTTTGCGCGCGGCGCGGTCGTTCGTCACGCCCAGATAAATTTCCGACTTGATCTCCGACGCGGGATCGACCAGGACTTTCAGGACCTTGTGTTCCTTAATCATCATCCCCAGGATCGCGTCGGCGTGCTGCTGCGCTTCTTCGGGCGTCTGCGCGAGTTTGACGCCGCCCGCCTTGCCGCGCCCGCCCGTCAGCACCTGGGCTTTCACCACCACGGGTCGACCAAGCTCTTTGGCGGTTTCGTAAACCTGCTGCGGATCGTGGGCGACTTTGCCTTGCGGGATGGGGATGCCGAATTCGGCGAAGCGTAACTTCGATTGATACTCGTGTAGATTCACTGGCCGGCCTCCAGAACGGACCACAAGTCTAATACAGGGGAGTTCTGCCGCTGCTGCGGCTCACACAGAAGTATAGCACCGCGCCGGAAGCCAACAAAACGCGTGCGCGATTCTTCACATGGCGCAGACATAATAAGCAACATCCCCTCGGCGCGCGAGGGGATGTGATACATAGGGTTTCTGTAGGGGCGATGCTTCCATCGCCCGTTGTCGAACTCAGAGCAGCAAGAAAGCGGGCGGAGCTTGCTCCGCCCCTACGGTTCCCGCTGCTCAATCGCTGGTCCTGGCTGCTTCTCGCTTAGTCGCAGCAGGTCAGGTGGCGCAGGATATCGTCCAGCACCGCGCGCGATGGCCGCAGCTTCTCGTCCGGCAGATGCACCAGCGGCGTCTCGATCAGGTGGCTGACTTCCGGCAGCGTGGGGCGATTCTCGTCGACATAGATCAGCCCGGTGATGAACAATTGCTGCTCGCGCGCTTCTTCGAGCAGTCGGAAGGCCGCCGCCTTGTCGGTCGGGTCGTGCGTCGCCGGATCGAGCGCCTTCAACATGAGGTGCGAGCCGTCGTGCAGCTCGACCGTGCGCATGCGCCCCGGCTCCTGATCTTCAACCGTGATCGGCTCGTATTCCGGAATGAACGTGATGTCGTGCAGCGGCTCCTCGCGAGACTTGCCGTAGGCGTAGCTCTTGGTCGAGTCTTCGTGGTTGTTAAACGTCACGCACGGGCTGATGATGTCCAGCACCGCCGTGCCGCGATGAACGATTGCGGCCTTGAGCAACTCGCGCACCTGCTTGGAATCACCCGCGAACGAGCGCGCCACAAACGACGCGTCCGCCGCCAGCGCTTCGAGGCAGATGTCAATCGGCGGCAGTTCATTCACGCCGGCATACTTGAGCATCTGTCCATAGTCTGCCGTGGCCGAGAACTGGCCCTTCGTCAGCCCATAGACGCCGTTGTTTTCCACAATGTAGACGATCGGGACGTTGCGGCGCACCATGTGCTTGAACTGCCCCAGGCCGATGCTGCCGGTGTCACCATCACCGCTGACGCCGATCGCGATCAGTTCGCGGTTGACGGTCGTCGCGCCGGTGGCGATAGCGGGCATACGCCCGTGCAGCGAGTTGAAGCCATGCGAGCGGTTGAGGAAATACGCGGGCGACTTGCTGGAGCAGCCGATCCCGCTCAGCTTGATCAACTGGTGCGGGTCGAGCGACATCTCATACGCGACTGCGATAATCTGGTTCGAGATCGAGTTATGGCCGCAGCCCTGGCAGAGCGTCGAGACGCCGCCCTTGTAGTCGTTACGGCTGAGGCCGAGTTCGTTAACGCGTGCATTAACCGCCATTTCTAGCGACCTTCCTGTTCTAACACGGCGCCCGTCAGCCAGCGCGGCGACAGCGGCAGACCGTCAGCATAGGCGATTGAGTGGATGCGCGGGGCGAGTTCCGGATACTCCATGTGCAGGATGCTTGCCATCTGCCCGTCGCTGTTGTTCTCGACGACGTAAACGCGCTCGTGGCTGGCGATGAAATCCCGCGTGGTATCGTTGAGCGGCAGCGCGCGAATCCGCAGATAGCTGGTATCAAGGCCCTGCTCGCTCAGGCGATCGCGGGCTTCAATCACGCAGGCATCGGTCGTGCCGAACGCGATCAGGCCGACTTCGGCGCCATCCCCCCGGTCAACAACCGGCGCAGGAACTAGCGTGCGCGCCGTGTCCCACTTGCGACGCAGCCGCGCCATGTTGTTCAGCCAGTCGTCTGGGCGCTCGCTGTAGATAGCACGCTCGTTGTGGCCGGTCCCGCGCGCAAAATACGCGCCCAGCGGGTGCTCGATCCCTGGCAGCGTGCGATAGCCGATCCCGTCGCCATCCGCATCTTCGTAGCGCGCAAAACGCCCGGCGCGCTCGATGTCCTCGGCGGTCAGCACCTTGCCGCGATCCATCGGCTGGTCAGGATATTCAAACGGATCGCTCATCCAGAGGTTCATGCCCAGGTCGAGGTCGCTCAGCACGAAGACCAGGGTTTGCAGCCGCTCCGCCAGGTCGAACGCGCGCCAGCCGAACTCAAACACCTCGGGGATGCTGCCCGGTAGCAGCACGACGTGATGCGTGTCCCCGTGCCCCAGCAGATAGGCGGCCAGCAAGTCGCCTTGCGAGGTGCGCGTAGGCAGGCCGGTGCTCGGCCCCATGCGCTGCACATCCCAGATCACAGCGGGCACTTCAGCGTAATACGCCATCCCCGCGAACTCGGTCATCAGCGAGATGCCAGGGCCTGAGGTCGCGGTCATCGCCCGCGCGCCGGCCCAGCCCGCACCGATGACCATCCCGATCGCACCGATCTCGTCCTCAGCCTGGACAACCGCGTAGGTCGCCTGCCCGGTGTCGGGATCGGTCCGGTACTTCAGCAAGTCCTCGCGCAGCCCGTCGATCAGGCTGGTCGACGGGGTGATCGGGTACCACGCCGCGAACGACACGCCGCCGAACACTGCGCCGAGCGCCGCCGCTGAGTTACCGTCCATCAGCAGCATACCTTCGGTCGCCGTCATCGGCTCGAGGCGGTACGGATCGCGCTTGGCAAGGCTGTCCTGCACCCACTCATAGGCCGCGTTGACGACCTTCATATTCAACTGGATCGGCTTCTGCTTGCCACTGAAGTGATAATTGAGCGCCGCCTCGATCTGGCCGAGGTCGATATTCAGCATTGTCGACAGCACGCCGACGTACACCATGTTCGAGATATACGATGTCAGGTTAGGCGGCGCCTCGGCTGTCTCGGTCAGCGCCTTGACCGGCATCGGATAGTAGAGGATATCGTCCCGGTCGTGCTTGATGCCCCATTCTTCCGGGTAATAGCACGCGCCGCCGGGCGCCAGGTTCGCGATATCATCAGCGATGGTCTGCTGGTTCATCGCGACAAGGATGTGATAATCCTCGCGCCGCGCGATGTAGCCATCTTTGCTCAGACGGATCGTAAACCAGGTGGGGAGACCCTGGATGTTTGACGGAAAGATATTTTTACCGCTCACGGGAATGCCCATACGGAACATCGCGCGCAGCAGAACGGTGTTCGCCGTCTGGCTGCCGGAGCCGTTCACGGTGGCGATCATGATCTGGAAGTCGTTGACGATCGCTGGCCGTTCGGCCAGCATATCTTCCAGCGGAACACTCTCGATTGTGGTCATTAGCGCATTTCACTCCTGGACCATTTCAGGCAGTCGTGCTGCCCGGTTTTCTGCCGTCGGAATTTGCTGGAACCGTCCAAAGGTCTTGTTAACGGGTTGCGCAGTCTGTTTTTAACTTTCGGCTCGATACGCGCCACCTTTGCTCGCTGGCTTCCAAAAGCGCTACTCAAATACGCTGAAAATATAGCGGTAGGCCTTGGCGTCCGTTTCAATGACCCGCCGCGCACCCTGCTCGATCGTTTCGGGCGCGTGCCGCAGCAGTTCCATGTGCTCCCGCAGCGCGCGGCGCCCACCCTCGTAGTCTCCGCGTGCCACGCACTCGACCATCTGCTCGTGATACGTCCACATCTCGCGGTGATAGGTCAGCGGCGCGTGCAGCGCAACGCCGAACGCCATGTACGCTGCCCAATACGCCGACAGCAGCCCCTGGACAAACGTGTTTTCCAGGTGGCGATAGAAGGTCAGGTGCAGGCGCGCATGTTCTTCGACGGGAACCTCGATCGGCAAGCGGTTGAGCTTCTCGACCGCCCGTGCGTTCAGCGCGCGCAGCGTGTCGATATCATCCGGCGTCAGGCACGCGACGGCTTCGGTCCAATAGCTCAACTCAAGATGCTTGCGGAGATCAGCAAAGGTGTGGAAATAGGCCGGGTCGAGGCCGATGGCGTACAGCACGCCAAGCGTCGCGGCAGGGGTGAAGTCGAAGGGTTGGACAACCGAACCGGTTCGCGGCTTGATCTGCACCAGGCCGAGCGTCCGCGCGACCTCTAATTCCTCGCGCACTTTGCCGACGCTGACGCCCAACTCCACGCTCAATTCGGGGATCGTCGGCAGGCGCTCGCCGGGTTGAACCTGGCGTTCGATGATATAACGCAGCAGCGCAGAACCGAGCGGGCCGGGTGGCATAAGGCTTCCGGGCAGAGCCAGCGCTCCGCCGTTAAATCCTCCGATCAATCTGATAAATCAGATCGTTTCGCATAGTATAGGACAAGCCGCTCG
>CAZVCM010000025.1:20731-26152 GCA_964626105.1 uncultured Thermoflexus sp.
AATGAGTCATCCGAGTTGGTGGAGGCGCTAGCTGAAGCCGCTCGCAACGGCAAGCCCAATCTGCCTTTTGGCAAAAAACGTAGGACAAACGTCAATCAAGGGGATCGTTGGGCCAGATAAAAGGCCGCTATTGTCCGTTCTTGGGAGGTTGCCACGCGCGGTATTTATTCGTGTCTTCGGCGGCAGGGGCCTCGGAGCGTGCAGTCGCGGCTGGCGCGTCCGCAGACGGGGTGTCTTTGGCGGCGGACGGTGTCTCCGCGCGGGTGGGAGAGATTTCGTCACGCGCCATCGCTTCCATCGCCTTGGTCGATTCGGCCAGCAGGCGGCGCGGCGACGTCGAACGGCGCAGGTCAGCGGCGCCCTGGCCGAACTCACGCGTGGCATCCATCAATTCTTTACCTTCCGGGCCTAGCTCTTTCTCTAGGTCCTTCGTAAAATCGGCCCACATCTCGCGCAACTGGCGCACGATGCGCCCGGCCTGACGCGCCCATTTGGCGGTGTTCTCTGGCCCGCCGATCACAAAGAGCGCGAGCGCGATAATGAGCATTTCTGCTATGCCAACGCCGAATATCCCGTCCATTGCCGTTCCTCAGTACAAGTCATCTACACCCTAACTTTAGCGCGCGCTGGCCCTTTTTTCCAGTGGGCGCTCAAACGTCGCCAGCGCAATGCCAATCAACACCAGCACTGCCCCGGCCAGTTGCAGCCCAACCGGCCACTCGCCCAAGAACGCGATCGCGAGCAACCCGCTGCCAATCGGCTCGCCCAGCACGACGAGGCTCACGTACGCCGCCGGGAAATAGCCGAGCGCAAAATTCAGTGACGAATGCCCGATCAACTGCGGAACCAGCCCCAGCAGCGCCATCCACAGATAGGTCTCCGCCGGGAAGCCGCTCACCTGCAACCCGCCGGCAATCACCGCGATCACCAGCAGGATCGCTGCCGTGCCATAGACCAGCCACGTGTACAGGATTACGCTCAGCCGCGCGCGGAGCCGCCGCCCCAGCATGAAGTAAATCGCCGCCGCCCACGCGCCGACCAGCGCCAGCCCGTTGCCCAGCAGCGGATCGTGCCGCGTGGGAGGTGTGCCCGCTTCCCCGCTCAGTCCGACGATCACGCCGCCGCCCAGCGCCAGCGCGATTCCGATCGCAGCCTGGCGGCTGATCGATTCTTTCAGCACTAGCGGCGAGGCCAGCGCCACCCATAGCGGCGCGGTCGTCACGATCGTCACGCTGTTCACGACTGCGGTGTATTCTAGCGAGGAGATCCACGTGGCGAAGTGCACGCCGAGCACCAGCCCGGCCACCAGCGCCCATTTCAGGTCGTCGAATGCTATGCGGCGCAGTTCGGCGCGATACCGCAGCAGCACGACCGGCGTCAGCGCCAGCGCCGCGACACACATGCGCGCCGCCGCCAGCACCAGCGAGGGCGCGTCATCCGCCTGCGCCAGCCGGATGAAAATTGCGGCGGTAGATACGGCGAAGACGCCCATCACCAGCGCCGCGTATGGGGGCCAGGTTGGGAGCGCCGCGTCCGCCGGGCGCGCGTGCGCGTGATCGGTTGTCATTCGCTATTTGCCATGCCTCAGGGGTATCAAGACGCTGCGCGCCATTGTCCCACGTTCGGCGCGCCGAATCAAGCGCCGGGATAGGCTTCGGAGATAGAGGCGAACTCGCTCGGATCGCTTATGCTGGTACCGCTCGCGCCATTGCCGTTGCTCCGGCGCGGCACCACCGCCCGCGCCTGCCCGCTCGCCGAGTAGATCACCTCGACTGGCATATCGTACGCCTCAAGCAGCGTGTTTTCGGTCAGCACCTCGGACGGCGGGCCATCCGCCACCTTGCACCCGGCCTTCATCACGATCACTTGATGCGCATAGAGCAGCGCGCTGTTCGGGTTGTGCGAGGAGATGACAAACGAGACGCTACGCTCCGCCAGCGCGACGACGGTTTCCAGCACCAGCCGCTGATTGCGCGGGTCGAGGTGCGCGGTCGGTTCGTCGAGCAGCAGTAGATCGGTCTGCTGCGCCAGCCCGCGCGCGATCATGGCAAGTTGCCGCTCGCCGCCCGAAAGCTCGGTGTACGCGCGGTGGCGCAAGTGCCCCAGCCCGACCTGCTCGATCGCTTCGTCCGCGATCTCATAGTCGGCGCGGCCCGGCGTGCCGAGCAGCTTGAGGTAAGGCGTGCGCCCCATCAGGACCAGCTCGCGCACCGTGTAGCTGAACACCGGCGTGTGCAACTGTGGAACTAGTCCGACGCGTCGCGCTCGCAGATGCGCGGGCAGCGTGTGGACGTTCGCCCCATCCAGATACACTTCGCCGCGCTGCGGCGCGCGCACGCCGCCGAGGATCTCGAGCAGCGTGGTCTTGCCACAACCATTGTGCCCCAGCAGATAGACCACCGTGTTGGACGGTACGCCCAGGCTCACGCCCTGCAGCACCGGCTGATCGACCACGTACGCGTAGTGAAGGTCCTTCGCCTCGAGCATCACTTCCATCCCGTCTTATTGATTCGCAGAATCGCCAGCAACAGCGGCACGCCCACCAGCCCGGTGAAGACGCCCAGCGGAACTTCAGTCGACCACAGCGTGCGCGCCAGCGTGTCGATCACCAGCAGGAACGACGCGCCAAGCGCCATCGTCGCCGGAATCAGACGCTGGTGATCGGGGCCGACCAGCGTCCGCGCCGCGTGCGGGATCACCAACCCGACCCATCCGATTACACCGCCGACCGACACGGCTACCGACGTCATCAGCGTGCTGAACAGGATGATCATCAGCTTGAGGCGCGCCGGGTTCAGCCCGAGCGCCTGCGCTTCATGATCGCCCAGTGACAGCACGTTCAGCCGCCAGCGCACCGCCCACATGAAGACCATGCCCACCGCGCTGATCGCCATCAGCATCGGGATATCGGCCATCGTCACATCCGTCAGGCTGCCCATCAGCCAGTAGGTGATCGCGGGCAGGCTGTCGAGCGGATCCGCGACATACTTGAGCACCGAAGTCAGCGAGCCAAAGAACGAGCCGATCAGGATGCCGACCAGCGTCAGCACCAGCAGCGGCGCGCTGTAATACATTCGGCTGACGCCATAAGCAAGAAACACCGCCAGCAGCCCGAACCCGAAGGCCGACAACTGCACCATCCCCGCACCCGCCGAGAGCAGCAACATCAGCGCCGCGCCGAAGCCCGCTCCACTGGTTACGCCGAGGATGTTCGAGTCCACCAGCGGGTTGCGGAAGATGCCCTGGAACGCCACGCCGGTCACCGCCAGGTTCGCGCCGATCAGCAGCGAGGCGGTGATGCGCGGCAGTCGGATCCGCGTGACCACGTTATAGACGAGGTCTGGCGCGGCAGCGGCATCCGGCGGATCGACCACGAACCGGACGAGCGCGTCGAGCACCTCACCCGGCGCGATCGCGTAGCGTCCCAGCCCGATCGCATAGAGCGCCAGCGGCAAGGGTGCCAGCAGCACCAGCCAGTAAATCACTCGCTGGCGCTGCTGAACGGAAAACGGTAAGCGAAGGGCCATGCGCTGGCCGAGCGTTCGGATCATGAGCAGAGTAAACTCATCTCTTCGGGTATGATGTTGTACTCATAGAAACGGGCGTAGTACTCGGTGGTCAGCGCCTCGCAGTCGAGGTCAAGCTGGCCCGGATAAAGCTGGTTCGCCATCCAGATAATGCCAATGAGCGAGTCTGGCGCGGGCGTGTCCAGCGGCCCGGTCAACTGCGGAAGCTGGATCACCCGGCCATTCGTGAGCGCCTGCACGGGCGCCCACTGCGGGTCGTCGGTGAACGCTTCGACCGTCGCGCGACCATAGGTCGGCACGAAGATTACTTCCGGATTCCAGTTGTAGACCTGCTCCAGATTGACGTCCTGCCAGCCCGCGCCCGGCGAGTCTTTGCTGACCGACACGCCACCTGCTGCCTCAACCATCGCGGTCTGATACATGCCGCCGCTGGCAACGCGTAGCGGGTTCGTGCCGGAGAAGTAGACCGTCGTCCGGTCTTCAATCGTCGCCGTCTGCTCCCGGATCGAACCAAGCACTTCGTCATAGAACTCGGCGAACTGCTCCGCGCGATACGCCGCATCCGGCCCCAGCGCCGCGCCCAGCAGCGCGACTGCGTCCTTCAGACCCTCGGGCGTCTCGCCCTCGAAGTGCAGGATCGGAATCCCCAGCTCGTCCGCCGCGCTCAGCCAATCAGAGTCCCGGCTGACCAGCAGCAGGTCAGGGTGCATCGCCGCGATTTCTTCGAGATTCGACTCACCTTGTCCGAGCGTGCTCACCGCACTCTCCACCTCGGGGAAGCCTGGATGGATGCGCGTCATCGCTTCGTACGCCTCATCGGAACGGATGCCGAGGAACGTCCCGGCGACCAACCGATCTTCACCGCCCACCGGATAGACAAAGAACGTGGAGACGCCATACGCCGAGATTATGCGGCGCACCGGCTGCGGGATGGTGACGGTGTCTCCAATCTGGTCCGTCACGGTGACTTCGGACGGCAGCAGTCCCAGGTCGATCGCGACCTGCTGGCCGTCGGGGCGCGTCATCCATTCGAGGAACGCTGCCGCGCTCGCTGCCGGTTCGGTCAGCGGGCCGTCGCAGTCCACGCTGGAGAGGAAGCGTCCGGCCAGATCAGGCAACAGCATCCGGATCGGGCCAATCGTCCCGCACTCAAACTCGATCGGCAGGTCTTCTGGCATATCTCGGGTAATCACCAGTTGCACCGCGCTCAGGTCACCAAGCAACGCGTCCGCCGGGGCATAAGTAACGTCAAACGCCACATCTGGGTTCTGCTCGCCATAGGCGGCGATCCAGGCGTCGACCACTTCTTGCGCTGTGTCGTCGGCCAGGACGCTAACGGTCGCGTCTTGCGCCTGCGCCATCGAGCCAGCGGGCAGCGCCGCGCCAAACAGCGCGATAGTCAGGAGAAGAGTGAGCAAGGTCTTCTTTGTCATGCGAGTACAGCCTCCGAAAAGTTGATCCACGCAATCGATCAATCGTCGCTGGGCGAGCCAAGCGCCGCGTCACAGTCATCCAGCCAGCCGATGATCGCCTCAAGCTGGGCGATCACCATCTCTAACGCCAAGTCGCCCACGCCCTGCGGCGGGTCCGCGCGCTTGACGACCAGCCCTTCGCGGCGGCGCTCGCAGGCGGCGCGCTGGCAGGCGATGATCGGCGACGTCGGGCTTCCGAGCAGTTCCGCGATGTACAGGCGGCTGAGAAACTCCACACGAATACGCCGCAGGCTGGGCGAGGGGCTTGGCTCGTCGAGCCAGGCGCGCAGGCGTTCGTGCCCCGCCTCAGTGAGCGTGTATTCAGTGCGTGTCGGCGCATCGGCGCACTCAACCTGATGCCCGGCGATCAGTTCCTGTTGCTCCAACCGTTTCAGCACGGCAGAAAGCTGGCTGGTGCTGAC
>CAZVCM010000026.1:0-26126 GCA_964626105.1 uncultured Thermoflexus sp.
GATCGACGGCGCAAGCTGGTGCAGGGTCACGCGACGGAACGTCTCCCAGGCAGAGCGTCCTAGCGTGCGCGACGCTTCTTCGAGCGACGGGTCCAGCCCCTTCAGCCCGGCGCGCGCGCTGAGGAAGACATACGGATACGCCAATAACGTGATCGACAGCCACGCGCCCCAGAATCCGTAAATCGACGGCAGGCGCTCCACGCCGAGCGGCGCGAGCCAGCCCTGCAGAAAGCCGCGCTGTCCGATAGCGCTGACCAGCGCCAGCGCGCTCACGTACGACGGGATGACGAGCGGCACGGTGAGGGCAATCGTCCACACCCGCCTGCCGCGCAAGTCCGTGCGCGCCGTCAGCCATGCGGCGGGGATGCCAATCGCAGCAGACGCGAGCGACACCGCGCCGACCAGCAGCAGGCTCCGCCCGATCACACGCAGCGTCCCGGCGCGGGTGAGATAGTCCGCCGCGTCGTCCAGCGGCACCTGCGCGGCGCGTAAGGCCAGGTAGACGGTTGGGAACAGCAGCGCCAGCGCCAGCGGGATCGTGATGGCGAGCAGCAGGCGGGATGTGGCGCTTGGGCGCGGTAAGGTGCGGATCATGGCATCAGGCGTTAGGCATGAAGATCGCTGGAGCAATGCGCCCCAGCGATCCGGTTTTCGCAGAACGACGAGCAAATGCCTACTGTGTCAGGAGTTCGTCGAGCAGTTCCAGCGTGCCTTGCAGGTCATCCAGGTCGCTGAGGTTGACGTCAGGCGTCTCAATCTCATCCAGCGGCCTGAGGCGTGGATCGGCTTCCATCCCAATCAGCAGTGGATATTCGTACGTGTTCTCGACGAAGTAGGTCTGCGCCGTGCGCGAGAGCAGGTAGGCGATGAACTGCTGCGCCAGCGGCTTGGCATCGGACGAAGCGAGAATCCCGGCGCCCGCGACGTTGATCAGGTTGCCGATGTCGTCACC
Source organism: uncultured Thermoflexus sp. (assembly GCA_964626105.1). Taxonomy (GTDB): domain Bacteria; phylum Chloroflexota; class Anaerolineae; order Aggregatilineales; family Aggregatilineaceae; genus DYGX01. The sequence continues at coordinate 953 of CAZVCM010000026.1, forward strand.
CGGGAAGTAGTAGTTCGCGGCGGGCGCGTCCGGGTTTTCGGACAGCAGGCGGAAGAGGTAGTAGTGATTTACCAGCGCCGCGTCGATCTCGCCAGCGGCCACCGCGGCAACTGCCTGCCCGTTGCGCTCGTATTCGAGCGCCTCATTGGCGAGCAAGCCCTCGACCAGCGCGCGCGCCGCGTCATCGCCCTCGGTCACGCGGATGGCGGTGAGGTGCGCCAGGAATGAGGCGTTGGTCGGCGCGAAGCCGAGCCGCCCCTGCCACGCCGGGTCGGTGAAGTCGAGCAGCGATTCGGGCAGGTCTTCTTCGGAGAGCGCCTCGGTGTTGTACGCGATCACCCGTGCGCGGCCTGTGATACCGACCCATTCGCCTTCAGTGGAGCGGAAGCGCGGTTCGACGCTATCCAGAACATAGGCGGGCAGCGTTTCAAGCTGCTCGTTCTTGGACAGCAGGCCCAGCGCCCCGGCATCCTGCGCAAAGAACACATCGGCGGGCGTGTTCTCGCCCTCTTCGAGGAGTGTCAGCGCGAGGCTCGACGTGTCGCCATAGCGCACCTCGACTTCGATGCCCGTATCTTGCTCGAATTGCTCGATAATCGGCCCGACGAGGTCTTCGCTGCGGCCGGAATAGATTGTCAGGGTGATGCTCTGCGCCTCAGCCGCGTCCAGCAGGTGATCGCCGTTGGTGCTTGGCGGGATTGGGATCACGATCGAGGCGACTGCAATCAGCAAAAGACTGGCGGCAAGTATGGCACGTACACGATGCATCTAAACAGATCCTTTCTCGAACGATGGAAGAAATTACCTCGAAACAGGCGCATATCGCTGTTATAATTGCGAATCATTCGCAACTGGGCGATATTAAACCATATAAATATCTGATATATCAAGGCCCTGCTGTTGAAGATCGGTTACACAAAAAGAAAACCGAGGTTTCAACCCGGTTGAAACCGTAAGGTGCGCATCAGAAGCGTGTTAAAGAAGGTGAAACAACCTTGCGAACGCCGGAGCGTCACGCTATATTTTAAAAGATGAAAATCTAAAATATTATTCAGAATAATCGTACTAAAGGGACGTTGGGATTTCCGCGCTCGATGCGCAGCAGCGAATAGCAGGTTTGGTATGTGTCCGACCGTCTGGTTTTACCTGGCCGAAATCTATCGCCTACAGGATGGCAACCACTGGGTGACGCTCTCGATGATCGCGGATGCGATGGGCGTGTCGCTGCAGGCCGCATCGCGCATGGTGCGCCGCATGGCGGAGAATGGCCACATCGTCCACGAGCCTTACCAGGGCGTGAGGCTCACGGCTGAGGGCGAGGGGATCGCCCTATACATGATCCGGCGGCACCGCATCTTAGAAGCGTACATGGTCTCGGTGATGCGGTTCGGCTGGGAAGAAGTGCATGATATGGTCGAGCTGCTGGAGCGCGGCGTGGACGAACGCATTATCGAGCGCATGGACGAGATGGCGGGCTTCCCTGCACGTTGCCCGCATGGCGAGCCCATCCCCACGAAAGATGGCGTGATGCCGGTGATTGAGGATATGCCCCTATCCGACTGGCCGGAGAAGGTCGCGGCGCAGGTCAGCCGCGTGAAGACACACGACCCTGAGAAGCTCCGCTATCTGGCGGGCGTGCAGTTAGTCCCTGGCAAGCCGGTGACGGTCACGGCACGCAGCCCGTTTAATGGGCCGGTGCACCTTGAGGCGAGCGGGGAGCGGCTGGTGCTCGGTAACGAGCTGGCCAGCGAATTGTACGTCGAGCGCGCGGCGTCAGCCTAGGCCGCGCCCGGCGTGGCGTTCCGCGAGCCACCAGCGCCACACCCACGCCATTGATTGCACGTCGGCGCGCTGGTACATGCAGGCGCGCGCCAGCGCGTCGATCTGGCCGCTGTCCAGCCAGAACTGATAGTCAAGATACGCCGCAAACCACTCGTTGTAGCCTGGCCAGGGAAAACCGAGATAGATTGAGATCGCCTTGATAGACGTGCTGCGCAGGGGCAGACTGACCGCCCGTGTGAAGTGGCGGTGCAGGTCTTCAAAGCGCGACAGCAGATCACGCTGGACGTGGGCGGGCGCGCTGCCGCGCAAGATCGCCGCGTCGTAGCCAGTCCAGTGGAAGATTGGCGTGTCGCCCGCGACGGCTTCGGCGAAGGCTTCCCACGTGGCGTCGCTGTCCGGCGCCAGGATGACGCGCTGCCCGTCAGGGAGCGTCAGCGGCTCTGGCGTCTGCACCGGCGCGACCAGCGCGATCTCCGTGTGACCGTCCGGGTCGCACCATCCCATACACCACGGCACGACGCGTCCGTTTCGCTCCAGCGTTTCCAGGTCGAACATCCACCCGCCGGACGCGCACACATCGGGCAGCGGCGCTTTGTGCACCGGGCGCGCATTGAGCCACGCGCGCGCGTTCGCCTGGATGGCGGGTGCGGTCCGGAGGCCGATTCCCTTCACCTGTAGCAAGTCGTCGGGCGCTGCCGCCGCGACATCGGCCAGCGAGCGCAGTCCTGCGGCGCGCAGGCCGTCCCGCACGCGCCGCGACACACCATAGAGCAGGTCGAGCGCGCCGTCCTGCCGGGCGACAGTCTCGCAAGTGTGGCGGTGCGGGCACGCTTTGCAGGCATCGATCAGGCGGACCGGCGGCGCGTCGTCCTCGGCCAGCAGCGCGGCGGCGCGGGTCAGCGCGTCGAGCACGCGTCCTTCGTCGTAATCGTGCACCGCGCGGCGCCGCACGCGGCCCAGGCTATCCGCGCCGGACCACAGTTCCGCGGGCGGGGGCGCGCCGTTCAGTCCGTCGAGCACCCACACCCACAGGTCAAGCACCAGCGCGTCGGCTTCGCTCGTGGCCGTGTCTTGGCACACCAGCACGGGCGCATAGGCGGCCTCGCCCAGGTGCGCGATACGCTCTAGCCGGTCGATCTCGGCGCGGATGGTGAACACGCGATCCGTCAGGTCGAGCGGCGTCTGCACTTCGATGCACGCGCCGAAGATACTCGCCACGCCGAGAGCCATCAGCCGCTCAGTCAGCGCGACCGCTTCCGTCCAACCGCTGACCTCGCGGGATTCAAGCGCTCCCTCGCTGGATCGCTCCCACACCACGCCGATTGTACGCGGCGCGTCGTCGAACGGCGCGTGGGCGCTCAGCCAGGCGCGGCGCTCGCACAGCGCGAGATCGTGGAGCGTCTGCGAGGTAATCAGCGTCATGTGCCTGGTTCGGGCCGCCGGTCCAGATAGATCTCGTATAAGCGGCGGATGTGTGCCGCTGGATCGGCGTAGTATTCGTCGGGCGAGATATCGAGCGGCAGCGTGTGGGTCGCGGGCTTGACCACCGGGGCGGATTCTGCGAAGCGGCGGATCACCTCGGCGTGCGGCTTGAGCGAGCCATCCGGGCGTACCAGCCCGAAGAATCGCTCGTGAATTGACTCGGCGCATGGGGGGCGGTCGTACAGCTCTGGCACATAGTCAGCGTAGCACCAGATCATTGCGCCGGTCGCGCCGACCTGTACCAACCGGGGCAGCACCGCCGCAATGTAGTCAGCGAACGCATCCTCAGAGGCCATGAACTGATCGCGCGGCTCCCCGTATGAGGTCCACTCCCACACCTTGGACGGCTCGCCGGGCGAGGCGGTGCAGCCGCCGAACTCTTCCATCAGCGTGGGCTTGCCGCACAGCGCAGTGGTCAGCGCGCAGGTGAATGGCACGAAATCGGGGTCGAGCGGGTTGTCAAGCCATGGCACATACATCGGATAGCTGTGCATCACGGCGATATCGGTGATCGCGTACGTGTCGTCAATGCGGAACGGTTTCGCGCTGAACAGGCTGGCCGAGTGCAGCCCACACGTCACCGGATGCGCTGGGTCGATCGACTTGATCAGATCGGTCATCTCGCGAACCCACGCACGGCCCGTCTCGCGATTCGGTGGCAGGGCGAACAGGTCCGGCTCGTTGCCGAGGGTCCACATCCACACGCCGGGGTGCTCGCGCAGCGCGCCGACGACCGTGCGCAGCAGCAAACGCTGCGCGTCGAGTGCGGTCGGATCGGTCAGCATGTTGCGATAGCCGATGTCCACCACCTCGCCCCCGCTGACGAGCTTGCCCGGCGGCATGGGCGGCTCGTTCTCGTCCAGCAGCCAGCGTGGCGCCCAGTTCGGCCCGCTCATGTGCCCGGTGAAGAACGTGACATCCAGCCCCAGCCCAAGCTCGGCGGCGATGTCACAGACGGTGGTCAGATCGCGTAGCCGTTCGGGTGAGACGGTATCCGGCGTAGGCTGAAAATCATCCCACAGCAGGAAGATGCGCACGATCTGCATCCCCAGCGACGCGATTTGGGCGAACTCCTCGCGGACTTCCTGGGCGTCAAAATCGGACCACCAATACATCGCCTTGCGGCGCGGCCAATAGTTTACTCCGAGCACAAAGGGCTGTGACATCGTGTACCCCCGTTTGGTTGGTTCAGGCAGTTTGTCACGAAACGACGCGTGCCGTACAGGTCCGATATGAGCATACTGCGCTGCCCACGATCGCGCCACGCGGCGCCCATCGGCGTCAGGAATCGGTATAATCTCGGCACAATGACGACAACGACCAAGAGGTGAGCATGGAAAAGGCAACGCTAGGCGGCGGGTGTTTCTGGTGTCTGGAGCCGATCTATGATGCGCTGAAGGGCGTGCACGAGGTGATCCCGGGCTACGCGGGCGGAGACGTGCCCGCGCCCAGTTATGAGCAGGTGTGCACCGGGCGCACCGGGCACGCGGAAGTTGTGCAAGTCACATTTGACCCGGCAGAGATAGACTATCGCGAGCTGCTGCGCGTCTTCTTCACGATCCATGACCCGACGACGCTCAACCGGCAGGGCGCGGATGTCGGCACGCAGTACCGCTCGGTGATCTTCTATCACTCGCCTGAACAGCACCAGATCGCGGAAGAGGTGATCGCCGAAGTCGCACGTGAGGGGCTCTGGAACGACCCGATCGTGACGCAGCTTGCGCCCTTCGAGGAATTCTATCCGGCTGAGGAGTATCACCACCGCTATTTTGAGCGCAACCCCTTTCAAGGCTATTGTCGCGTGGTGATCGCGCCGAAGGTGGCCAAGTTCCGCCAGAAACACATGGAGCGCCTGAAGGCGTAGCGCCCGCATTCAGCAGGCGGGGCGCCGCGCGTGCGGTGGCACGGCAGGCGGCGATGATTCCGGCTCTGGATGGCTGCCGCTCGTATCGTCAAATAGCGGCGGCAGGCCCCACGCCGCGCGCGCCTGGTTGCACCGCTCTAGCTCGTCCGCCGAGAAGTGCAGCGCGCCCCGCGACCATTTCACGCCGAACTCTCGGCAGGCAGTGGGGCGCTGCTCGTAGATGGCGCAGCGCACGCTCTCGCCGACACATCCAACCAGCGCGGCGCAGCGCGGCTCCCGCTGGTTCGTGCCTTTCATGCAGCGCATCAGCCCGTTCAAGTCTTCGGTGAGCGCTACTGGTACGCTGCCGGTTGGCGCGTCATCTGCCTCGGCCCAATAAAACGAGACGCGAAAATGGGCGCAGCAGGCGCCACAGGTGACACACGGATTGTCGCGTTTCATCGCCATGCTTGGGGTGCTCGTCGGCCAGGACGAAAGACGGCGCTGTGCGCGCCGACATTTCAATTGTATGCAAGTTTGCGACGGTGTAAAGAGGGTTTTCGCCGGTGAGCGGCGCGCGACGCAGGGTTGCGACGAGCCACGCCGGGGATAAAATCTGCGCGGTGGTACGCGCGGCACGCTGCATACTTGCACGAGACATCACAGGACAGAGCTGGTTGTGAATCGCATTTTACGGTCGGGGATATTCCAGCGGTTTTGGGCGGTGGCCGGGGCGGTCAGCGTCCGCACGAAGGTGCTGGGGATCGTCCTGGGGACAGTGATCCTGCTCGGTCTATTCGCGATCGTGCAGGTTCGCCGCTCGATGTGGATGATTCTGCAGGAAGAGGTCGAGCGGCAGGGGCTGGCGATTGGCACGTATGTCGCCGAGGCGACGGCCCCGCTGTTGGACGGAGCCAGCCGCCAGAGCCTGAATAGGCTGTTGGAAGATGCGCAGCGGCACTATTCGGACGAGCGCCACAACACCGAGGTGACGTTTATCGCGCTGTACAACCGCGCGGGCAAGCTGCTGGCGCACTCGTTCGGCGTTGGCACGCTACCGGTTGAGACGGCGCGGCTGCTGACCGTCCCGATTGACTCCGACCATCGAGCGTCCTGGTACGACGCGCAGGACGATCGAACGCTGCTCGTCTCCGAGCCGTTCACGACCGAGACCGGGCGCGAGGCGGTGGCGCGTATCGGCCTCGCGGATCGCGGGATGCGCGCCAGTGTCAGCCGCATGACACGCCAACTGCTATACACAATCGGGATCATGTCGGCGGTCGGCATCGCGGCGGCGGTCTTTTTGACGTGGATTATAACGCGCCCGATTCGCCATCTGGTGCACGCGACGCAGGCGGTTGCGGCGGGCGATCTGTCGCAGCATGTCACGCCCTGGGCGGATGACGAGATCGGGCGGCTGGCGGAGTCGTTCAACCGTATGACCGACGCGCTGGCGCAGGCCGCCGCCGAGCAGCAAGAGCGCGCGCAGCTTCGCGCGGAGTTCGTTAACCGGGTGATCGCCGCGCAGGAAGATGAGCGCAAGCGCATCGCGCGCGAGTTGCACGACAGCACGGGCCAGTCGCTGACGTCGCTGCTGCTCGGCCTGCGCCGCCTGGAAGAAGCCGCTGAACTGGAAACGCTGCGCGATCGCGTGGACGATTTGCGCGAGATTGTTAGCGCTAGCCTCGACGAGGTGCGCCGGCTCGCGTGGGAGTTGCGCCCGAGCGTGCTGGACGATATGGGGCTGGTGGCGGCGCTGCAGCGCTATGTAACTGACTACCGCGAGCGACACGGTGTGGCGGCAGATTTCCTTACGCACGGGCTGGACGGCAAGCGCCTTCCGCCCGAGGTCGAGACGACGATCTACCGCATTGTGCAAGAAGCGCTGACGAATGTCGTGCGGCACGCGCGCGCGCAGAACGTTAGCGTGATGATCGACCGGCGCGAGCGCAAAGTGTTGCTGGTGATCGAGGATGATGGCGTGGGGTTCGATCCGGCGCAGATGGTCGATGGCCCGCGCCCGCACCTGGGGCTTTACGGGATGCGCGAGCGGGCTGAACTGCTCGGCGGTAAGTTCACTGTCGAGTCTAGCGCGGGGCAGGGGACGACGCTCTTTGTGGACCTGCCCATTGAAACGAGTGCGAGCACGCGAGAGGTCCGGCCTCTCCCGTTATCACAAACCGGATCTTGAGAAGGAAAGCCATGAAGACACGAATTCTGCTGGCCGATGACCACGCGATCCTGCGCGCCGGGCTGCGCTTGCTGATCAACGCGCAGCCGGACCTGGAAGTCGTCGCTGAGGCGGATAACGGGGTGAAGGTCCTGTCGCTGGTCCAAGAGGCGCAGCCCGATCTGATCCTGCTCGATCTGACGATGCCAGGGCTGGGCGGGTTGGACGTGCTACGCGCGCTGAGGCAAGTGTCGCCGGAGAGCCGCGTGCTGATCCTCACTATGCACGATGACGAAAGCTATCTGCGGCAGGCGCTGTCGCTGGGCGCGGCGGGCTATGTGCTGAAGAAAGCGGTCGATAGCGAGTTGCTCAACGCGCTTCGGGCAGTGGCACGCGGCGAGACGTATATTCACTCTGCGATGATGGGCAAGCTGCTCAACGGCGGTGAGTCTGCGTCGTCCGGTGCGACCTCAGACGCAGATGCCGGCGATCCGTGGAAAGCGCTCAGCCAGCGCGAGGCGGATGTGTTGCGGCTGGTCGCTCTGGGGCACACCAATGCCGAGATCGCTGACCGACTGGCGATCAGCGTGAAGACCGTCGAGACGTATCGCGCGCGCGGCATGGAAAAGCTCGGGTTTGCGACGCGAGCGCAGCTCGTGCGCGACGCGCTGGAGCGTGGCATGCTCGACGAAACGTAGCGTGTCGCCATCGTGTGTCAGGTTTTCCCCCGCAACATGGCGCAAAGTCTGCCGTTTTCCCTGACCTTTCCTGCGGCAATAAGGGGTTTTCCCCGCTACAAGCGCCCCGGCGCGTGCCCTATACTGGTGTCATCAAGTGAAGAGAACTTCTTCAGGGACACAGGGAGACACCAATGGCTACCATTTCCGCAACTCGCAACCGCAACATTTCGATTGAGCAGTCTTCGATCTTCCAGCGTCTGTTCACAGATCGCCGCGCGGCGCTACTCTGGCTGCCGGTCCGGATCTGGCTCGGTTTGCAGTGGTTTGACGCGGGATCGCACAAGATTACGGAAGCTGCGTGGATGAATGGCGGTGTGGCGCTCAAGGGCTTCTGGACGAGCGCCGTTGCCATTCCCGAGAACGGCCGCCCGGCGATCGCGTTTGACTGGTATCGCTCATTCTTGCAGACGCTGCTCGATATGGAAGCGTACACCTGGTTCGCCAAGCTGATTGCGATCGGCGAGGTCATGATTGGGATCGCATTGATTGTGGGCGCTTTTGTCGGGGTGGCTGCGTTCTTCGGCGCGTTTATGAACTGGAACTTCATGATGGCCGGTTCCGCCAGCACGAACCCGCTGCTGTTCGTCGTCGGGATTGCGCTGCTGCTGGCCTGGCGCGTCTCCGGTTACATCGGGCTGGACTATGTCCTCTTCAATGCGCAGCGCATTCGCAACTGGATCGCCGCGCGACGGGAGCAAGCGCCCAGCGGCGCCTGACACACCCCTTTCCTGGACCCTGTATCGCCGGACTGTTCGCAGCCCGGCGATTTTCTTTTTGGCGGCTTGGCGCGCGCCCGAAACGCGACTACACTCACCCTCTGCGCCGCGAACTCAGGGGACGAACGACGATGACCGAGGACGAACTCACGCTTGAAGATCAGCTTCGCAGCCAGCGCGACCAGCTTCGGCGCGGGCACAGCATCGGGATGCTGCACTTGCTCAAAGGGTTGCACGACCGGCTTGGCGTGCCGCTGGTCGAGGCGCTGGAAGACCTCGCCGCCGAGAATGCGCGCGCCCAATGGAGCGCCGTCGCCGCACAACAGACAAGCCACACCATCGAAGACCTGATCGCTGCCTTATGGGAGCCGCTGCGGCCATACGGATTTGAGTACACGACCGAGGCGACTTGCGAGACGGTGCGGCTCCGCTGCACGCGTTGCCCGCAAGCCGAGATCGCGCAAAACGTTGAGGGTGGCGCGCCGCTGCTGTTCGCGATGACTTGCGCGACCGACCCGCACATCGCCGCCGCGTTCAATCCGCGCATCGGCCTGCGCCGGACGAAAACGCTCCTGCAAGGCGATGACTACTGCGAGTTTGAGTATTTCTATCGCGACAAGGAGCCGCGATGAGAAGCGCGACGAATAAGTGCGGTTGCTTTACGCCGCCAGATCGAGCCGCCGCAGAAGCTGCGCGTTGATCGCGACGATCACCGTGCTGAGCGACATCAGTAGCGCGCCCACTGCCGGGGAGAGCACAATCCCCACCGGCGCGAGCACCCCTGCCGCCAGCGGTAGCGCGACGACGTTGTAGCCGGTCGCCCACAGCAAGTTCTGGATCATCGTGTGATAGGTCGCGTTGCTCAGCGTGAAGATATTGACCACGTCAAGCGGATCGTTCTGCACGAGGATAATGTCTGCGGACTCGATCGCGACGTCCGTCCCGCTGCCAATTGCGATCCCGATGTCGGCGCGGGTGAGCGCGGGCGCGTCGTTCACGCCATCGCCCACCATCGCGACCCGCTTGCCCTGCCGCTGAAGCTCCGCCACCTTCTGATCTTTGTGCTCCGGTAGCACTTCCGCAAAAAACGTGCTGATATTCAGGTCTTCGGCCACCGCCTGCGCGACGTCGCGGCTGTCACCGGTCAGCATGGCGACCTCGACGCCCGCCTCTTGTAAGCGGCGGACAGCCTCGCGGCTCTCGGCGCGGACAACATCTGCCAGCGCAAAGGCAGCGACCGGGGCCGTCTCGTCGATCAGGTAGACGACCGTCTGCCCCTTGCTGCCCGCGCGCTCGCCAAACGCCTGGAGCGTGTCGGGTAGGGTGCTGTTGAGCATTTCGAGCAGGCGCGGCCCGCCGACGTAGACCGCCCGCCCGTCGTGCTGCGCCTGGATGCCCCGCCCCTTGATCGCCTCAAAACCGCTGACCGGCGGTGGCTGCAGACTGCGTTCCTCGGCGGCGCGGCGGATTCCGCGCGCGATCGAGTGCTCGGAGTCGCCCTCAACCGCCAGCGCAAGCGCGAGCGCCCGGTCAGCATCCCAGCCTTCGACCGTCGCCTGATCGACCACGCCGAAGCTGCCCTCGGTCAGCGTGCCGGTCTTGTCGAAGATCACCGTGTCGATCTCTCGCGCGTCTTCCAGCGCGAGCCGGTTGCGAACGAGAATCCCGTTGCGCGCGCCAAGTGAGGTACTGATCGCGACCACGAGCGGGATCGCCAGCCCCAGCGCGTGTGGGCAGGCGATCACCAGGACGGTGACGGTGCGCTCAAGCACGTCCAGCTCCGCGCCGACCGCGATCAGCCACGCCACCGCGGTGATCGCCGCGACTGCCAGCGCGACATAGAACAGCCAGCCCGCCGCCTTGTCCGCCAGAATTTGCGTGTCCGATTTGCTCTGCTGCGCTTCATCGACCAGGCGCATGATGCCCGCCAGCGCGGTTTCGTCGCCGGTAGCCGTCACGCGCACGCGCAGACTGCCGTCCCCGTTGATCGTCCCGCCGATCACCTGGTCGCCCTGTTCCTTGCTGACGGGGCGGGACTCTCCCGTGACCATGGCCTCGTTGATGTCCGAACGCCCCTCAACGACTTCGCCATCGGCGGGCACGCTGGCGCCCGGACGGACCAGCACGACATCCCCATGCTGTAACGCGCTCACCGGCACCGTCTCGACCTCGCCGCTATCCGCGACGCGCTCGGCGGTGTCGGGCATGAGTTTCGCGAGCTCGCTCAGCGCGCCGGACGCCTGCCGCACGCTGCGCATCTCCAGCCAGTGACCGAGCAGCATCACGACGATCAACGTCGCCATTTCCCAGAAGAACCCGGTGTCCGGCGCGACGAAAGCTGCGAATAGGCTGTAGACGAAGGCGACTGTGATCGCCAGCGAGATCAGCGTCATCATGCCGGGGCGGCGGTTGCGTAACTCTGGCACGGACATTTGCAGAAACGGCACGCCACCATAGAGGAAGACCGCGATCGCGAAAACAGGTCCAACCCAGCGATCGCCGGGAAAGTCCGGCATTGAGAAGCCGAACCAGTCTTGCAGCATCGGGCTGAACAGCAGCACCGGAATCGTCAGCAGCAGGCTCACCCAGAAGCGGCGGCGGAACATTTCCTCATGGCCGGTGTGGTCTACGTGCGCGCCGTGCCCGCCCGCGTGCCCCGCACCGTGATTGTGCTCGTGGCCGACGTGACGCGCGTCTTCGTCGTGGTGCGGCGCGGTGCCGTGCGCAGCGTGATCCATCGCTTGCCCGTGGAGCGCATCGCTCGCTACAGGCGCGTGCCCGGCGTGGTCATGCGCGTTGTGATCGTGCTCAGTGTTGGCGTGGTGACGGGAATGATCGGGCATGGCGCGCTCCTAAAACTCGCACGGGCGGGCGTGTAGATAGATTGTAGAAATGTCCGGCGGTGAGTGGCACAGGGCCGCGTCAGGCATGCATCACGCCGCACTCCGGCGCGTCCCAGCCGAGGCGCGCGTGGTCGGCCAGCAGCGCGTCGATGTTCCGGCTGATCTCGTCGGGGTAGGGCGCGGTTCGGCGCGCGGTGAGATCTGCGAACGAGTTGACGCACTCGAAGATCGACGCCAGCGCACCGCGCGTTTCGTTGACCATGAACATCATGTAGTGGATGCGCTTGGTAGAGCGATCGAGCAGCCGCGTGTAGACTGCGATTGTGTCGCCCACCAGTACCTCGCTCAGATAGTGGATGTGATGCTCCAGGTCGTAGCCGCCGGTGCCGCGCTGCGCGTGGAACTCCGGCGTGAGACCGAGCCGCGCGGCGAGCGGATAGCCCGCGTCGTCGTACACCGCGAGATACCAGCGCATGTTCATGTGCCCGTTTTCGTCTTCATATTCCGGCGGGATCACAACGCGATAAGGCGTGCCGAGCGCGGTGATATCTTCGAGCACAACGGGGTGTGGTTTCATGGGCGTGGCGTCTCCTTTCGGCGGGTTAGCGCAGCGCGTCTGCGATCGCGGCGGCGTTGTGGCGCATATAGTCGAGGTACGTCCCGGCGCCGTCTTCCGGCGCGCTGAGCGAGCCGGTGTAGAGCGGGACGAGCGGAATACCCGCTTCTTCGGCGATCTGCGCGGCGGTGGCGTCGCTGGCGGTCGGCTCAGTGAAGATCGCGGGCACGCCGCGCGCCTGGATCGTCTCCACCAGCGCAAGCACCTCGCGCACCGATGGTTCGGACGTGGTGCTGCCGCCGGGGATGATGACGCCCGCCAGCGACAGCCCATACCGCTCTGCGAAATATGTCAGCGCGACATGGTTGGTTACGATTGCGCGGCGCTCAGCGGGAACGCTGTCAACTAACGCGCGCAGTTCTTCATCGAGCGCCGCCAGCTCGGACAAATATGCCTCAGCGTTGGCGGCATACGTTTCGGCATGGGCGGGGTCAAGCTCGCTCAGCGTGTCGCGGATCATCAGCGCCCACAGCGCGGTGTTGGCCGGATCGGTCCACACGTGCGGGTCGCACGATCCGGCTTCGTGCGCGTGATCATCCTGCGCGTCTCCCCCGCAGGGCAGGGAGTAGAGCATACCCAGCACCTCGCCATCCGCGTCGGCCCGATCCCCAAACACCTCGTCGAGTGTTTCGTGGTGCGCGGCGCAGAGATCTTGCCACGCGCCGGGCGCTGCTTCCGCGTGTTCCTCAGGGTCATGTTCAGGCGGCGCAAGCGCATCGCCTGTGATCACGGGTCGGATCGGCACGCACTGCGATACCACGACGACGCGATCTCCGGCGGCTTCTTCGACCACTGGCAGCAGCGTCTCCTCGTAATTCGCGCCGACGACCAGCACGCGATCCGCATCGCTCAGGCGCACGACATCCTGCGCGGTGGGGCTGTAGGTATGCGGGTTCGCGCCGAGCGGCATCAATGAGCGGACCGTCGCGGCGTCTCCCGCGACGCGTGCGGCCACGTCTGCCAAAATGCTGAAGCTGGCGACGAGCACGGGCTTCTCGCTTTGCGCCTGTGCCATATGTGGCGTGAGGCTCACAGCGCCGGGTATGAGCGCGCTCAGCAGCATCAGAATCACGAGCAAGCGGTAGAGCATGGTGTCGAACACTCCTGTCGTCCGGTTTCCGCTAAGTGAAAAACTTTTTCAATACGAGATTGTAGTGATCGTGCAGCCTGATGTCAAGACAAAAAAGCCCCCGAAGGGCGCCGCATCCAGGCCCTTCGAGGGTGCGCTACTGAGGGATATGTTTATCAGTTGCGCCTGACCGGGTGGCGGCTGACTCTGCGGGCAAGCCGCTGCACCGGGCGCACCATAATCGTGTACAAGCCCGAGCGAATCGCCGCGTTGTGCCAGATGTTTTTCGCTTCGGCCCATTGGTAGCGCGGATCCAGGCACTCTTCCGCAAACTCAACTTCCGGCTGCGCGCCAAAGAACCGGGCGAGGGCGGTCAGCGTTTGATGCCAGAACCAGTCCTCGCGCTTGAACCCGTAGATCCGCATCATCACTTCCCAAAACGGATCGTTCGAGCGCAGTAGTGGCTCCACCTGCGCCACCGTCACACCGTTTTCTTCATACGCGCTGAACGTGATCATCCCGGCGAACATGTGCCCCTGCGGGTTCATGAATGTGAAACAGGTCTCGTCAGAATAGATGACCAGGATGCCGGTCGACATCTTGACGCCCACCGGTGACGCGATGTTCAGCACGGCGACCTCTCCCGGCGCGATTCCGCTGAGCGGTGCGAAAAAATGGTTGCCCTGCGGCCAGAAACTGGCGAAGTTCTGCCGCCAGGTCTGGATTACGCTTTCGGGAGGGAGTGCCACCCCGTTAAGGCGCACGCGATAGCGCTTGTGATACAGCGGGCCGAAGCCTTGCAGCGGGCCGACCAGGTGACGGCCCTGGACATTCAGGTTCAGCGCCTCAACCGGCATGGTGCGCACTTTCAGCGCGCCGATCGCCCGCGCCCAGAAGGCTTCGTCCCGGGGCTGTGATGCGGTTTCAGGATCGGTGGTCATTGGCGTTCCTCTCTGTCAGCGACGGTTGCCCGGGTCGGGCGGCTAGAAACCAGCCAGCGCGGCCAGCGCCTCGGCTTCGGTGGGATAGATGCGGATCGCTTCGTTGAGCCGGGTCAGCTCGAAGATGTGCCGGTAGTGTTCCTTGAGCTCGACCGCGAGCAGCCGGACCTTTGCGCGGTTGGCGCGGATCAGCAGGGTGACGAGCAACCCGATCCCGGAGCTGTTCATATAGTCCAGCCCGGCGAAGTTGAGCACGACGGCGCGCGCGCCCTCTGTCGTGGCACGCAGGTAAGTGTCCATCAGCATCGGCTCGGCGAACGCGGTCACTTCTCCGCGAATGTCTAGCGCGCTGATGGTATCGCTGAGGCGGCGAAGCTCGATGGTGGCATTTGCTGGCATCATAGCGTGATCTCCTGGAGTAGTCAGTGTAGTCGCTGGCGAATCAATGTGTGTTAGCTGGCGGCAAGCCCTCGGGCGAAGGCCAGAGCGCTGCGTTCGTCTTCATAGAGCGGGATGAGATCCGACAGCCGCGTGATCTCGAATATCTCGGCGAAATGCGGCGCGAGGCCGCAGGCAATCAGTGTGCGGTGATCCCGGCGGGAGCGTTTCAATAACTCGACCAGAAGCGCGATCCCCTGGCTGTTGATGTAGCGCATCTTGCGGCAGTTCAAGACAATGGTTGGCGCCGTCCCGGCTGCGGCGGTCTCGTAGGCCGCGAGCAATTCTGCTGCTCCCGCAGCGGTGACTTCGCCCCACAGGTCAATCACGGATGCGGCGCGGCGGTCGCGTACACTTGCTTCAAGCGCCATCAGCATCATTTTCCCCCTGACTCATTTCATCGAGGTTGAGCATTAGCTCGATCGTGTGCTGGTTGGGCGATTCGACGATGCGCATCGAATCGACCATACTCTTGATCAGGAACAACCCCCAGCCACGCGGCGATTGCGCGCCCGCCAGTTTGGCCTGCAAGTCCGGCGCTTCGGCGGTGGCGTACGTGCCGCTGGCGCCCCGATCGGTGATCGTGACTCTGAGCGCGCTCTGTGACACGGCGACGTCGACCTCTACCGGCAGGCTGGCTTGATACTGGTTACCGTGCTCGATCGCGTTGAGCGCGGCCTCAGAGACGGCAGTGTTCAGGCGGTCCATCTGCTGGGGCGAGAGCTTCAGCACCTGCGTAGCCTGCGCGACGCGTTCCATCACGCGGCGCTCGTTGCCCGGCGCGCTCGACAGCGCGAACGCAGCGAGCATCGTCCAGCGAGCATCCTGATCATCTTGACCGTCCGAGCCAGCTATCACGCGACACCTTCTTCCTGGCGTTGAAGGGTGAGCAGCGTCACATCGTCTTCCTGCTCCCACCCCGGCCCAGTGAAGGCAGCCAGTTCGTCGAGCAGGTGATCGAGCAATGCCTGCCCTTCCCGATAGCCGATCAGCGCATCGCCCAGCGGCCCTTCGCCGAACATGGCGCCCGCCGGGTTGTGCGCTTCGGTCAGGCCGTCGCTCAGAAACAGCAGGCACTCGCCCGGCTCGATGGTGGTCTCGAACGTGTCGTAGGTCATTTCCGGGAACAGACCCAGCGGCATCCCGGTCGCGCGCAGATGATCGACCTGCTCGCACGTGCGCCGGTAGGGCAGGGTGTGCCCCGCATTCGCGTATTGCAGGCGCCCGGTCTGCGGGTCGAGAATGCCGCAAAAGACGGTCACGAACATCGGCGCCGGGATGTCTGGGACAAGCTCGTCGTTCGCGTGCGCCAGAATCTCGCCAGGGCTGTCGAATTGGGACGCGGCGGCGCGGACAATCGTGCGCGTCGAAGCCATCACCAGCGCGGCTGGGATCCCCTTGTCGCTCACATCTGCCACGACGATTACCAGCCGCCCGTCTGGCCGCTCGATGAAGTCGTAAAAGTCACCGCCAACTGCGCGCGCTGGTCGATAGTGTGCCGCAGTCTCCCATCCGTCGAGCCTGGGAAGTTGCTGGGGAAGCAACATCTGCTGGATGCTTCCGGCGACGCGCAGCTCATGCGCCAACCGCTCGCGCTCCAGCGCCTCGATGCGCTCGTGTTGTGCGAGTTGGGCGACGCGCAGCGCGGTCGCAGCCTGGCTGGAAAGCGTGCCTAGCAGGCGACGGTCGTGCCACGAATAGCCTTGATCGCTGCGGCGCGGTCCGAGGTTCAGCAGCCCAACCAGCTCGCCCTGGCTGACCAGCGGCACGATCAGCGCCACACCCGCGTCACGCAGCGCGCGCACAGCAGGTGACTCGACCGGCAGGCGATCCACTTTCGTCACGTCCGGGTTTTGGACGAGATATTCGATCAGCGCGTCGTCGGCTGCGATCTCGTTGGTGAGCTCGGGCGCCAGCCGGACCCATTCGAGCGTCGTCATCGGCGGCTGGCGACGAGCGGGCCGCTGCAGCCAGCTACGCAACCCTTTGAGTGATTGGAGTGAAGGAGCCGCTGTCACTTTCATCCCTGTTCCTCGCGCGCTGAACGAGAGACATCCGGGCGCTTAACCATCCACAGCGAAACGTGCGAGGGATGAACCGCTTCGTCTACCACGGCCATCAGCCCCGCCGTCAGCCGGTCGTCGTCGACCTCGCTGCGCAGGCGCTTGCTGAATGCGGCGAGCATCTTCTCAGCGTCATACTTGCTGCGGTAAAACCGGCGGTCGATCAGGTCCTGTATCCGATTCCGCAGCGGCGCAAAAAGCGCCACGATCGCCAGCGTCGAGGTCACGATTGCCAGGCTGGATTGCTGCCCGGCGAGCTGTCGAAGCGCGTATTGTAGGGCCAGCACGCTGCAGACATACGTTACGCCGAGCACCGCCATCAGCACGCCGTAGACCAGCGTGCGGTTGATAATTGGATCGATCTCGTACAGCCGCTGCTTGAGGATCGCGATCCCGATGGTGGCCGGGATGCCGATCGCGGAGCCGAATACGACGAAGGAGAGGATCGCGCTCCCCGCGTAATACTTGCCGGGCAGCGACCACGCGCTCATCCCGGCGGCAAACGCCACGCCGATGATGACACTGATATATGCCAGCCATTTCACCTGATGCCGCTCCGCGCCGGTGGCACGGCGATAGCGCAGCACAATCGACAACGCTGCACCCAGGAAGCCGAGATAGGTCCCGTATTCGGCCAGTTTGAGCGCGACCTGCGCGGCGCGCGGCCAGGAGCCGTCTCCCGGAGTGCCGTCAATGAGCAGCGCGGGCTGGGCGATGGCGATTAGCGTGCCGAGCAGCACGCTCAACACTGCAAGCCGCATGACCCGTCGTCCGAACGGCGCAACAAGCTGCCCCGCCGGGTAGTAAAGCAGAATGAGCGTGAACGGCAGCGGTGGCATCATCATCAGCGCGAACCAGCCAGACAGCCACGCCGCGATTTCCCCGCCCGGCCACTGCCCTGGCTCAACTGCACCGGCGCGTACCGTGTATTGCCAGGACATATCGTGCAGCGCGATCATGATGCTCATCGCCAGCGCGAGCCAGCCGATCGGGTTGTGTGGCTTGCGGGTGGCGATCAGCAAGCCGACGATCGCGTACGCCGGGCCCGCCGCCGGGATCAGAACGGACCACCATGCGATCTCAAGCACTAGGTCCCAGCCAGTCAGCCCGAGCGACTCAACGACGCCGGGCGTGTTCCACGTGCGAAAGAGGAACGAGGCGACGACTAACGCCATACTCAGCGCCCACAAGACGCGCGCGTTCCGCGCCGTGCGAAAGCGAAGAGCAGTCGCCCCCGTCATTAGGCGCCCCGTTCCCACTCAGCGACCAGCGACGTGCCGAGCGCCTGCCATTGCGCCGCCAGCGGCATCACGCCGAGAACGCGCAGCATCCGGCGCGCAGCGAGGCCGACGATCGCGGTGTAGGTCGGATACGCAAGCTCGAGTTCAGCGAGTTGCTCAACCCACATCCCCGCTGCCATCCCCGCCGCAACAATCTGCACAGCTTCGACGGCTTGCTCTCCGACGATGTGTGCGCCCAGCACGCGATGCGTTTCCTGTGAGACGATCAGTTTGAAGAAGCCCTCGGTGTGATCGTCAATTACAGCGCGGTCTAGCTCACTGTACGGGACGGTCACAACCGCGATGTCGTGCGCGGCACGCGCGGCTTCTTCGGTCAAGCCGACACTCGCGTATTCCGGGTCGGTGAAGCCGCCCGCCGGGACGATCTGGTGCGAATAGGGCTGCCCCGGCCCCAGTACGGCGTTTTCGGCGGCGAGCCGCCCCTCGTAGCTGCCGCTCTGGACGAGCATCATGCGCCCGGTGATGTCTCCTGCTGCGAAAATATGCGGCACAGCGGTTTGCAGATAATCGTTCACCTCGACGTAGCCGCGCGCGGTGCCGCTCAGCCCGGCCGCTTCCAGGCGCAGGCTTTCGACGTTGCCGACCCAGCCGACCGCCAGCAACACGCGTTCAGCGCTGACGCTGGCGAGCGCGTCACCGTGCTTGTACGTCAGGCGGAGCAGGTCACCATCCGGATCGATGCGCTCAACGCCGCTGATGCCCTCGACCACGCGCACGCCGCGTCTTACAAACGCCTCGCGCATTGCAGCCGAAATGGATGCATCCTCGCGCGCCAGGATACGTGGTGCGGCTTCGAGCAATGTGACGTCCGAGCCGAACGCCGCGAAGACGGACGCAAGCTGCGCGCCGGTCGCGGATGCGCCGACGATCGCGACCGACTGCGGCAGTTCGCGCATCGCCCAGACGTCATGGTGCGTCAGCGCGTGCTCGCTGCCAGGGAAGTCGAACCGGCGCGCGTGCCCGCCTGCTGCCAGAATGAAGCGATCCGCGCTCAGGCGGCGGCCATCCCCTAACTCAACGGTGTGCGGGTCGACAAACGCTGCGCCGCCGCTGTTCTCGATTACCTGCACACCGGCCTCGCTCAGATGACCGATGATCTGCTTTTTCTCGTGCACCTGATAGACGACCTGCTGCGTCCGCGCGATCAACTGCGCGAAATCGACGGTCGGGCGCTCGCTTTGCAGGCCGTAGGACGGGAAGTGTTCGGCTTCGCGCATGAGTCGTGCTGCTTTGGCGAGGACGCGGGTCGGCACGCAGCCGTCGTTGGTGCAGATACCGCCGAGCCGCTTGCGCTCGATGAGCGTGACGTCCGCGCCGAGCTCGCGCGCGCGAATGGCCGCTGTTACCCCTGCCGGTCCACCTCCGATCACGATCACGTGAACCATGCGCTCGCCTCCTGCCTTGTGGTATGCGTTATCTGTGGTTCATTGTGCGGCAGGTGCGGCGTGAGGAGCTACCGGACTTGGGCGGATGCGCGCTCCGTCTTTTGGCGGACGCAAAGCAGCCGCGTGGGGTTGCGCGCTCACGCGGCTGTGGAACAGGTGCCAGCTCTGCCTAATGACTTGCTGAGGGTTGGATGGATGCTGGTGTGTGACTCGTACGCTGGCGCTGGACGCGCTGCCCAGACGCGATCGAGGCGGCGGTCAGCAGCAGGAACACGATCAGCGCGATCTCGTTGCCGAGGCCGCCCCAGCGCCGCGCCGCCGGGCTGGCGCGCCGGGCCCCACTGCTGCGGCGCCGCAGGCTGGCGGGACGCCGGGCGAGCTGCGCGTAGAAGCGCGGATGATAGGGCACGGCGAGGCGCGCCACCGCTGGGATGATGATCGGCGCGTGCCCGAAGATCATTGAGAAGACGAACCCGAGCAGAACGCTGTGCAGGATCGCGTCATAGCTGTACGCTGCGCCCTGCGATGCGTACACCAGCGCCAGCCCGCCGCCGATCCCCAGCCAGACATAGCCCGCCAGCAGACAGATCGCGATGTAGCGTGTCAGGCCGCGCTGGCGCACGGTCCGCCGCGCGATGTCGTAACGCGCCAGCCAGATTGCGAGCGCCAGCATCCCCGCGCCCGCCACGCGCACGCCGAGGTCGAGTTCCAGGCTGGTCAGCGCGACGCCGCCGAGATAGAGCGCCGTTGCGGCGACGAACGCTGCCGTGCGCCCGCGCGTTGGGCGGACCATCCGCGCCAGCTCCAGCCGCTCGCCGACGATCGTCAGCACCAGGAACGCGATCCACCAGTACACGATGGCGTCGATTGGCTGGCCGCTGCTCCAGCGCGCGTTGCCGATCAGCAGCGCGTAGGCGCCCAGCCCCATCGTGATCGTGAATAAGGTTGGCTGGCGCCAGATGACCACAGCGTAGACGCACACCAGCGCAAGACTTCCGCCGGTCAGCGCCAGGCGGCCCAGCGCGTTGCCCGGATCGCTGACCAGCAGCAGCGCGCCGAACACGCAGAGTAGCGGCGCCGCAAACGCCAGCCGCGTGCGCCGGGATCGCGCGCCGGTCGTCAGCGCGACGGCACGCTCCACGCCGATGACCGCTCCGAAGAATCCTGCGATCATCAACGCGCCGTGCACACTGCTGGTTCCGGCGTCGACGGGCGGCAACCGCCAGCCCAGGCGTTCCAGCCCGCCGTAAAGAGCCGCGATCAGAATGATTCCGACCGCGGCTCCTACGACGGCGCGGGCGATGCGGTAGGGTGTCATCGCTTGCGCCTCGCGCGCTAGCCCGACGCGGCTTGCTTGCCGATGCGAACGCGCCACACCTGTGGGCCTTCTTCCAGATACTCCCAGGTGAACTCGTTCTCGCGCTCAAACATGAGCTGATAGTGAAGCGGCTTCGGGTTGTGATCGTTGACTAGCTCGAACGCCTCACCGGGCGCCAGCGCGTCGAATGTCTGGAAGATGGTCGGGTGCTTGTCGGCGGGCGGGATCACGCGCACGTCGAGCGTCAGCTTGGTGGTGGTTTCCATGAGAGTGTGATGCTCCTTCGCAGAAAATGACTGAGACAACTGGAATAGTGAATGGGCGAAGCGTGTTACGAAAGCCAGCCGAGTTGTTGCTTGGCGGCAAGCGACATCATCATGGGCGTCCAGGCGGGGCTCCACACAAGGTCGATGGCGACGTCGCGCGAGCCAGTCGCTTGCTCGATGGCGTACGTTGCCTCAGCGGTGATGTGCGCGCCCAACGGGCAGGCAGGCGTCGTCATGGTCATCAGGATATCAATGTTCTCGCCTTCGACATGAATGTCATACACCAGCCCCAAGTCAACGATGTTGATGCCAAGCTCCGGGTCGATGACCGTGCGGAGCGCGTCGAGCACAAGATCTTCGGTGATGGATACGGTCATCGCTGCGTGCCTTTGCTGGCAGGCGGCGGAGCGGCACGCCCCGCCACCCGCGCGGTCGAAAGCCTAGTGGCCGGAGCCGTGTGTCAGCGTGCCGTCGAAGATGTCCGGCTGGTCATCGCCTTCGACGTAGAGATAGCCCATCAACCCGCGCTCGGCCCGGCTCAGCGCGTGGTCGACCAGGATAAAACGGCCTGGGACCTCGGTGGCAAACTCGATCATCGCCGCGCCGCCAGCGGGGACCAGCGTGGTTTGCACGTCGGTCAGGGGTGGGCTGGTCAGCGAGCCCTGGTCGTACACCCGGTCGAAGATCTCGCCGATGACGTGGAACGACGAGATGAAGTTTGGCCCGCCGACGCCGAAGAAGATGCGCACGGTTTCTCCTAGCTCTGCGTGCAGCGCATGCTCGTCACTGGTCAGCGCGCCCGCTGCGCCGTTGAACACAAAGTATTCAGGCTGCTCGTCCAGCATCTTCTCGTGGCTGAAGTTCACGTAGCCGGTCGCCCCATACGGTTCTTCGGTGTACAGCTCGCTCTGCATGACGTAGAACTCGCGGTCTACCTCGGGCAGCCCTTCTTCCGGCTCGACCAGGATCAGCCCGAACATGCCCATCGCGATGTGATGTGCGACGCTTGGTGTGGCGCAGTGATAGACGTACAGGCCGGGGTTGAGCACCTTGAACGAGAAGGTCGTCTCCTCACCGGGGCCGAGGTTGCTGAACACTGCGCCACCGCCTGGGCCGGTCGCCGCGTGGAAGTCCAGCGAGTGCGGGAACTGACTCGACACCTCGTTGCGGAAGTTCACCTTGACGGTATCGCCGACACGCACGCGGATCATCG
Organism: uncultured Thermoflexus sp.; assembly: GCA_964626105.1. GTDB lineage: Bacteria > Chloroflexota > Anaerolineae > Aggregatilineales > Aggregatilineaceae > DYGX01. Next base: position 23,139 of record CAZVCM010000026.1, read on the forward strand.
GGCCGGGAACCGTTCCGTTGAACGTGAAGTAGGTCATCACCGTGCCATCGGCGAGCTGGCCGAGCACTTCCTCAGCCACTAGATCAACCTCGACAGTCTGCGGCTCGCGCGGCGCCAGCGGCGCGGGCACATCGGCAGGATCGCGCACGATATCGGCGCCCTCATCCTGAACCGCAGCCGCCGTGCCAACCACCAGCTTGCCGAACATTCCAGCGGCTTTGTGCCCCGGCACGGAGCAGTAATACGTGAAGGTGCCGGTCTGGTTCGCCGTGAAGGTAAACGAGTCTTGTTCGCCGCGATCGGCGAACTGGTCCGTCGCGGCATTGAACTCGTCAATCACCACGTCGTGCAGCATCCCGTCGTCGTTGATCAACGTGATCTTGACGACATCGCCGGGCCGCGCGGTGAGCGTCGGGTTGACGACACCGTCAATATCACCGCCCACGCCCACGAACACGAGCTGCCCCGTGCCGCCACCTGCCAGCAGCGTATACTCGACGGTGGCTTGCCGCGCCTCTTGCTCACTTGGAGATGGATCGCTTTGTGCGAGCGACAAGCCGGCAGTGACCGTCAGGCCTACGCCGAGCAAAATCGCCAGAGTCAAGGAAATAGCCAGAATTGAACGACGCTTCATAGTCTGAATGTCACCTTATGCCTGCATCGGATACGGACGAATCAGCGAACACCACCAGATAGGGGAGCGCGATGGCGCGTGCCGGGCACAGCGTTTCGCACAGCCCGCAGTACGTGCACGCTTGCGGCTGCGTGACCGCCGCTTTTCCGGCGATTGCCTCTAGCGCGCCCTCGGGGCAGCGCTGGACGCACGCGCCGCAGCCCGTGCATGTCGCCCGGTTGATGAGTGGTTTCCAGCGTTTATTCATCGCGGTGTTCCTGTCTGTGTGTTCGACGTGCTCAGGATAGTGCAGGCGCGCACAATCGTCCTTGATGGGCGTCAAAGGACTTGACGTGGATCAAGAGGGAGCGACAAGCAGCCATGAGGCAGCGAGAAACAGCGAGCGCAGCGACCTGCTCCCTGCTGTCTAGTTGTATTGAGCTTCTCTTAGCTGTGCTTGACCTAAAGCTCTGCGAGCGAGCGAAGAAGGTCCCGATCGGTGATCAGGATGCGGTGCCGGTCGAAGCGGATCGCCCCGGCGTTTTGCAACTTGACCAGCACGCGGCTGATCGTCTCAGGCGTAGTGTTGAGATGTCCAGCGATCGCGGCGCGCGTGATCCCGGGCCCGCTGAGCGACGGGTCTTCGGCCTGCGCCAGCAAAAAGCGCGCCAGCCGCGCCAGCACCGGATAGAGCGCGAGGTCTTCCAACTGGCGATTGAGCGCACGCACCTTGCCGGTCAGCGTTTCGATGGCGGCGCGCGCCATGGCGGGGTGTTGTTCGATCGCGTCGCGCAGCACCTCGGAGGAGATCGACCACGCCGTGACGAGCGTCATGGCGATCGCGTTGGCGGGTGTTGGACCGCCGTCCAGCGCGGCGATGTCGTTGAAGATGCTGCCGGGTCCGAGCAGATGCAGGATGTATTCCGCGCCTTCGGGGTTGAGCTTGGAGATTTTCACGCTGCCGTCTTCGATGATCCAGAGGCTGCTGCGCGTTTCGCCTTCGAGAAAGATCACCTCGTCGGCCTCGAAGGTGTGGAACCCGGCCCGCGATGCGAGCGCGCGCTGGTCATCCGGCGAGAGCGCGGCGAAGTAGGAAACAGTCGCAAGGTGTTCGAGCAGGGCGGTGACGTCGGCTTGGGTCATGGCTTCCGTGGTGGTTCGGCAGGCGCTCAGCGAGATTGTAGCGGGTTTGGCGGTGAGCGGCTATTCGGTGTTGCGTGTCGACGAGGGACTTGCGTTAGGATGACAAACTAGTTTATAATGCAAACTAGTTGGTGAGATCTAAGGAAAAATGCGATGAACGACAACGCCGTGCTTAACCATATCTTCCGGCGCGCCTATCGCTATGAACATGCCAGTGGGCTTTCCGAAGCCACGATCGGATGCTTGCTCTTGGTTGCAGCGGTGGCGCTTCAGTTCGGTTACTCAGGGTTAGGCTTGGGAGCGGGCGGAGACGATCTGCGTCCGGTATTCCTGGCGCTGATTCTGATCGTTCTCGTCGCTTTGGGTGCCTGGGCCATCTTCAAAAGCGCCGAGGCGCTACGGGAGCGAATCATCTATCCACGCACGGGGTACGTGCAATATCGCCGCGATGATCCAGAGCGCAAACGCTTCTCGCAGTGGGCGTCCTGGTTGGCGGCCGCGCTTGGTGTTTTCCTGTCTCAGTATGGGGACAGCGTCTTCTTGCTGCTCGGTTTGCTGCTGAGCTTTGGGCTGCTGTTCTATGGACGGAAAACAGGGCTCGTGCGGTTGTATATTCACGCGCTGGTCGTGGTCGCTAGTGCGTTTGCGCTGCTTCTGCTGGGTGTCGACCGGGAGAGTCGCAACGTCCTCTATCCGGCGGCAGTCGGTCTCTACTTGTTGATCGCCGGTGGTCTTGCGCTCTGGCGCTACCTGACGCACTTCAAGGTGGAGGAGCCGCAATCATGACCGCCGATCTGCGTCCGATTCTCGACATCGAGCGCCTGATTCACGAGCCTGCGCGCCTGGCCATCATGGCGATCCTCTACACGGTCGAAAGCGCGGATTTCCTGTTCTTGCTGCATGAAACCGGGTTGACAAAGGGCAACCTTTCGTCACACCTGACCAAGCTTGAACAAGCGGGATACGTCACCGTCGAAAAAACGTTCCGAGGTAAATACCCCTATACGCTCTACCGGCAGACGGACATCGGACGCGCCGCGTTTCAAGCCTATCAGAACGGGCTGCGGCGTATTCTGGAAGCGACGGATGGTAACACAGAGTAAGAACACAAAGCCCGGTGGCACAGAAGGACACCGGGCGTTTCGCTTCTTCAGATAATCGTTCCGCTGAGCGTTAGGCCGCGTCGGTTAGCTTGCCGGACTCCTCGATGTACTCGAGGCTCTGGTGGCGGA
>CAZVCM010000027.1:0-13570 GCA_964626105.1 uncultured Thermoflexus sp.
CGAGGCGTTCGCCGCGCAAGTACTGGCGGACCTCAAGGGGCTGGAGCAGAACGGTTTCGGGATTCCGCTGGAGAAGCTGAATGTACACGGCGGCGCGATCGCGATCGGCCACCCAATTGGCGCGTCGGGCGCGCGCGTGCTGGCGACGCTGATCCACGCGCTGAAGCTGCGCGGGCAGCGGCGTGGGTTGGCGGCGCTGTGCCTGGGTGGCGGCGAGGCGGTCGCGATGGCGGTCGAGATCGAGTAATCTCCGCTGGTTTCAAGTGAGATGGTCACGCCCTGGCACGCGCCGGGGCGTTTTTGTATTGAGCGGTCAGCCGCCAGCAATTAGCGAGGGCGACGACGGTGAAAAAACCCGCTGCGCTGAGTGCGCAACCTGCTGCGGAGTGGTGCGTAATAGTGAGTGAGAGACGGCAACAGAACTGCTGATTGCAGAAATGGATGGGAACGATGACTCCCGATGATCGCAACAACCGCCCGGGGACGCCTCCCCGCAGCCGCAAGCTGAACGAGCAGCGCGTGCCGGGCTTCAACCTGCGCGAGCTGATTGAAGAACGTAACTGGACGGCGCTGGCCGGGCTTGGGCTGATCGGCATCGGCGTGCTGTACGTGATCGATAGCTGGCTGGGGCTGGACTTCCAGCTTTGGAGCCTGTTGCTGATTGTGCTCGGCGGCTTGCTGTTCATGGACGGCTGGCGCAGCTACGAGGCGGCGGGCCGCACCTGGCAAGAGCGCGCGCGTACTCGCGCGATGGCGGGTGGTGCGATTGTCGCGCTCGGCGTGTTCGGGCTGTTTGAGCTCAACACCTGGGCCTGGCTGCTGCTGATCATGGCGGGCTGGCTGGCGTATGACACCTGGCAGCGCTACGAGGCGAATGGCCGCGTCATGACTCAGATCGTGCGCAACCGCTGGATCGCCGCGGCGTTCCTGGCCGGGCTGGGGTTGCTAGGCTCGCTCAACTGGTGGAGCACCTGGCCGCTGATCTTGATCATCATCGGAATCGCGATGCTGGGCGGGTTTGTTGGTGGCCGTGGCTCGACCTCGCGCTAACTGATCGAATGCCTGTGTCCCAGGCGGCAGGCGGCGTTCCCCCCGCTTACCCTACCGGCGCTGCCTGCCCCTGTTAACCGGCTGGCGCGGTGCTCCTAGCCGCGCCAGTCGCGTAACATCCACGCGAAATCTCCCAGGTCGGTCGTTCCACGAATCCGCACGCGGGCAAGCTGCAAAGGGCGCTCGCTGACGTGCAGCGTGCCGCCATTGGTCGTCACCGCCGCGACGATGCCAACCTGCTCCAAAACGGTCATCACGTTGCCGTTGTAGCGGCCTGATGGATAGCAAAAGAAGCGCGGGCGCACGCCGATCTCCGCTTCGATCGTCTCTATGCTGCCGAGCACCTGATAGACCAGGCAATCGTAGTCGCAGCCCCGGCTGAGGTCCGGGTGGGTGCGGCTGTGGCTCTGGATCGACATTCCGGCGGCGGCCATCTCGCGCGCCTGCTCCCAGGTCATATATCCGGCGCGTCCCTCATCGATCCAGCCGCTCACCACGAAAAACGTCGCGGTCATGGCGTGCTTTTTCAGCAGCGGGAAGGCGTGCTCGTAGGCGTCGGCGTAGCCATCGTCGAAGGTCAGCACGACCGGGCGCGGCGGCAAGCGCGCCCCGGCGCGCAGCGCGAGCGTCACCTCGTCGAGCGAGACGACCGTATACCCGTTATCGCGCAGCCAGCGAAGCTGCGCGTCAAGCTGTTCGGGCGTGACGGACAGATCGCGCCGGTAGCGGTCGGCATCTTCGGGCGGCTCGCTGACGTAGTGATACATCAGGATCGGCACGCGCAGGCGGCGGCGTGTGTCGTCGGCGCGGGCCGGTTCGAGCGCGGCGGCGAGCCATAAAGCAATCAGCGCCAGCGCGATCAGGCGCCGGGCGCGTGTGTGTGAGATGGAAATTGCACGGTTCATAGTGACAACAGTAGCAGCACACATGGGTCGCTGCAACGAATCGGCGTTCAGTCCTGGTAGAGCGCGGCGCGCTCCCATTCGAGCGTCGCGGCGCTGTCCCGCCCGCCGCGCCACCACACGCCCCACGCGCCTGCCGGAGCGAGCGTGGTCACGCCGAGCCGCTCGCGGTTGAGCCACAGGCGGACCTGACCGGGCGCTTCGCGGTGCGCGGCGAGGTGATTGGACTCGCCGGCTGACTTGAGGCGCGGATACGCGGCCCAACGCCACTCCGGGAGCGGGGAAGGGCAATCTTCGAGCGCGGGCGGCAGGTCACCGGGCGGGCAGCGGCGCGTGGTGAGATATCCCTCACCGCTGAGCGCGTAGACGAGGCGCGCGCCATCGCTCGCTTCGAGCCACACGCCCCACGCCGCACCAGGATCGGAACCGTCCGCCAGGCGCGCGCGAACCTTCAGGGCGAAGGTGGCAGCGTCCGGCAGCGGGACTGGCGCCGTTTCCCAACCCGCCTCGCCGGGCGCGAGCGTGACAGCGCGCGCGGGCCAGCCGTCAGACGCCCACACGCGGCGATCCGCGCGCGGTGGATCGGTGGCGCCGAGCGCGATCATCAGCGCGCCGAGGAGCGTTCCGGCGCTCACCATCGCAGCGGCGACGAGCATTCCACGCCACAGCCAGGCGGGCGCTGATCGGTGTAGAATGTGAGCTTTGTCAGTATTTCTCATGCTATTAGAAAAATGGACTAATCCGTTGAGATGCGCCATAATTTTGTGTATCGGCAGAACGGCTGGCACACAATGGAGCCAAGGACATGGCAATGGCCGATTATCAACTGAATTATACCTGGGACGCATCCCACGCCGTGCCGCTCCTGGTCGCCACGATCAGCGGGCGGTTGTTAAACGACAGGCAGGCGTTGGGGCAGATTATCGACCAGACGCATGCTGTTGCCGAGCAGCACATCGATTACGAAGAGATTTTTGTCGCGTACGACCTGAGTCAGACCGAGCGGCGGCTGCCGCTGCATGCGCTGATGGGCCGCAGCCGGATTTCGCTGCGCGTCAAGCGCGTGTATGTGATCGGCGCGGGAAGCCGCAAAGACGAGATGGCTGTTTTGATTATGAGCGCAGCCAAACGCCTGCCATACGAAGTCCGGTTTTGCGGCTCGCTCGACGAGGTGCACAAGGCGCTCTCGACGCTTGACGCGCGAAGCTGAATCGCACGCATTCCCGGCAGCGATTAAGACGCCCAGGCGAACACCCCTGGGCGTCTTATTTTGTGGCGCATGGCCAGCGGGTTAGCCAGTTACTGTTGCGGGCCGCAACGTGCACCTTTTTCGGCGCGAAAATTCGCCTGAATGAGCCTGACGAGGTACAATTAACAGGTCACAATGGCGGGGCAAGCAGCCTGCCTTATAGCAAGCAGGAACCGGGCCGGTGATGGCTTTTGGTGCCGAACGAAACGACAACCGGGCGACCCGAGCTTTGGTGATGGTCGCCCGACTGATTCAAGAGCGGTGGCGTAGAGCAGATGGATAATCAGCAAGAAACCCCCATGGAGATCGGAACCGTTCGTCAGATCAACATTGACGACGAAATGCGCGGCGCGTACCTCGACTACGCCATGAGCGTGATCGTGGCGCGCGCGCTGCCCGATGCCCGCGACGGGCTGAAGCCCGTGCACCGCCGCATCCTTTACGCGATGCATGATATGGGGATGCGGGCCAACTCGTCGTATAAGAAGTCGGCGCGCATCGTGGGCGAAGTGCTGGGCAAGTATCACCCGCACGGCGACAGCGCAGTGTACGATGCGATGGCGCGTATGGCGCAGGACTTCTCGCTGCGCTATCCGCTGGTCGACGGGCAGGGGAACTTCGGCAGCATCGACGGCGACAGCCCGGCAGCTATGCGCTACACCGAGGCGCGGTTGGCACGCATCGCCGAAGAAATTCTCCAAGACATCGACATGGAGACGGTTGATTTCGTCACCAACTTTGACGACAGCCTGCGCGAGCCGGAAGTGCTGCCCGCCAAGCTGCCGAACTTGCTGCTGAACGGCACCAGCGGCATCGCCGTCGGTATGGCGACCAACATCCCGCCGCACAACCTGCGCGAGCTTGCCTCCGCGATCACGTTTATGATCGAGCGGATGATCGCCTACGAGGGCGAGCCGGACGAGGCCGTCGCGGATATCACGGTTGACGAACTCATGCAGTACGTCACCGGGCCGGACTTTCCGACCGGCGCGCTGATCGTCGGCGGGGCAGAGCTGAAAGAAGCCTACGCGACCGGCAAGGGGCGCATTGTGATGCGCGCCCGCACCGAGGTCGAAGAACTGCCAGATGATCGCTTCCGCATTACCGTCACCGAGATCCCGTACCAGTTGAACAAGTCGCTGATTCTGGAGCGCATCGCCGAGTTGGTACGCGATGGCCGCCTGGAGAGCATCGCCAACCTGCGCGACGCTTCGGACCGGCGCGGCATGGCGATCATGATCGACCTGAAGCGCGGGGCGCAGCCGCGTACCGTGCTCAACCGGCTGTTCAAGTACACGCACTTGCAGAGCACGTTCGGCGTGCAGATGCTGGCGCTGATCGATGGCGAGCCGCGCTTGTTGAGCCTGCGGCGCGCGCTGCATATTTACATCGAGCATCGCCGCGATGTGATCCGCCGCCGCAGCGAGTACGAGCTGGGCCGCGCCCGCGCCCGCGCGCACATTCTCGAAGGGCTGCTGCTTGCGCTGGCCGATATTGACGACGTGATCCACACTATTCGCCACGCGGATGACACAGAAGCGGCGCGCATCGCGCTGGTGGAACGGTTCGCGCTGACCGAGATCCAGGCGAGCGCGATCCTCGATATGCAGCTTCGCCGCCTGGCCGCGCTGGAGCAGCAGAAGATCGAAGACGAGTATCGCCAGATCCGCGAGCATATTGCGTACCTGGAAGACCTGCTCGCCTCGCCGCGCAAAGTCCTCGCGCTGATCCGCGACGACCTCAACGAACTGGCCGAGAAATACGGCGATGATCGCCGCACGGAGCTGGCGCTGGATCAGTCGGTTGATTTCAACGAGAGCGACCTGATCCGCGAGGAAGAAGTGCTGATCAGCCTGACCGAACGCGGTTACATCAAGCGCGTGCCGGTCGAAGCGTACCGCTCGCAGCGGCGTGGCGGCAAGGGCGTGACCGGCATGGCGACGCGCGAGGAAGACACGGTCGAGATGATTCACCCGGCCAACTCGCTCGATCACGTGCTGTTCTTCACCGATCAGGGCAAGGTCTACGCCGAGCGCGCGTATATGATCCCCGAGGCGTCACGCGGGGGAAAGGGCACGCTGATCAACGCGTTCCTGGCGCTTCAGCCGGAAGAATACGTCACGGCGATCGCCAGCGTGCCGACCTTCGAGGATGTCGAAGGCTACTTCGTGCTGTGCACGCGCAAGGGGCGCATCAAGCGCGTCCCAGTGAGCGCGTTCGCATCGGTGCGCGCCAACGGGTTGATCGCGATGGCGCTGGAAGAACACGATTATCTGCGCTGGGCGAAGCACACCAACGGCGATCAGGACCTGATCCTGGTGACGCGCAAGGGGCAGAGCATCCGCTTCCACGAAACAGACGTGCGCGTGATGGGGCGCCCCGCCGCCGGGGTGAACGCGATCCGGTTGCGCGGCGACGACGAGCTGACCGGCATGGACGTGATCGGCGACCCTGAGGACACGCTGCTGGTGATCACCGCGAACGGATACGGCAAGCGCACGCCGCTGCGCGAATATGGCGTGCAGCGCCGCTTCGGGCAGGGTATCCGCACGCTCTCGAAAGACTTCCACAAGACCGGGCCGATCATCGGCTCCGGGGTGGTCAAGCCGGACGACAGCCTGACCCTGATTACGTCGGGCGGCGTCGTGCTGCGGACCGAAGTCGAGATGATCAGCGTCTACGGGCGCTCGACGAGCGGCGTGAAGATGATCGACCTGGCGGACAGCGATGCGCTGGTATCGATTGCAGTGCTGTCGAGCAGCGCGGAGCGCGCACCGGCGCCTGCTGGAGCGGCGCGCACCAACGGTGACAGCCCCGCTGCGCACTATGCGGAAGACGTTCTCGATGAGGAACTGCTGGACGATGAAGACAGCGGTGACGAGGTCTACGAGAACGGGTATTACGACGACGAAGCCCCGGACGACTATGAGGACGAGGGCTACGACGAGGCGGACGAAGACGAACTCGGCTAGAGCAGTCGCATGAAGCAGACCGTAGGGACCGAGCTTGCTCGGCCCGTGCGTTTCTGTTACAAACTAGTTGTACAATCACGGGTGGCCTGGAGCGGGCCGCCCGTTTGTTTTTTCAAATCTGCCATTCCGGCCCTGGATCGAAGGCGGCGAGTGGCATACACTTGAGATATGCTGACGTATCCGATTGCGCTGCACGAAGGGCCGGGGCCGCTGCTGGCCTTCGCACCCGAACCCGATCCCGATCGCCTGGCCGAGACGATGGTCGCGCTGGCGAACGCGGATGGCGGCTCGATCGTGCTCGGTGTGGATGGCGATGGTAACCCGGTCGGCTCGCCTGCTGAGGTAGAGGTCGCGTCGGCGCTGGAAGCAGCGTGCACGCGCTGCCGCCCGGCGATCGCGCCGGAGCGACGCATGTGGGCGGAGCAATCGCTCGGCGCAGTGCCGGTGATCCGCGTGCCGCGTGGGACCCGCGTCCACGCGCTGGCCGATGGGCGCGTGCTGGCGCGGGCGGGCGGCGAGAACCGCCCGTTGGATGGCGACGCGATCCGCCGCCTGATCGACGCGCGGGCGCTGGGCGATTTTGAAACGGAGCCGGTCCCTGGGGCGGGCGCGGACGCGCTCGATCCGGCGCTGGTGGACGCGTTCGTCGCGGCGTGGAGCAGCGCGGACGGCGATCCCTGGACGGGGACGTACGCGGAACTGCTGGCCGCGATCGGCGCGCTGACGCCGGACCGCCGCCCGACCGTCGCGGGGATGCTGCTGTTCGGGCGCGATCCGGGGCACTGGCTGCCTTCGAGCGGGGCGCGGTTTGTGCGCTATCTTGGCTCCGGCGAGGACCGGGCGCAGCGCGCGGTCGACGAGCGGATTAGCGGGCCGCTGGTGCGCGTGATCGAGCGGCTAACGGCGACGGTCCGCGAGCAGCTTGGTGCGGGCGCTGAGGCCTATCCGGCGCGGGCGGTGCGCGAAGCGTTGATTAACGCGCTGATTCACCGGGACTATCGTCTGCGTGGGACGGTTGTCGAAGTGCGGCTGTATCCTGACCGGCTGGAAGTGCACAGCCCGAGCGGGCTGCCGGGGTTCCTGTCGGTCGAGGACTTACTCAGCGCGCGGTACAGTCGCAATCCGCGGCTGGCGTGGGCGCTGCACCACTGGGGCTTCGTGCCGGAGCCAGGGCGCGGGATTCGCCGCATGTGCGAGCAGATGGCGGAACTCGGCCACCGCCCGCCGGAATTCGAGGCTGCGGCCTATCGCCTGACGGTGCGGCTCTATCGCTCGGCGGCAGATGGGGCGCAGCACGAGAACGGCGCGGCGCTCAACCGGCGGCAGCGCGAGGCACTGGCGTATGTCCAGGCGCAGGGCAGCATCACCTTCCGCGAATTTCGGGCGATGGCGTTTGGCGTGCAGCCGGAACTGTTGCAGCACGACCTCGACGCGCTGGTGAAAGCGGGCTATCTGCGGCGGATCGGGCAGCGCGTCGGCGCGTATTATATTTTGCCGTAATGAGGCGGGAGTGGGGGAAGCAGCCGCCCCCGCCTATGGATGTCTGGAATTCCTGGGGTGGCGGGCGGAGCTTGCTCCGCCCCTACGAGAGCAGGGCGCGGATGCGCGGCAGCGCCGTGCGGATGGCGCGCTCCCGGTGCGTGACGCAGGCGGCTTTTTCGGCGGGTGACAGGGTGTAGATCTCGCCGAGCAGGCGCGACCACGCCGGGATGTAGAACATCGCCTCGAACGGGAACCCCGCGATCTGCACCGGACCGGGATCGACCAGAATTTCTCCGCGCAGCGTGCCCTCGAATAGCTCGATCTCGCCGCCCGGTGTGCCGAGCGCGACCACCGTGCGGAACTGCGCGCCGCGCTGCCCCGGCGGGACGTCTCTCAAACGCTCCAGCGTATAATCGTAAACCTCTTGATCGGTCATGGTGCGCCCGATCCAGCGGCGGATGTGGATGCCCGGCTCGCCGTCGAGCGCGTCGATCTCGATCCCGGTGTCGTCGGCCAGCACGACGTACGCGCCATGATCCACGCGGTCGAGGTAGGCGCGGGCCTTGAGGACGGCGTTTTCTTCGAGCGTGGCACCGGTCTCGTCGACGTCAAGTGTGAGGCCGATGTCCTGCGGGGCGAGGAGATCGATCCCGTGCGCGGCGAAAACTTGGCGGACCTCGAACACTTTGCCGGGGTTGCTGGTGCCGTAGAGCAGGCGGCGGGTCATGGCGGGTTCCTTTCTGTGCGAGACAGACGCGATTACGACAAAATCAAGAGTCGCGCGATCGTAAAGTAGATGAACAGCCCGGTCGCGTCAACCAGCGTGCTCATGACCGGGCCGGATACCACTGTTGGGTCGATGCGCAACCGGATCGCCAGCAGCGGCAGCACCGAGCCGAGCAGGTTCGCCCAGACGACGATGATGAAGATAGCCAGCGCCACGGTCAGCGCCAGGTCGTCCGCGCTGCCCCAGGTGAGCGCGCGCCAGTAGGCGATAGCCGCCATCGCCAGACCGAGCAGCAACCCGACGCGTATCTCGTGCCAAAGGGCGCGCAGGCCATCCCGGAGCGTAATGTCGCCCACCGCCAGGGCGCGAATGATTGTGCTGGTGGTCTGCGTACCCGCGTTGCCGCCGGTGCCGATCAGCAGCGGCACGAAGAACGCCAGCGCGACCACCGATTCTAGCTCGTCCGAGAAGTGGCGCAGCACCGTTCCGGTGAGGCTCTCGGTCACGAACAACAGTAGCAGCCAGACGACGCGTTTGCGCGTAATGGTGAGCACCGGGCTGTCGAGATATGACCGGCCCAGCGGTTGGGCACCGCCGAAGCGCTGCAAATCCTCGGTCGCCTCTTCGACCAGGACATCGGCCACGTCGTCAATTGTCACCACGCCGACCAGCGTGCGATCCGCGTCCACCACCGGCAAGGCGAGCAGGTCTTCCCGCAGCATGATGCGCGCGCATTCTTCCTGGTCGGCGCCGACCGGGATGGCGACCACGTCCGGATGCATGAAGTCCGCCAGCAGGGTGGCGGGATCGGCAACTACTAGCTCGCGCAGGCTGACGACGCCGATCAGCCGCCGCTGGTCGCTGATGACGTACAGGTAATATATCGTTTCGGAGTCAGGCCGCCAGGCGCGGATGGCGGCGATCGCGTCTTCCGCCGTCATGCGCGGGTGCAGCGCCACAAACTCCGTGGTCATCAGACCCCCGGCGCTGTCGTCAGGATAGAGCAGCAAGGGACGGATTTTGTCTGGATCGTCGAGGCCCGCCAGAATGGCTTCGGCGCGCGCGGGCAGAATGTCACCGAGCAGGTCGGCAGCTTCGTCGGGCGCCATTTCCTCGACAATGCGGATCAGGTTGTCGGTGGCGATCTGCCCGGCCAGGTCCGCCACTTCACGGTTCTCGAGCCGCTCGAGGATGTCGGCTGAATCGGATGGCTGGAGCTCGGGGAGCAGCGTGATCCGGTGCTCATCGTGCAGATCGGCGAAGAGATCGGCCTGGTCCGCCGGGCGCAGACCCTCGATGATGGCGACGGCGCCGGTGACATCGTCGCGCTCTAGCGCGGCGCGCACATGGGCCAGGATGTCGTCAAGTGGGCGCATTTCCAAGGCACACCTCCTGGGGCACTCAGGCAGAGGTGGCCGTCAATCGAGGTGACGGGAGTTTACCTTCCGCCGGAGTCGAACAGTGCGGATAAATGATTTGCCTGGGCTGGCGCGCCCAGACTGGATAACGAACCTTCGGTCGTCATGGACCTTCACACTCCGATCGGCAAGCCAGCCCTTATTGTCAGCCGGACAGCGCGATCTGTCAATGTCGATCTGTTAGGGTTCATCTGTCAGGAAGTGGCGCAATAGTCAACAAGAGTTATGGCCCAGAGCGCGCCGCTGCGCTATGATGGACGCGCGCGGGGTGGGGAAGCAGCCTGCGTGCAGGCGCAGAGGATTTCTTAGTGAGCGATCCGACCAACCTGATCATCGTGGGTGTGTGCACGGGCTATTTCGCGCTGATTGCGATCCTGGCCGGGCGCAGCCGTGACCGCTTCCCGATCGGCTTGCGGCGCTGGATGGTGCTGACGCTGGTCGCCGCGCTGTTGCACGCGCTGTCGCTGCTGGTGCCGGAAGACGCGCATCTGCGCGGCGCGGGCGCGGACCTGTTCATCGGCCATCTGACGCCCGCGGCGTTGTCGGTGCTGCTCGGCAACCTGACGATCGTGTTTTTCACGCGGCAGGCGCTGCGTTTTTTGCGGGTGAGCGGCGGGCGAGCGTGGTACTTCATCGGGCTGATCTGGTGGGCGGTCCTGGCCGGGGCGAGCGTGTTGCTGCCGGATCTGGCGCTGGGGCAAGATGGCTGGCTAGGGACGATTGGGCAGCCCGATCAGTGGCCAGGGCTGGTGGTTGTCGCCGGGTGGATCGCGATGTTGAGCGTGCTATCGCCTATCGCGTTTATCGTGTTCTATCGCGCGCCACTGCCCGAAGTCGCTAACCGCGCGTTGTTTTGGGCGTTCGTGATTCCGCTGGTGATGTTGGGCGTGATGGTGAGCAGCAGCGGCACGCTTGAGCTGGCCGAGGTGGGCTGGCTGATGCAGTTCGCCGGGCTGCTGGCGGCGTCATACAGCGTGTGGGCCTATCGCGTGGTGGAGCTTCGCTTGCTGGTGCGCTGGCTGGCGGTCGGGACCGTGCTGGCGCTCATGACCGCAGCGGTGTTCTTCGGCGGGCTGCTGATTGCGGACGAACTGGTGACCGGCGGCGGCGCCCGGCGGCGTGCGTTGCTGGCCGGGCTGGCGATCGCGGGCGCGCTGGTCGCGGTGCCGCTTTATTTGCTGACCGAGCGGCTGGTCCGGCGCGTGATTGGCGAATCGGCGCAGGCTGTTGCGCAGGACCTGCGACATTTCAGCGAGCGCGTGACGAGCGTGGTCGACCTGGATGTGCTGATCGAGATCACCGAGCAGACGCTGAAACGGGTGCTGCGCGTGCGGCGCGGGGGCTTGATGCTGGTCAGCGCGGGGCAGGCGGGCGAGTTCTTCCTGGAACCGGTATTCGACGAGCCGGGTGAGCCGCGCATGCGGCGTGGGCGGATTGACGCCGCCAGCCCGATCGCGACGCAGTTTGCGCGCTGGCGGCTTCCCCTGCTGCAGTATGACCTCGACTTTGCGCGCGAGTACCGGACTATTTCGGAAGAGGAGCGCGAATTCTTCCGGCAGATGCGCATGAGCGCGTACGCGCCGGTGATCGTCCAGGGGCGGCTGATTGGCGTGCTGTGCGCGGGGCCGAAAGCGTCGGACGCGTCGTTCGCCACGCCCGACCTGGATCTGCTGCTGGCGATGGCGAACCAGGTCGGCGTCGCGCTGCGGAACGCGCGGCTGGTGGCGGACCTGCGGCGGCGCGAGTCGGAACAGGGGGAGCTCAACCGCCAGCTTTCCAGCACGAAGGAGCAGCTTGAGCGGCTCGACGGGGTGAAGACCGACTTCGTGACGATCGCCAGCCACGAGCTTCGGACGCCGCTGGCGCAGCTTCGCGGCTACAACGACATCATGGAAGCGATGAACGAGGATGGGCTGCTCGACCAGGAGCAGATCGCCAGCATGACCGGCAGCGTGCGCCGCGCCGCTGACCGGCTGGAGCAGTTGATCGAGGCGATGCTGGACGTCAGCCAGCTTGACGTGGACGCGATGGACCTGCATTTCGCGCCGGTGTCAGCGGACTCGATCCTGCGCAACGCGATCGAGCCGCTGCGCGAGAGCATCGACAACCGCAAGCTGCTGGTCACGGCGCGCGGGCTAAGCAGCCTGCCACCGCTGCAAGGCGATCTGCAGCGGTTGGTGCAGGCGTTCCGCAACGTGGTGCTGAACGCGATCAAGTACACGCCGGACGGGGGGCGCATCGAGATCACCGGGCGGTTGCAGGATGACGAGATTCTGATCGCGGTGCGCGATAGCGGGATCGGCATCGACCCGCAGTATCACGAACTCATCTTTCAGAAATTCTTCCGCACGCATGACCCGAACCTGCATTCGTCCGGCACGACGAAGTTCATGGGCGCCGGGCCAGGGCTGGGGCTGACGATCGCGCGCGGCGTGATCGAAGGGCATGGCGGGCGCATCTGGGTCGAGAGCAAAGGCGAGGACCGCGCGACGCTGCCGGGGAGCGTGTTCAATATCGCGCTGCCGCTACGTCCCCCGGCGGATGCGCGCCGCGTGGTGGCGATTGACCGGGCGCGGCAGGCGTTCGAGCAGCGCCGCCGCACCAAGCCGCTGGATGCGGTGCAGGCGAGCGAGAGCTAGACAGGCCGCAGTACGAAGTTAAGGGGATACGCATGGACACGAGACGATTGGGACGAACGGGGCATCACAGCTCGGTGGTGATTTTCGGGACGGCGGCGTTTTGGGAGATCGACCAGGCGGGCGCGAACGCCGCGCTCGATCTGGCGGTGGCGCAGGGCGTCAACCATATCGACGTGGCACCGCAGTATGGCCGCGCGCAGGACGTTGTGGGTCCGTGGCTGGAAGGGCGGCGCGACCAGTTTTTCCTCGGCTGCAAGACGTTGGAACGCACGCGTGACGCGGCGTGGGCGGATCTGCAGAACTCGCTGCGGCTGCTGCGCACCGATCATGTCGATCTCTACCAGTTTCATGGGATCGGCACGCTGGCGGAACTGGATCGCGTGTTCGCGGCGGGCGGGGCGTTCGAGGCGTTCCAGCGGGCGCGCGAGGAAGGGCTGGCGCGTTTCCTGGGCATCACCGGGCACGGCATGGACGCGCCGCGCGTGCATCTTGAGGCGCTGGCGCGGTATGACCTGGATACGGTGATGTTTCCGCTCAACGCGCGATTGTACGCGGACGAAGCGTACCGGCAGGCGTCAGAGGCGCTGCTGGCGGAGTGCCGCGCGCGGGATGTAGGCGTGCAGATCATCAAGTCGATCGCGCGCGAGCCGTGGGGCGACCGCGCAAAGGCGTACACGTCGTGGTATGTGCCGGATGACGAGGCCGAGGCGATTGCGGCGGGCGTGCGGTTTGCGCTGTCGCAGCCGGGCGTGACCGGGATCGCCAGCGCGGCGGACGTGCGCCTGCTGCCGCTGATCTTCGAGGCGGCGCAGCAGTTCACGCCGATGAGCGCAGACGAGCAGGAAGCGCTGATCGCGGCGCGCGCCGGGCATGCGGTCATCTTTGACGGTCCGCACCCGATCTCGAAGTAGCATGATCCGCTGGCTGGTGTTCGATTGCGGGGACACGATCATGCGCGTGTGGCCTGACTACACCGGCCCGATGGCGCATTGGCCGCAGGTCGAGGCGATGCCCGGCGCGGCGACGATGCTGGCGGCGCTGCGCGGGCGTTACCGGCTGGCGCAGGCGACGAACGCGAGCGAGTCCGGGGCGGAACTGGTGCGCGCGGCGCTGGCGCGGGCGGGGCTGGAC
>CAZVCM010000027.1:13580-25967 GCA_964626105.1 uncultured Thermoflexus sp.
CCGCGGTGGCGCGGGACCTGGGCGTGAGCAAGCCCGATCCCGCGTTTTATGGCGCGGTGCTGGCGGCGTGTGGCTGCGCGCCGGACGAAGCGGTGATGGTCGGCGACAGTCTGGCGCTGGACGTGCGGCCCGCGCAGGCGGCGGGGATGCGTGCCGTGTGGTACTGCGTGCGGGGCGATCCCGCCGAAGGCGGCGAGGCGGACGCGACGATCACCGATCTGCGCGATCTGCCGGTCGCGCTGGCGCGACTCGACGCCGGGCCATAAGCGCACCGGGCGCGAACCCTGCTATAACTCTTTTAAGCGACTAGCGGTTAGCGATCAGCGATTAGCAAGCGACAAGGCCCATGGGTGGCTGCTCTGGCCCTTGCTAGCGTGTGCTATGCCCTTTGACGTGGAAAGCGCTCAGGTGTCGGAGCCGATTCTTGTCGTATGGCACAGCAAGCTGCGTCCGATGCCGATACGATTATGGGACGTCACGGGCGGAGCTTGCTCCGCCCCTACACCCAAACGCCGGGTTTTCCACGCGCAAAGTTCATGATCGCTCATCGCCAGCCGCTGATTGCTTCAAACACAGGGGAGCGCACATGAACCGTTTGATTCGGAATTACGCCATTCTCGCGGCGGGTGTCGCGCTGGCGGGCGGGTTTTTGCCGGGCACGTCGCTGATCCTGGGCGGGCTAGAACTGCTGATGATCCGCGCGATTGCGCGGCAGCACGGCGAGGAGATGCGCTGGACGCAGTTGACGAAGGTCGGCGGGTACATTTTCTCGGCGGGGGAAATGCTCAAGATCGCGGCGATTGAAGGCGCGACGCTGATCCCGGTCGTGGGCTGGTGGGTGGTCAAACCGGCGATCGCGGTGTCCGCGGTGGTCGCGTTTGGGAAGGCAGCGGATCTGTTTTACCGGCGGAAAGCGCAGGGCGTGGATTCGCCGATTGAGCGGCTGCTGCACGAGCAGCTTGGCTGACAACAACGCCGCGCCGCCGAGGCTCGTGAGGGTCCGGCGGCGCGCGGTTTATGCAGATTCGGTTGGGGCGGGGCGCCAGTAGAGGTTCCCGTCACTCTCGCGCTCCAGCAGGTGGAAGTCCACCATCTCGCGGCGCAGCGATGCATAGTCGTCGTGATAGTGCCGCAGGATGTTGTTGACATCCGTTTCGGTGTAGCGCTTCTCCGGCTCAAACTCCGCGCTAAGCCAGCGCAGGATGACCAGCAGCTTCTTTTGCTTGCTCGGCAGCTGCTTGAGGCGCCCGTTCTCCACATACGCGGAGATGATCTTCCGTTCGGCTTCGTCCATATCGACCTCTCCAATCCACGAATCGGCCTCGTCCACGCGCAGCAACTCGCGGTTGAGCGCTTCGAGACGCTTGCGATTCAGCCAATAAATCCGACTGGTCCCTTCGGCGCGCACGTCGACCAGGCCAAGGCCGCGCAGGCGCCCGAGATGATGGGAGATAGTGGGCTCTTGCAGCCCCAAGAGTTCGGCCAGCTCACCCACGCTGCGCTCGCCGGTGCTGAGCAGGCCGATAATCTTCAGCCGGCTTTCGTCGGCCATGACTTTGAAGAACTGGAGCAGCAGTTGAAGTTGTTCGTCGGACATGGGTCGCTCTCCATTTCGATGTACATCTAATTAGAAGTGTATCGAAATAATGTAGAAAGTCAAGGGTGAAAAGAGCAGCGGTTAGCGATTAGCTTTTTGCAGTTAGCAAGAGCGAAAAGCGGGGGGCGAGTCAGGGCGCGGGGACGATGACGCTGTCGTGCCAGCGAAGCGCGCAGTAGGTGAAGGCGGCTGCTTCTTCGCCGAGCAGAGTCTGCGCGACGGATTGCAGCGCGGCGGGATCGCCCGTTGTACAGGCGAGGACCGGGCCGGGCGACTCGCCCGCGTGACGCAGGCCGCGTTCGTCCAGCACGCGCCCGACCTGCCGCGCGACCGCTGCGCTTGGATCGACGATCGTCACGCCGGAGCCAATCGCTTCCTGGATCGCGTCTTTGAGGAAAGGGAAGTGCGTGCAGCCGAGCACCAACTGGTCGACACCTGCGTCGAGCAGCGGTTGCAGCCGGCGGCGGATGACCTCGCGGGCGCGAGGCGTGTGCGTCTCGCCGGACTCAGCCAGCAGCACGAACTCTGGACAGACGAGCGTTTCGACCTGCACGCCCTGCGCGAAGCGTCCCACGACGCTGGCGAATAGCTCCCCCTGAAAGGTTGTCTCGGTCGCGATCACGCCGATCACGCCGCTCTGCGTGTCGCGGGCGGCAGGCTTGACGGCGGGCTCCATGCCGACAAACGGAATTGTTGGGAAGCGGGCGCGCAGCGGGTGCAGCGCGGCGGCGCTGGCCGTGTTGCAGGCGACGACGATCACTTTGGCGCGCTGCTCGATCAGGTAGCGGGCGATGGCGGTGGTGAAAGCGCGCACCTCATCAATCGTGCGCGGGCCATAGGGCACATGCGCCTGATCCGCGACGTAAAGCAGCGGCTCGGCGGGCAGTTGGGCGCGGATCTCGCGCAGAATCGACAGACCGCCGACGCCGGAATCAAGCACGCCGATCGGCGGCGCGGGAAATAGCGCGTGAGGTTCGGCGGGCATCGACTCAGTTCCGGCGAATGGGGAAGCCCTTTTCGCGCAGCAGGTGCGCGATCGGGCTGGCGAGCAGCCACTTGCGCTGGCGACCTAGCCCGCCGGGCGCCTGTGCCGGAATCCAGCACAGGACTTGCACGGTGTTGCCCGGCTCGGCCTCGAGCCAGAAGTACTCATCGGTCATCACCAGGCGTTGAACGGCGTACCACGGCGCGGACTGCTCCTCACCCCGGTACGAGCGCAGGCGCTCGCTGAGCGGCTGGATCAGGATGCGGTGCGGCGTGAAGCCGATGTAATAGTGTCCCTGCGTGCCGCGCGCGATCTGGACGACCTGGATGATCAGGTAGATCCAGCCTATCGTCCCGGCGACGTTGATGATCCACAGATCGAACAGTCCGCCGAAAATGCTCCCTAGCACTGACAGCGCGAGCGCGATCAGGATCAGGCGGCGGGACGAGCGCCAGTTGTCCGTGCCGCGCATGTACAGCGCGCCGAGCAGCGGCTCGCCAGGGTTGAGCAGCGGCGCCAGTTGCTCGAACGCGATCGCGCGCTGAGGCGGCTGCTCGCCGGAGTCCGCCAGGACGAGCGGCGCAGGCTCGGCTTCCTCTGGCGCGTAGAAGCCGGGGATCACCACCGAGCTAAACCGGTCCGACGCCCACGCGACGACCTCGTCAACCGATTCGGGCGTTTCGCTGACCGGTTTGCCGCGCTTGGGCTTGGATTTCTGCTTGCGCGCGCCGGGCATGGGGCTGCCCATCGCCACTGGCAGCGGCGGGACGGGTGGCGTGATCGACGCGGGCGGCGGGATGGGCTCGCTGCCGGGCGCGGCAGGCTCGGCGGAAACTGGTTCCGGCGCGGCATCCGGCGCGCTTTCGAGCGCCGAGGTGAATGCTTCGGCCAGCTCTCCGGCGGACGGATAGCGATCGGCGGCGTCTTTGGCGAGCGCGCGCAGAATGACCGCATCGACGCTGGCGGGCAGGCTCGGCAGAATCTCGCGCGGGGGCTGCGGCGTGTCGTTGAGGTGCTTGTACATCAGCGTGAAGGGCGTGTCCGCGCCTTCGAAGGGCGGCTGGCCGCACACCATTTCGTACAGGATCACGCCGAGCGCGTAGACGTCGGTGCGCGCGTCGACCGGATCGCCGCGCCACTGCTCGGGCGCCATGTAGGCGGGCGTGCCGAGCACCATGCCGGTTTCGGTCAGGTTCGAGGTGGCGGCGACCAGCTTGGCGAGGCCGAAATCCATCATGTAGATGTTGTCGTAATCGTCAAGCAGGATGTTATTCGGCTTGAGGTCGCGGTGAATCACGCCGCGCTCGTGCGCATAGTCGAGCGCTTCGGCGATCTGCGTGACGAGGCGGGCGGCGGTGGCGGTGGAGAGCGGCCCGTCGAGCATCCGGTCGTAGAGTGTCTCGCCTTCGATCAGGCGCATGACCAGGTAGAACAGATCGCCTTCGTGCCCGAAGTCGTGGACGGGCACGATGCGCGGGTGTTCGAGGCTGGCGATCACCTGCGCCTCGCGCTCAAAACGGGCGACGAACTGCGGGTCTTCGACCAGCTCTGCGCTCATGACTTTGATCGCCACATCGCGCTGCATGTTGAGCTGGCGCGCGCGATAGACGGTCGCCATGCCGCCACGACCGAGGCGTTCCTCGATCTGGTAATTGCCTATAACCTGCGTCAGCAGGGGATCGCTGCTCACCACAAGGGCCTCCCCCAAAAAAGGTCAGTCTACGCCAGCACCCTGTATAGTGATACGTGCGAGGTGCCGATCCGTCGCGCTGGAGCGCGCGTCAAGTATACCGCTCCGTTAGCGCCCCAGGCGGCGGGCCGCGAGCAGCAGCGCCGCGATCGTCTTGCCATCCTGGATCGCGCCGGTCTCGACGCGGCGCAGCGCCTCATTCAGCGGCAGAGTCACGGTTTCCAGAAACTCGTCGTCGTCCACTGCGAGTGGCGCGGGCGCAAGGTCTTCGGCCAGAAACAGGTGAATGAACTCAGACGTGTAACCCGGCGCGGTGTACTCGCCGCCAAGCGGTATCAGGCGGCCCGGCTTGAGCCCGATCTCCTCTTGCAGCTCGCGCCCGGCGGCGACCTGCGGGTCTTCGTCAGGGTTGAGCGTGCCCGCCGGGATTTCCAGCATGATGCGGTTCGCGGCGAGGCGGAACTGCTGTACGAGGATCACCTCGTCGTCCGGCGTCAGCGGGACCATCGCGACCGCGCCCGGGTGGCGCACGATCTCGCGGATGGATGTCTCGCCATCGGGCAGGCGGACGGTCATGCGCGAAAGATGGACGAGCTTGCCGTCATAGATCGTCTCGGTGTTCAGAACGGTTTCGGTCAGCGAGTCCACGCTTGTCTCCTGGGACGGTAGCGGCGCACGTGAAAGAGAGCGACCCGGACTGCCGGGGTCGCCCTCTGATTGTACCAGACTGTCGCGCGGTGGGGGGAGCGCGTTTGGTTCTGCTCCTGCTAACCGCTCTACGGAATCACCAACTGCTGCCCGGCGCGCAGGAAGTTAATCGTCGACGGCGTCATACCGTTGGCGCTCATCAGCGCGGACATCGACACGCCGAAGCGGATCGAGATGCGGTACAGGTTATCGCCCGGCTCGACGATGTACGTGCCGGGGCTGGTGGATGGGACCGTGCCCGCGCCACCCTGGCCGTCGGTTGTACCGGTCGAGGCGGGGGACTGGCACGGAATCTGAAGCGTGTTGCCAGCGAGGATCAGCGCCGGATTGACGAGATTATTCGCCTGGGCGATCGCGTCGACCGTCACGCCATAGCGCTGGCTGATGCGGAAGAGGTTCTCGCCGGGCGAGATCAGGTGCTCGCTGCAGATGCCCGCCGTGGTCGCGGCGGGGAACGCCTCGGTCGGCTGTGGGACTTCGACGCCCTGCTGCTCCAGCGGAGCCTGTTGCTGCTGAAGCGCGGGATCGGGTGTGCTGGTCGGGAAGATCGTCCCCTGGATCGCCGCTTGCGTCATGTTGTACTCGGCGATCATCGCGGTCGAGGTCATCTGCGGGATGGTGATCGTGCCGACCTGCGCGATCTCAACACCTGCAACTCCAGCCTCAAGCCCGCCCTGGCCATCCGCCGGGGGCGCGATTTCCTCGGCTGGCGGCGTGCCGGGGCCAAGCTCGCCCAGGGGCATAGCCTCGCCCTGCGCGGGCGGCATGAACTGGGTGTAGGTCGGCGTGGGCGGCAGCGGGTTGAACGGTATGCTGGTGAAGGTGGCGGTTGGACCAGCGGTCGGCTGCGCGGTGGGCAGCGGGATGCTAGTGAAGGTCGGCAGCATCGCGATCACCGGCTCGGTGGGCGTCAGGCCAAAGTCCGCGCCGCCTTGATCGCCGGGCAGCGCGGCAATATCTGCTTCGGTGGGCGTAGGTGATGGGGGGATCGGCGTGGGTGGCTCGGTCGCGATCTCGGTGGTTGGCTCGATGTCTGCGACGGTGGGCGTGAGGCTAGGCAGGACGACCGGCGTTTGTTGAGCAACCATGCCGCCATCAAACGCGACGGGCGTGGGTTCGAGGCTGCCGCCTGCCGATCGGAAGCACCCGCTGAGCACAGCCGCCAGCAGCAGTAGTAGAACCAGCCCGAGCGCATGACGTGAATGGGTCCGCATGGAAATCTCTCCTGGGGGAAGGGCCATTAGCCCTCGCCGCCTGTCGTGACCGTTAGCACCTGGTGATTAGCAGTTAGCAATTAGCAAGAACCAAGACAGACACTCTCAACATTGTTACATACTTGCAGGAAGGATCGCCGCGCGAGATACTTGCCGGGCGGGCCTGCCCGAAGAACAAGCGCAGCGTGGCTTCTGTTCTTGGCTACTGCTAGCTGCTAACCGCTTAACGCCTATGTTATTGTTTTACCATCAGCGCGCGTTGCGCACAAGCGGCGGGTCTGGCGGAGGCGCGCGCGACCTCGCCATTGAAAAGCGCCGGGCGCTATGCTACAATCCTCGCGCTCGACGGCCGGGCAGCCCCGGCCACCTTCTTGAAAGCATCCCCTGGCGGCGGGTACTGCCGCCTGATTGTGTGAAAAGGATAGCGCCAGATGACTGACCTGATTAAGGCCCTCGAAGCAGAAGATCGCGGCTTTCCACAGCTCCGCTCCGGCGACACGGTGCGTGTCCATGTGCGGATTGTCGAAGGAAACCGCGAGCGTATCCAGGTCTTCAACGGCGTGGTGATCCGCCTGCGCAAGGGTGGGAACGACGCGAACTTCACCGTGCGCCGCATCGCGAGCCACGGGATTGGCGTCGAGCGGACGTTCCTGCTGCGCAGCCCGCGCATCGAACGAATTGAAGTCGTGCGGCACGCGAAGGTGCGCCGCGCGCAACTGTACTATATGCGCGAGCGTCGCGGGAAGTCGGCCCGCCTGAAGGAGCGCCGCGTCTAGCGTGCGCCGCTTCGACCGGGCTATCCACCACGGACCCACCTCAGCCTGACGCACTACGCGCAGGCTTTTGTTGGTTATCACAAAACCTGTTGCTCCAGTCAATTCGCGATCGCCAAACCATTTGGCTGAGCGCTTACAGCGATAATTCCGAGAGAGGGACAGTGAGCTGCCCCTCTCTTTTTTGCGACAGCTTGCGTCAGCGGGCCGATTCCTCTTTTCTCAGCACCTCAGAGCGCGGATCGAGCAGAATGAGTAGCCCGAACGCGCCGATGTTGGCGAACAGCATCGGCGCCATGATCGGCGCGCCCCGGATGAACCGCTCTGCCACGAACTGGTTGCGGCTGGTCAGGCTGTCGTCCACATGCAGGACGGTGCCGATCAGCCCGGTGAGGATCAGCAGCATGATAGTGGCGACGAAGATCGCCACGTCATAGCGATGCGGGCGCTCTAGCACCGCCATGTGGAAGCCGACGATCGTGGCGAAGACGCCGACGAGGGTAGGGATCCACAGCCAGGGATTTTCGAACTGCGTGCGGGCGTGGTCCAGCACCGAACTCAGCAGGGTAGAGAGCGCGGCGAGGCTGAACATCAGGAAGTAGGCGCGCGTTTTGCTGAGCGGGAGTTGGAGCATCCGCCCGCCGGGCATCCGCAGGCGTCCGCTGTCGGGCGGGTCTTCGACCCAGGCGGCGCTGAGCCCCCACAGCCCGACAAACGCGAACATCAACGGCCCCAGGATGGGCGGCCCCCACACCAGCAACCGGACGGTGAGTTGCTCGCCTGCCGGGCCGCTGGGCAGCGCGGCGCGCATCAGGTGGAAGTACGCGCCAAGCAGGCCGACCACGATGCTGCCGACCAGCACGATCGTCGCCAACAGCGTCGCGGTGGGCCGGGATCGCAGCGCGATCAGCCCGGCAACGAGCAGCACGATTCCGGCGATCGGCCCGTAGATGATCGGGATCCATTCATAGGGCACGATCGTCCCGCTGATGCTGTGCGCGAGGTAGATGTCGATGCCGAGGAAGACCTCGTTCACCGCCGCGAGCAGCAGCATCAGTTGATCGCGCGAGAACGGCAGCCGTATTCGCGTGACAGGGGGCGCAAGGGTAGCCAGGTGATACATGGCTAGCTCCCCGCGTCCTCGTCGGCGTCAGGCTCGGCAGGGGCGTCGTCTGCCGCGGGCGCTTCGGTATCGTCGCCGCCCGTGTCATGCGGGTCATCGGCGCCCGCGCCCTCGATGTCAGCGCCTTCAATCGCGGTGGGCGAGATCGGCCCGTCCGGCGAGAGTAAGTCTTCGGGCACTTCCAGGTCGTTAGCTTCCAGTAGCTCGACGGTCATCTCGCGCAGCTCGGCCAGGTCGGCCAGCATTTCGTACGCGCCGTGCCACTGGGTATAGTCTGGCCCCTGCATCCACGCGCCGAACTTCGCGGTGCGGCCCCAGTGATGCCACAGCTCGAAGTGGACGAAGTCGATCGGCTCGTCAAACGGCTGGGCGGTGAGCAGGTTGTTGTCGCGCAGCGGCTGGATGATGCGGTCGCTTTCTTCAACCCAGGTGTTGATTGCGCCGACCAGCAAATCCGCGTCGTTGTAGAACTCGGTGATGAAGTTGGTGTTGTGGCATTCCTGGCAGACGCCCTGCATCCGCACCTTGTTGTCTTCCCAGGACGGGCGGCGCTCGCTGATCGGGGCGAACAGATACCACGTCAGGCGGTCGCCGATGTCATGGGTGGTGCCGGTCGTGCCGAAGCCGCTCATGTGGCAGATCGCGCACGTCGCGGCGGGGAAGTCTTCGACCGTCAGCGTACCCGCGGCGGCTTCCCAGTTCCAGGTGTGGCCCATCGTCGCGTAGGCGATGCCATGCGGCGATTCCTGGTAGATCTCCCACTGCGGGTGATCGGGCCCGATGTGGCAGGCGTTGCAGGTTTCGGGCTTGCGCGCCTGCTCGCGGCTGAACTCGTGGCGCAGGTGGCATTTCTGGCACTGGCCGATCGAGCCGTCGGGCGCGGGCCTGCCGACGTTGTGGCAGGCTTCGCAGGCGAAGCGCGTGATCTCCGGCCCCTCGATGTGGTAGAGCGCGTTGCGCTCCTCGTTGGGCGCGGGCTGCGCCTCGGGGATAGAACGGTAGGCGGCCAATTGTTCTTCAGTCAGCCCTTCGAGGCCGACCATCGCCACATAGGCCGGGATGCTGTGGCGGCTCTGGTTGAACTGGCGGACCTCTGCGGTGTGGCAGGTTTCGCACTTGGCGGTGGTGGGCGAGTTCAGCACGAAGGTCCCCTCGTGCGCGATCGCGCCGGGATAGTCCTCATCGACCTCGTGGCAGTCCTCGCACGCGACGTTAGCTGCGGCCATGGTGCTGACGCCGTATTGCTCGACGATGCCGGGCGTGGTGCGGCGGTGACAGGTCACGCAGTCGTTGGTGCTGCTGGCGAGCGCGTCGGTGCGGACATCGCCACCGCGCGTTTGATCGTCTGCGAGCGCCATGACCAGCAAAATCAGGCCGAGCACGACGATCACGCCAACCAGCCCGACGATCAGGACCCGTCCGGCGGTCATCCACCCGCGCGGATTGTTCGGCGGTGCGCTGTTGTATTGGTCCGTCATGAAATCCCCCTTCGTCATCTGTCTGACACAAGCATGCAATACGCGCAAAGCAATAGTTCGCTGACGTGCCTGGTTAGGCAGATTTCTGTTGTGGCAGTTGTGTCGCGGGCATTCCCTCCTTTGTCTTGCTGGCGCGGCGGCGAGCGCCTATGCGCCGGGCGGTTTGATACGCGGCCAGAGATGAACGACGAACAGCCCGACGGCGCTCAGCTCGGCGGCGCGTCCGATGACGAGCAGCGTATCGAGCACCGTCCACCACGTCCCGATGCTGACGGCCAGCACGCCCGCGTTTAGCAGGGCGAAGGCGCCCCAGGCGAAGGACGTGCGCCGCCCGTAGCGGTTTGGCAGGCGGGCGAAGCGTGGCATGATCCAGAACGCGACGCCCATCGCAAGCTGCACGATCCAGCCGACCAGCGTCAGCTCGACGTGGATCGACCACAAACGCCACAGGTCCGGATCGATCTGGATCGCCTTGTCGAGCAACATCAGCGCGCCGAGCGTGAAGCCGATCCCCAGGTGCAGCAGCGCGGCGCGCACCATATAGACGCTGAGGGGCGGCATGTCAGCGCTCCTTGATCCGCGCCCAGGTGTTGATCACGAACAGCCAGCCCGCGACCAACTGCATAACCGCGGAGAGCGCCAGCATCCACGACAGGTCCGGCGTGGCGCGCACGCTGACTTGCGGCTCGCTGATCACGCGCAGCGCCAGCCCGAGATTGAGCAGGATGAACGTTGCCCACGCCAGCCGCTCGTTGCCGCGTGGATTGTCTCGTGAGAACTTGGGAAACATCCAGTAGCCGACGCCGATGATCAGTTGCGTGATCCAGCCAACGGTCAGCAGATGGATGTAGACGGGTCGCAGGACAGCGAGGCGCGAGGGCAGGTCGATGACCGTGCGCGCCTGGACGATGACACCGGCCAGCAGCGCCAGCACAAAGTAGATCAGAGCAGCTTTGATGTACCAGCGAGCAAGAGTCGGCATAGGATTATGGGCAAAGCTCTTTAAGTGTGATTATTAAACAGAATGAGTCAAAGGCGCAAGCAAGTGTTATCTTCCCTGTAGCAGCCGGTGGGCTGTGCGGGAACAAAAAAGCCCGTGTCGCTAGGACGCGGGCCTGCGGCAGCCTCCGGGAGAAGGCCGCATGTCGCGCTTATTCGGTTGGTTGAAGCAGGGGCCGGAACTTCGGCCCGTAGACGATGATCCCGCGCGTGCCATCGGTGCGCAGCTTGCGGATGACCATCTCGACGCGCTGGCCGATCTCGACCGGCCCGCTGAGGTCCGTCAACTGCGCGGTGATGATCGGCCCTTCGTCGAGCTGGATCAGCGCCAGCGGATAGGGCGCGAACGGCTCGAAATCCTCAGCCGGGGCGGTGACGGTCGTGAAGCTGTAGACCGTGCCCTTGCCGGAGAGCGGGAACAGCTCGACGTCGGTCTCGGCGGGGGCGACGCCGGGGCGCGGCTGCGCTTGCCGAAACTGGTTCCAATAGGCGAGCTGGTGTTCCAACTCGTCGTAGTAGGCGCTTGCTGCACGCGGGCTCATGGGGGCCTCAGCCGCTAGCGGGCGGCGTGCGCGTATTCCTCGTCCGCGCTCAACGGCATGACGTCACCCTGCAGATCGAACGCGTAGGGCGTGACCGGCTGGACGGCGTGCGCCGAGTGATTCGGCAGCATCACATCGCCATTCGCGCGGCGGGCCGCCAGCAATTGGCTGCGAGAAGACTTCAGTCGCCAGTTACGAGTGATATCCATTGTGTCCCTACCTTATCCCCATCGGTTGTTCACACCGGAGCCAGCGCGCTCTGGCGCTGCTCTGTTTGTGTCATGTGGCACAATTTATACAGGCGTTGACCTCTCAATTGCTACCAAAACGGCGATTTGAGAGCTTTTGAGAGTGTTTCTGGTGGGAAATCACACCATTTGTTGCCGGAACGCGCGCCGGTGCTTAGACTAAAATCAGGCTGTTGCAGCGATCGGACAAACCCATGACCGCAATTCGGCGCGACCATATCGGCCCGGAAGCTGAGGCGCAGATCGACGGGCGCAGCGTGCAAGGGCGCTGGACAGCAAGATACGTGCGCGCGGCGACGGATGATCCTGCCGCGCGCGCGGCGTTTTTCAGCGTGCAGGATGCTGAGCGGTGGGCGTTTGCGCTGGCGGAAGGCGACGGCGCGCGCTACCTCGCGGAGCGGCTGGCCGAGTACCTCTGGAAGCTGCG
Source organism: uncultured Thermoflexus sp. (assembly GCA_964626105.1). Taxonomy (GTDB): domain Bacteria; phylum Chloroflexota; class Anaerolineae; order Aggregatilineales; family Aggregatilineaceae; genus DYGX01. The sequence goes on from CAZVCM010000027.1 coordinate 25,365, forward strand.
CGCGACCAGCGACGACTGGCCCGCTGTGTTGCACACCTGGCTGGCGGACCCTGCGCAATGGCGCGGCGTCGATGCCGGGGCGGTGCGCTTCGCGTGCGGGCGCATCGAGCGCAGCTTCCCTGGCGGGAGCCTAATGCTCGCGTGGCTGGGGATGCCGGGCGTGAGCGTGATCGACCGCTTTGGCAACGCGGCATGGCTCGACACAACGACCGCGCCGGGTGACGCCTGGACGCCGGAGAGCGGCGACGATCTTCCTCTGCTGCGCAGCGTCTACGGGCCGCTGTCGGACTTTCGGCGGCTGGTGTTGCTGACCGCTGAGGCCGCGTCCCTGATCGAAGATGTGCCCGATATGACCGCCACGGAAACGGCGCTGGCGTTTGACTCATTGGCGGATGGGGCGGGGGACGATCTCGCGCTGTTCGACGTGACGCTGGCGCGCGTGGCGCTGATTGAGGATCGCGTGGATCTGCGCTGCCGCTGGGTCGGACCGGCGCTGTGCGATCTGGAGTGGGAGCCGCTCGATCAGGCGAGCGGGTATCGGATTGAGGCCGCCGCGACGCCCGACTTTGCCGCGCCGGAGCTGCTGGCCGAGCTGACGGACGG
>CAZVCM010000028.1:0-25816 GCA_964626105.1 uncultured Thermoflexus sp.
AATCTCGCTCAGCCACGTGAGCGCGACTTACTGCTTGCCTTCGCGCGAAGATTGTAGCGATCCGGATAATCAGCATCCTCTTACGTTTAGCGGGCTGGATCCCAGCGGTACCCTGTTCAACTTCGAAACCGCAACCAGCACTTTCACCCCCTCAATTCTGACGGGTGAGGACGCTGCTCGCGGCCAGTTCCCAGTTGAAGTGACGCTCTCCGCGACCGACAACCGGAACAACGATGTGAAGCTGAAGACGTCTGGCGTGATCGACGTGACCAGCGAGCACTTCACGCTAGAAGTCACCGGCCCGACCGAAGCGGTGGTCGGCGACACGCACACCTACACCTTCACCCTGACCAACAACACGAATACCACTATGTCCGGCATCGACGTCGTGGTGCAGGATGACTCCGGCAGAGTGATTGGCGAGGATATTGAAATCTTAGGGCTTGACAAGACCCATTCGGCCACGTTTGACTACGCCATTGATGCGCCGCCGGACGCGACGGTCTTCAGGCTGACGCTGCGCGCCGAGGGGACGACCGAGACCGATGACCTGGTCGCGACCGGATCGCATGATGTTGTGCTGATCCCGCTGATCTCGGTGGACAAGACCGGGCCGGGCTCCGTCACGCCCGGCGACAGCGTCACGTACTCGGTGACGATCACCAATAACTCGATCGAGCAGACGTTCACGGTTGATCCGGACGGCCTGCACGATGATGTGCTGGAGTCGACCGACTATAACATCAGCGTGACGGCAACGGACTTCGCCTGGCCGGACGCTGACAATATCCTCGGGCCGGGCCAGTCTGCAACAGCGGATCTTGAGCTGCCGAACGTCCAGGGGGTTGTTACGCCGCTGGTGAACACGTTCACCGTAACGGGCACGAAGGGCGAGAACGAGCCGATTCCCCCAGCGAGCGACCAGCACGAAATAGAAGTGACGTGCCCGATTGACTTTGTGGCGCAGGTGGACGTCATCCCAGATGGCGGCTTCCCCATCCTGGGCAACACGCTGCGCTGGGAGATCATGCTCTACAACACGACCGGCGTGGACCTGACCGGCGTGCAAATCTATGAAGAACCGCTCAAATGGGGCGGGCAGGTGCCCGACGCGGACATCACCTGGCCGGGCGGTTCGGGCGCTATCCCGCCGCATGGATCGGTGCAACTGGCGGCGTTCGAGAAGCCGATCACGAACGACTACTTTAGCGCGCACACCGAAACAGCGTTTATGAAGACCATGCTGCGCGCGACGTTTGGCGAGGTGGCGGGCGTTGCTGAATGCGAGGAAGAAATCTCCGTCCCGCTTTTCAGCCCGATCACCGTCGTCAAGATTCCGGACACGTCGATTGCGCTCACCGGCGATACAGTGAACTATGAGTTCATGCTGGTGAACGTGTCGGAAGACGAGACCTACTGGGTGACGCTGCACGACCCGCTGCTCTCGCCCGATCCGATTCCGATGTATTACAACGGGGACAGCCAACCGGCGACCGAGTCGGGCCACGTCTCGCCCGGTGAAATCGTCACCGGCCCGCTGCGCTCGTACATCGTCAAGGCTAGCGACCCCGACAAGCTCATCAACACCGCGACGGCGCAGTTCCCCGATCCGGACGACCCGGAGACGACGTTCTACACGACCGGGAAGGCCGAAGTCCTGACGGTCGCACCGCTGTCGCTGGTCAAGGAGGCAAGCTCCGACAACGCGAGCCGCGGCACGCGGATTAGCTACACCTACGAGCTGACGAATAACACCGAGTATCCGATCACCAATATCACGCTGACCGACGACCAGATCAAGACGCTCATTCCAGGCGATTACCTTGAGCCACATGGCCAGGCGATCAGTCTGGATCCGTTCGACTCGAAGACGTTTGAGGTTCCGTATGATATCCCGGTCGATGCGCCACATCCGCTGATCAACACCGCAACCGCCAACGGCACGGTGCATCTGCCAGCGGGCGCGCGCGATGTAAGCGCCGAAGCGACGCTCGCGGTCCAGCTTGAGGAACCGGACATCACCATCGAAAAGACGATCAAGGACGTCGAAACCAACGAGGAATTGCCGGATGATCTGCCGCAGACCGCGCAGGATGGCGATGGCATCCTGGAAGGTGAGGTCGGGCAGCGGGTCAAGTACTGCTTCACGGTGACGAACAACAGCGACTCGCCGGACTCCTATGTGTCCGATATCGTGGTGGAAGACGAACAGCTCGGCGCGGGCGTGCTGCAGCCGTTATTGCTGGCCGAAGTCGCGAAGTTGACGCCCAGCCGCGCGCCGGGGATGCTCTTCGGACAGGAGTCGGTCGAGTTCTGCTATCCGCCATCCGGCTGGCTGACGCTCACTCGGGAAAAGGGCGACCCGCAGACCAACACGGTCACCCTGCGCGGCGTGACACCTTCGGGCGCCAGCACGATCCCCGTCTACACTGAGGGCAGCGTGACGGTGGACCTGATCGGGACCGATCTGTTGATCACGAAATCGACATCGCAGCCGCTGGCGTACATCGGCCAGGACGTGACCTACACGCTGCGCATCGAGAACCGCAACCAATCACGCGAGATTATCGATATTGAGGTGTTTGACTCGTTCCTGGGCGATGTCGAGCTTGACGCGACCGGTTGGGACTGGTCCGCGGCAGGCGGCACGCCCGGCACGCTCAATATCGGCGGCTACGCGACGTTTACCTACACCTACACGATCCAGCCGGACGATCCCGATCCGCTGGTAAACACGGCCTCGGCGACAGGCACGCTGGCCGTCGAAAACACGCCAGTCGAGGATGCAACCCAGTCCGCGCTGGCGATCACGCCGAGCCAGCTTCTGGTGCGCAAGTATCCGAGCATCTCGCGGGCGCTGCCAGAGCAGGAAGTGAGCTACACGATCGCGATCACGAACGTCGGGCAGGTGCCGGTCTACGGGCTGAGCGCGACAGATACCCGGATGAACTCGCTCCCCGCGCCGAGCCTGACCGAGCTGTGGCCTAACAAGACGGCGTACATCACGTACACCATGCCGATGCCGACCGAGTCGGAACTGGCGAATGAGCCAGACCTTGATCCGTTTGTGAATACGGTGACAGTCACCGGCACGATCAACGACGCGAATGGCATCCCGCTCGATGAGCCGGTCATTGGGCAGGCGACCGCGATGGTGGACATCGTCCAGCCGAACATCAGCATCAGTAAGGTGCCAGTGACCGGGGCGGCGACGCCCGGCGGCGAGGCCGAGTACACCATCACGATCCGCAACACGGGCGGAGAGGGCGACACCCTGACCGACCTGATCTTCCGCGACCTGACCACAGGCGACGAGATCGACCTGGACAGCGTGTGCCCCGGCAGCGAGTGCAGCTTTGACTACGGGCCGGAGCCGTACACGGACGACAACGGGACGTTTGTGAAGAACCCACTTGACGGCAAGCCTTACGACCCGGTTACCAATGGGCCGCTGCTGCCCGGCGGGATGCTGATCGGCACGATCACGGTGACCGTCCCGCCGGAAGAAGCCGGGACCGAGTTCACCAACACCGCCGAAATCGAAGCGTCGGCGGGCGCCGCAACGGTCCGTGACCGCAGCGCGGCGACGATCGACGTGCGGCAGGAAGGGATCAGCGTCACCAAGCGTTCGGACACGACGGTCGCGGTCATCGGCCAGGAGATCACCTACACGATTGAGGTCGAGAACACCGGGCGCGTGCCGTTCACCCGCCTGCGGATCATCGATGAAGCGCTGCCGGAACCCGTGGACATCACCGACGGTTTCCCGGACAGCGGCGAAGGTGACACAGATACGCTCGATCCGGGCGAGGTCCACCCGTCCGCCCACACCTACACCTACACCATCCAGCCCGAGGATGAAGACCCGCACACCAACCGCGTGACGGTCAGCGCGACAACCGCGCTCGGCGCGACGATCGCCAGCAGCGCGCAAACGACGGTGGATATCCAGGTCGCAGAAGTGGACGTCGAGAAGTTCGTCTGCGCGGAGGACAACCCTGCCGGGAACACTGTGCCGGAGCCTTGCACGCCGGTCCTGAACGTGGCCGACGAAAATCCGGACATCGTTACCTACTACATCCGGATCAGCAACCCCGGGATCATCGGCATCGACAATATCTTGGTGAATGACCCGCTGGCGCCAAGCGGAACCTTCGATGCGGCGAACTGGCCCAACAGCCAGAACGCGCTCGAACCGGGCGCGGAAGCGTGGTTCAAGTACAACTACACGGTGACAGAAACCGACCTCGACGTGTTCTGGAACACGGTGACGGTGGTGGGCCAGTCTGTGACCACGCCGCCGCAGACCGCTGAGGACGCGGCGAGCGCGCCGCTCCGGCTGGTGACTGGCGACCTGCTGCTGACGAAGACCGCCGATCCCGGAACGGCGCAGGTTGGCGATGAGGTCACCTATACGCTGACGGCGCAGAATCTCGGCACGCAGAACGCGGCGATCAGCGGCATCACGATCGTGGACCCGCTCAGCGGCTCGACCGAGGCGCTGTGCACCATCGACACGCTCGCGCCCGGTGCGACGAGCGCGCCGTGCACCTTCCCGCACACCGTGTCGCTGGCCGATCCGTCCCCGCTGGTGAACCAGGCGTTCGCCGAAGGGACGCAGGTGATTGACGAGGAATCGATCATCGTCCGTGACACGGCGGCGCACACGCTTGAGATCGTCACGCCAGGGCTGTCGGTCAGCAAGACCCCCAGCAAGCAGGTGGTGGCGTTTGGCAAAGATGTCGTCTTCACCTATGTGATCGAGAACACCGGCCAGAGCCAGATCGCGAACCTGTCCGTGACGGACAGCGATCCCGCGATCACGTTCAGCGCGCCCTGGCCGCAAACCCTTGCGGCGGGGCAGGTAGCGGTCCGCACCGCGACTCGCACGATGACCATGCAGGACCCGGACCCGTACACCAACACGCTGACGGTGACGGGCACGCGCGGCGGGCTGCCGGTCCGCGCCGAAGCGAGCGCGACGGTTGCGCTCTCGGCGAATGAGGCGCTGGCGGTCAGCAACCTGCCGGATCGCCAATACGTGGCAGCGGGCGGCACGGTGATCTTTGCCTATACGGCGCGCAACCTGGGCACCCAGCCGCTGACGGATGTGACGTTCGACGATGGCGGCGAATGCTTTGTAGCGTATGTTGGGGCCGCGACGCTTGAGCCGCGCGGCAGCGTGACCGTCTACTGCCCGGTCGAAAACGTGGAACTGCCTGGGCCGCTGGTATCGACGGTGCGCGTATCGGCGCTGGCAGGCGACAGGGATGTCAGCGATACCGCGACCGCGCAGGTCGAGGTTGTGAGCGGCGATCTGCTGGTCACCAAGAGCGCCGATCGCTTCGTGGCGCAGCCGGGCGAGACCATCACCTACACGGTCACGATGAAGAATGTCGGGACTGAGGCGCTGTACAACCTGAAGCTGTTCGAGTCGATGGAGATCGGCTTGACGCCTGATCTGCCGGAAACACTGCTGCCGGGCGCCAGCGTCACGCTGACCGGCGCGTACACCGTGCCGAACGACAACCCGCCGGACTCCGTTGCGAACACCGTGACGGTGACGGGAGCCGGTGTGAGCACGCAGGACGACTACTCCGACAGCGCGTCGGTTTCCGTGGCGGTTGTCGAGAATCCGGACGCGATCCTGGCGCTGACCAAGCAGGCGACCGCCAATATCCAGGCGGGTGCGCTACGCGCGCGGCCCGGCGATACGGTGACGTATGTGTTCACCGTACGCAACTTCAGCAACGAGCTTGCCGAGGATGTGCGCATCACCGACCCGGCGCTGGCCGACAATATCATCATCAGCGCGCTGGGGCCGGGCGAAACAGCCACGTTCTCACGGACCGCGGCCATCCCCGGTGACTATACTGAAACGTCCTTCGACAACACGGCGACGGTGTCGACCGACTTCTCGTCGGAACCCGTCGAGCAAGACACGGCCAGCGCGTCGGTCCCGGTGCAGCTTGTAGAACTGACCAAGACGGCGAACATTGACTTCGAAGAGGGTGTCGCGCCGGGCGATACCGTGACGTACACCTTCACCATCAAGAGCTTCACTAGCGCGTCGCTGGACAATGTCATGCTCGAAGACGCCGGGCTGACGCTCGCCGTGCCGTTCCCGGTTACGCTCGCGGGCAACGAAGAGATCAATGACCTCAGCGGGACGATGACGGTTCCGCAGGAGTGGGGCGATCCAGAGTTTGTCAACAATGCGACGCTGACGAGGGGTGGCGAGTGGCTGGACGATGCGTCGGTCGCAGTGCCGGTCGTCTCGCAAGAGATGGAACTCACGATCGACTCGATCACGCAGGCGTATGAAGGCGGGCGACACGGCGCACCGTTCCGCACGGGCGAGGCGATCGAGATCGCGTTCACGCTGCGCAACATAAGCGCTGACACGATCGTCATGCCGAGTGTCACTGCGAATAACCCGATCACTGACTCCGCCGCCAGCGTGGTCTGCATGACATCCCAGCACAGCCTTGCGCCGGAAGAGACGCTCGACGGAATCTGCCTCTTCACGCCGGAAGCCGGGCTGGAAAGCTACCTCGATCCTGATGGCCTGGAGCCGGTGATCACGCTCACGGCGTCGGGGACGATGATTTCCACTGACGCCTCGGCGATGGCGGACGCAGAGGCGACGCTGTCGCTGGTCGACCTGGCGCTGGACGTAGCGCTGACCGTGATGCCGAACTCGGCTGAGCGCGGCGATGATGTCCGGGTGGAGGTTACGCTGACCAACAGTGGCGCGTCGCCAATTGGCTGCGAAACCCAGCGCGGCGCTGATCCATGCTGGTCGGTTGTCTTCGACGCGCTGCCTGCCGGTTGGCCTGACCTGAACGCGCTGTTCGCGCGGGAGATCACGGACCTGCAAAGCGTGGTGCTGCAACCGGAAACGGAGCACAAGCTTGAGCTGACCGATCCGATCACGGTCCCCGCCGCTGCGCTGCACACAGAGTTCGGCGTGACGGTCACCGGTGGCTCGTACAACGACCAGATCGCAGACTCCGATCTTGGCGCGTACACCGTCGAGGAGACCGCCACCGCGATGCTGACGATCGAATACGAAGGCGTGGTGCTGGCGCTCACGGAGATCCGTCAGTCGCTTGAAGGAGAAGAGGTCAACGGGACGGAGCAGCGCCCGGTCCAGACCGGGAAGCCTGCTACCGTGCACTTCACTGTCTACAACGACAGCGACACGGCGCTGCGCGACATCACGTACAGCATCTCGTTCGCGGGTGAGGAGTACGAGTGCGCTCCGCCGCAAGCGGGCGCGACCGATCCGATGCCGATTGCCAGCCCGCAGCGCACGCTGACCTGCGTGTTCACGCCGCCAGTAGCGCATGACACGTATACAGCCGTGAATGGGCTGGTGAAGCAGCGAATCGACGTTCTCCTGACGGCGACCGGCGACGATGACCAGTTGATCCCGGCCAGCTCCGGCGGCTCAGGGGATACCCAGTCGCTCACCACCGAGACGACCAGCCTCGACGAGATCTATTTGGTTGATCTCAAGCTGAGCGTCACAGTGCGCCTGACCAAGAATGACCTGCCAGTGACGCCGCAGATCCCGGCGCTCCCTGGCGAGACCATCAAGATCCACGTGATGCTGAAGAACGAGGGCACGTCGCCGCTCGGATGCCCGGCTACGGTGACCGACCCGGCGCTGCCGTGCGCTCTGACGCTGGACAGCATCATCGATCCCATCCCGCAAGACCTGCTCACCCTGCCGAACATCCAGCTCAGAAGCGTTGAGCTTCCGTCGAAGGGGTCATACAACGTCCCGCCAATCGAGTGGACTATTCCAAGCGGCGCGACGCTGACAAAGGTCGCGGTCACGGCGAGCGGCGGCACGTACGGTGATGCGTTCGCGGATGTTAGCGGCTTGTATTCGACCTACGCCAGCGGCGAAACAGAGCTGGCGCTCGGACTGCCGAAACTTGGTGTCACGATCCAGGCCACGCCGCTCCCGCCAGTCTTCGGGCAGAACATCACCTACATGGTGACGGTTACAAACCAGGGGCTGATCCCGGTCACGCTGCAAAGCGGCACGTACCAGATCATCCCGCTGACGACAACGCAGGCGATCGACGGGATCATGCTGATGAGCAACGGCCCGCGCCCGCAAGCGCAGGCGCTCAGCGGCCCGCTGACGTTCACGACGACGGTCCTGCAGCCGGGCCAGACCTCGACTGCCACCATCTCGAAGATCGAGGACCAGAACGGTTCGTACCGCTTCATCGCGACGGTGAACGGTGTCGGGCTGACGCAGCCGGTTAGCGTGACCTCTGAGTTGACGCTCACACCACTCGGCTCGGGCACGCCGACGGGACCGCTCGATCCGAACGCAACTGAGCCGCAAGTGAGCAAGGAACCGTCGGCGCCGAACGCGCAGCCGGGCGGAAGCGTCTCGTGGACCGTCCAGGTCCGCAACGGCAGCACCGGCGTGATGAACGGCGTGGTCGTGACCGACACGGTCCCGCCGACGATGACGGTCACAGCGGCGGCGTCAACGCGCGGCGAGGCAACCATCAACGGCGCGCAGGTGAGCCTGCCGGTTGGCACGCTCAACCCCGGCGAGACCGTTACGCTCACTATCAACACCATGCTCTCACCCGCGGTGAGCGCGCCCGCGACGATCACGAACACGGCGTGCGCCGCGCGTCAGGGCGGTCCGCAGGTGTGTGATGTGGGCACGGTCACGCTCGGCCCAGGCGTGAGCAGCCTGCCCGCGACGGGCATTCGCTCGTCCGGTGGCGCGCTCGGCTGGCGCTGGGATGCGCTGCTCGGTATCGGGTTCAGCGGCGCGTTGATGCTGTTCCTGAGCGTGCAGGCGTCGCAGCGGCGCAAGCTGGCGGCGATCCTCTTCGTGCTGGTCGCGCTGCTGGCGATCGGCGGGGCGATCGTGCTCGTCCTGACGCGGGGCGACGACGACACGCCGGACGATGAGGCGCAGGTTCCGGGCGCGGCCACGCAGACAGACGATGCCACGCAGGCGGACAGCGCCACCAGTGCGTCCGCGCCGGATGCTGCAGCGAGTGGTGCGGCGGGTGCTCCGGCGGAAGTTGCGTTCCCGACGCCGTACGCGCCGCCGGAGCCATCGGGCGCGCGCACCTTGCTCATTCCGAAGCTGGGCGAGAGCTTCCCCGCGCCGATCCCGATCCTCGAAGTGCCGATCATCAACCGGCAGTGGGATGTGAGCGGACTCGGCTACTACATCGGCTGGCTGGATGGCACGACGTGGGTCGAGACGGAGTGGGGGAATACCGTTCTCGCGGCGCACGTCCAACTAGACGCGCAGACGCCCGGCCCGTTCTGGGGGCTGAGCGAACTGGTTCCTGGCGACGAGATCATCCTCCGCGAGGGCGACACGGAGCGGGTGTACCTGGTGATGAGCACGCGCAAGGTCGCGCCGGATGACCTGTCGGTGGTCGCGCCGGGCGAGGGGCCGCTGCTCACGCTGGTGACCTGCACTGACTGGGATAATGCGTACGGCGTCTTTGCACAGCGGTTGATTGTGCAGGCGATCCCGGTCGCCTAAGACCTCGTCTCAAGCTCAACAGAGCGCCCGGTCTGTACAGACCGGGCGCTTTTTGTGTGCCTAACTGCCCCAGACTCGGATCGCCAGGACCAGCGGGCGGCCAATCGGTACGTCACTGTCGGGGTATAGCAGATCCCACACGGAGTAATAGCAGCCGTAAAGTGAGGGCGCCGCGCCGGTGAAGGTGATCGTTGCGGCTTCCTCGATGCCCACAGGTGGCTCGAAGTAGAAATTCGAGCGCTGCTGCCGGGCGAAGTTCAGGCCGGGGCGGAGCTCGGTTCCGGCGCACGCGCCCTCCAGGCGGCTGAGGTCAACCGTCTCGTCGGGATTGGCGGTGAGCTGCGGATTGAAGTTCAGGCGAGCGCGCTCCGGCCACGTGCAGCTTCCGGTGTTCAGCAACGTGAGATCAAAGGTGAAGTTGTTACCCGACCGCACCAGCCGGGGGTCGTTGAACGCATCGCGACCGGGTGGGACGTTGACGTCCTCTGGGTCGACCACGTAATACTCCAGGTCGCAAGCGGCGAGCGTCTGCGTCATGTTCGGCGTCGGTGACGCGGCGGCTTGCGTTGCGAAGAACTCCGCGACCGCGGTCTGCGTCGCGTCCGGTGACGGGGTCAGCGTCGGCGCATCAGTTGGAGTGGGCGTCTCGGTGGGCTGCTCGGTCGGTGTCGCGCTGGGGCGCGGCGTGCGCGCGGGCGATGGGGAGACGGTAGGCGTGTCTCTCAGGGCTGGCGCAAGCGCGTCCGGCGCGCCGGTTGGCGGGTTAGCGGTCATGGTCGCGGCGAAGGCGAGCGCGGCGTCTGCTGTTGCGGTAAGCGACGTGTCGGTTGGGTCGTCTTCGCTCAGGCCCAGCAGCCCGAACACGCGTCCGCTGTCATCCCCAAACCCGAACAGCGCGAACGCCGCCAGCGCGATGATTCCGGTCGCTAGCGCGAGGACGGTGCGCGGGCGCAGTCGCCCTGGAGCGCCACCGGTCGCGGCAGGCGCCAGCGGCGTGTGGCTGCCGGTTTCTGTGATCAGCGAGCGCAGGCGGCGCCATTCGGCGGGCTGGCCGGGGCGCGGCTCGACGGGCGGCGCGTCTGCATTGAAGACCGCGGTGCCGTCGAACACGGGATAGAGCCGCCCCTCGTCATCGAAGCGCGAGAGGTCAGCGGCCAGCTCGGTCGCAGACTGGTAGCGCTCGTCCGGGTCTTTAGCGAGCGCTTTGCGCACGATGCGATCCAGTTCTTCCGGCACGTGCGGCGCGAAGTCCCGCACGGAAGGGACCGGCTCGTTCACGTGCTTGAGCACGACCGCCAGCGGTGTCTCGGCGTCGTAGGGCAGCCGACCGGTCAGGAACTGGAACAGAATGACGCCGAGCGAATAGAGATCGGAGCGTTCGTCGCCCTGCTCGCCGAGGCCCTGTTCCGGCGCCATGTAGGCGGGCGTGCCCACCATGCCGCCGCTAGACGTGAACTGGACACCGGTCACGATTTTGGCGATGCCAAAGTCCGTCAAGACGACGCGCTGATCATCATCGAGCATCAGGTTAGCAGGCTTGACGTCACGGTGAATCATGCCGCGCTGGTGCGCGTAGGCGAGCGCTTCGGCGGCGCTGTGTACGATGCGCACCGCTTCGCCAACCGGAAACGTGCCCTGGCTGTGGGAAAGCTCGATGAGCCGATCCTTGAGCGTCGGACCGCTGATCAGCTCCATCACCATGTAATAGTTGTCGTTGGTTTCATCGTACTCGAAGTCGTAGACCTGGACGATGTTCGCGTGCTTTAGCTTGGCGACGTTACGCGCCTCGTTTTCGAAGCGGTCCTTGAACTCCGGATCGTCCGAGAGGAAGGGGTGCAGCAGCTTGATCGCAACATAGCGGTCAAGAGCGGGGTGATAGCCGCGATAAACCTCAGCCATGCCGCCGCGCCCGAGGCGGTCAACAATCTCGTATTTGCCGAGCTTTTTCCGCGCCACAGGTGGACCTGCCCCATGCGATTGATACACCACTGCCCGGCATGTGCCGGCGCGCCGCTGAGTATAGCGAAGTTTAGATCAACCGCCCACCGCGCGCCGCGTCAATCGGCGGGCGCGGGGATGTGCACGGTCGCTATTTCGTGGTGTTGCGGCGCCGCCGGGTCTTCATAGTAGAGCGCCGCGTGCAGCTCATAATCACCTTCGGGCTGCGTCACATCGCGTAGATGCAGAATGAACTCCATGCGGAAGGTCATCGCCTCGATCACCGTCGTCCCGCCGACCCTGCGCTGCGCCGCGTCAAGCAGCGCAATCTCGAAGCTGGGCCGTTCGCGGAAGGGGGTGACTTCTATTTGCACCTTAATGCGCCGCCCGTCCGGCAGCGGTTCGGCGTCTAGCTTCTCAATGCGCACCTCATGGCGCGGCTTGAGGTTTGGGTTGTTGTCGAGATAAAAGTCGAGCGGGTTGCTCATCAGGCGCTTCCTGACTGCTGGGCGGCGCGCAGCGCGCGCCAAGCGGCCTCGAAGCGATCCGCTGGGACGAAGATGTGATCGCGGCTGAAGGCGCTTAGCGCCAGAATCGGCACGCCTGCCTCGGCCAGCACGTCGCTCACCCGCGCGAGGAAGCCGGTCAGCGACGGTTCTAGCGCTGCGTCGAACGTGATCAGCCGGTAGAGGCCGCCTTCCGCCGCGCCCGGCAGGCGTGCGCTGAAGCTCTCCCACTCGTCTTGCGGCAGGACGAGCGTTACCTCGTCTTTGTCCGCGATCAGCGCGCTGATCGGTGCGCTGATCTCCGCCAGCACGCCCGCCGCCGCGATGATGGCGGGCGCGGGGAGCTGAATCAACCGGTACGCTTGCTCGTCCGTGTAGAGCGGGGCGCGGGCGAATACCTCTTGCGCGGATGTCATACACCTATCCTTATGCGTTACAGGCGCTCGGTCGGGCCGACAGGCAGCATCACGATGCCGGAGATCACCTTCGGGTAGAAGTCGGTGCTTTTCTGCGGCATCTGCTCGCCTTGTCCGGCGACGCGCTTGATGTCTTCCATGCGCGTGGAGCTGACGAAGAACACGAACCGCCCCGCGCCCTGGTCCACACTGGCGACAGCAGCGCGCGGGTCGCGGTGATAGCGGATCATGCTCTTGTCCTCGATCCCGCTCTCCGGCACGCCCGCGACACGCTCCAGCAAAACCTTGTGCAGGATGCTGACCGCCAGCTCCTTCCATGCGTCGGAGTGCTCCTCGGCGATCAGCGCGGATGGTGAGGTGTCGCGCGCCAGCGTCATCACATAATAGCCGGTGTTGGCGCCGCCGTAAAAGCCGAAGGTGTGCCCGGCGGGGTGCGCGTTGACGCGCTGCAAGGTTGTCTCCAGATCATGCGCGCGCTCGACGGTGAAGTGGTCGGCGGCGCGCGCTACGATGTCGGCGGGCGCGGTGCGGTCGAAGTAATGGATTTCGCGATGCGTCGGCAGCACCACCAGCCCCGGATCGCTCATGCTGACGAGCGTCGCGGCCACAAAGTTGAACGCGGCATTAGCGGGCGCACCAGGGTGGGTGGCGCGCTGCTGGTCGCGATAGGTTAGCCCGGTCGAGTAGCGGTGATGCCCGTCGGCGATGATCAGGCCGCGCTTGGGCGCCATTTCTGCTTCAATCGCCGCGACAATCGCCGGATCGATGATCGCCCACACGCGCTGGCGCACGTCGCTCTCGAACAACTCAACCGTGTCGATATCCGGCGCGCGGTTGGCAATCGCTTGCCGGATCAGCGCGTTCACCCGATTCTCATCATCGGGGTAGAGGATGAAAATCTGTTCGGTATTCGCTTCCAGCGCGTTGAGCAGGCGCAGGCGATCTTCCTTTGGCCCGGCGTGGATGCGCTCGTGCGGCAGGATGATGCCCTGGTCAAAGTTGACCAACTCGACCGCGGCGATCAGGCCGAGGCGCGAGTGCGCCGCACCTTCGACTGAGAAAGTCTGCTCGTAAGCGTAGAAGGCGGGCTGTTCCTCGCGCATCAGCACACCCTCGTCCAGCCACTGTTCGTAGTAGGCGCGGGCGCGGGTGTAGACATTCGGCGCGCCGGGCGTAAGCGGATCGTCACCCGGCTGGGCGCGCCCCTCAATGATGCGCACGACGTTGTACGGGCTAAGCTCGTAATACCGGGTTTGGAGATCGGCGGTGATGCGGTCGTACGGCTGGCTGACGACCGTCTGCATATCGCTGATCTGCTGTGGGCTATAACGAACGGCGCGGAAGGGTTTGATGACAGCCATCTGTGTGTCTCCTGCTCGGTGCGGTGGCGCGGCTGAGTTGCGAGTAGACCCGTCACGATTGTAGCGCAGACCTGCCGACATGCCGCATCCTTATGGCGGATGTCTCGCCGGGACGCAAGGGTTGCGGTTCGGCGGGTGTTCGCTTATGCTGTACTTAGCAATTGTTAGAATTGAGTCATGCCGCGATTGTGCCGCGCTTTGCACGGCGCGCGGAGCGCTGTCTGAATGGCGCTGGTATAAGAAGTGGACTATGATCACGGAGCACGGTGTCTTACCAGAGGAGATAAAAAGATGCAGCATGTGCGACGATTCTTGACGTTGCTCATCGCGCTGGTGGTGCTGCTGGGCGCTCATACGGGGGTTCGCGCCCAGGACGATAGCCAGTTGGCAACGCATACGGTGCTGGCCGGCGAAACGTTGTACGGGATTGCCCGCCAGTACAATGTGACGGTCGATGCATTGGCGCAGGCGAATGGCTTGAGCACCTCAACTTATGTGATGGCAGGGCAAGTGCTGACCGTGCCGCTGTTGCCCGGCGCGCAGGAGGGGCAGTTCCCGACGGCGGGTCCGCCACCCGCGCAGACCGAAGAAATCATTCACACTGTCGGGGTGGGCGAGACATTGTTCCGCATCGCGCTGCAATACAACACCACCGCGGACGCGCTGGCGCAATATAACGGCATCGCGAACCCGCGTGTGATCTATGTTGGCCAGCAGATTCGCATTCCGGCCGGGCAGGCGCTTGCCACACCGGAGCCGCAGCTACCGGCTGAAGAGGAGCAGATGTTCCCCACCGCCGGGCCGCCGCCCGAAGAAGAGGATACATTCCCGACCGCCGGGCCGCCGCCTGAAGAGGAGCAGATGTTCCCCACCGCCGGGCCACCGCCTGCTGAGCTTGAGGTAACGCCTACCGTCGCGGCGGAGCCGGACGAAGAGGCGTTTCCGACCGCCGAGGCGGTGCAGAACCAGGCGCGTAACGTCGGCTTCGCATTCGGCGCGCAGGTGCACCTGCCGAACCAGGACGGCGCTGCAGTGATGGAAGATGTGACCGCGCTCGGCATGACGTGGGCCAAGCAGGTGATCGACTGGTCGTTGTACGAAGCGGCGCAGGGCGCGATCGATTGGTCCGCGCTGGACGAGCTAGTCGAGGCGATGGACGCTGCCGGGGTGAATATTCTGCTGACGGTCACGAACGCGCCGGACTGGGCGCGTGACAGCGCTGAGGAAAGCGGCCCGCCCACCGATCCGGGCACGTATGCCGCGTTTGTTGGCGCGCTGGCGCAGCGGTACGCGGGCGTGGTGGACGCCTACGAAGTCTGGGACTCGCCGAACCTGCGCCGCGCATGGAACACGCCGCGCGGCATCAACGCGGGCGATTATGTCGCATTGCTGCAGGCTGCTTATAGCGCGATAAAGTCCGCTGATCCGGCGGCGATCGTGGTGACGGCGGGTCTGGCGCCGACCGGCTTCAACGATGGCATCAACGCAATCGACGATCGCATCTACCTGCGGCAGATGTACGATGCTGGCGTGGCGGAGTGGTCGGACGCAATCGGCGCGCATCCCAACGGCTGGGCAAACCCGCCAGACAGCACATGCTGCCGCAACAATCGCCCGGCGGTCGCCGCCTGGGACGATCATCCGAGCTTCTTCTTCAAGGACACGCTCAGCGACTACCGTGCGATCATGGTCGAAAAGCTGGACAGCGGCACCTATATTTGGACGACCGAGTTCGGCTGGGGGTCAAACGACGGGTTGAACGTCGCGCCGCCGGAAGCCCTTGGCTTTGTGGAATACACGACGCTTGACGAGCAGGGGCAGTACATTGTCCGTGGCTTCGAACTAGGGCGCGAGCTGGGATATGTCGGCCCGATGTTCCTGTACAATCTGAACTTCTGCGCCGTGGTCGGCCAGACAGGCGAGCAGTGCCTCTTCAGCCTGCTCGATCCGGCAGGGAACCCGCGCCCGGCGTACTTCGCAGTCGAGTCGATGGCAAACTAGGCCGTCTCGCAGCGCAAGCAGACTCAAACCGCGCACATGCGCCCGGCAGGGATCATGCCCCGCCGGGCGTTTCGTTTGCGCGTGATCTAAAAGCGCAGCCGGGTGAGGGCTGCGCTTGCTGTGTGTGATTAGGGCGCCAGCCTCATGACGAAGTGGAGCGCTCCGTCGCGGTCGGTGGCGTCGTTGGCGTGTCCGTCGCGGTGGGACGCGGCGTATTGGTCGGGCGCGGTGTGGCGGTGTCGGTGGGCGTCTCGGTCGGTGTCGCGGTGTCGGTCGGCGTCTGAGTCGGCGTGTCCGTCGGCGTAGTGGTGGCGGTCGCGGTGTCGGTTGGCGACGGCGTGTCGGTGGGCGTGCGGGTCAGCGTGACGGTTGGGGTGTCCGTCGGCGTTGGCGACGGCGTGTCAGTATCCGTCGCGGTGGGCGTGGCGGTGGACGTCGGCGTTAGCGTGACCGCCGGGGTGCGCGTAATGATCTGCGTGGGGGGCGTGCTTTCCGCCTCAGGCGGCCCGGCGACGCGTTGGGCATGCACCGCAAGCTGCGCAGTCAGCGGTAGCAAGCGGATACGCAGCGTATCGTCACCATCCTCGGCCAGCGTAACCGTTTCCTCTCCGATCACGTTGCCGGTGATTGCATCCCAGATCGTGACACGATATCGCCCGGATGGCATTTCTGGCAGGCGCAGACTGAAATTGAGCGGCTCTGGCTCTGCGCCCGCGGTGATGACCTCGTGCACATAGTCGCGGTGATGCACCCACACCGCCGCCTCGCCGCGCTCGCGGTCCGCCAGCCCGATGGCGCGGATCGGCGTGCGATAGGCCGCGATCTCCAGGTAGTCGAGGTGAATCCAGTCCTGGCCGAGATTGTCTAGCACGACCGTATGCTCGCCCGCGCTTAGCGGCACGGTGACGAGAATCTCCCGGCTGCCGGGGCTGAAGTCGATACGCGCGACCTCGACGCCGTCGATGTTGATCACCAGGATGGCCGGGGCGGCAGCCGAGACTTCACGGATGCCAATCTGTAGCTCGGTGTCGATTGGCGGTGAGACGACGAAGGTTTGTGGGCGGCTGCGCTCCGGGTTGAACTCACCGTAGAGATAGGCCGATGCCTGGCTGATGGGCGGGATCGTGCCGTCCTGCAGCACGCGATAGATTGTGTCGAAGGGCGACTCGCTGCCGAAATCGCGCTGGAATGCGTCCAGGCGCAGCGGCGCGTAGTTGAACGGCGTTTCCGCGACCAGCCCGACGGTGACCGGCTGCAGATCAGGTGATTGCCACGTAACCTGCTCGCTGAAGTTAACCAGCGGCGTGAAGATGTCGTAGAAGTCCTGGTGGTCGATGTAGGTGTCCCACCACCAACTCATCGCGCCGCCCGCCGAACCGGAGAGCGCCGCGGTCCAGAGAGTGTTGCGCAG
Organism: uncultured Thermoflexus sp.; assembly: GCA_964626105.1. GTDB lineage: Bacteria > Chloroflexota > Anaerolineae > Aggregatilineales > Aggregatilineaceae > DYGX01. The sequence goes on from CAZVCM010000028.1 coordinate 17,181, forward strand.
GTGCACGCCCTGCGGGTCGTCGTCGACCGGCTCGTACCACGGGTTGAGCGAGAACTCCGACAGTAGCACCGGCTTGCCAGTTTGCGAGAAAACGCCGCTTAAGGCCGCGACCGTTCCCGCGACCTGATCCTGCGCCGGTTCGAGCGGGCGCCGCTGATAGAAGCTGACCTGCGCAAAGTCGATATTATCTAGCGCCCAGAGCGTGGGCTCTGGCTGGCGCATTCCGACCGTGACGAGGTGAGCAACCGGGTCGATCCCGTCGAGATAGACGAGCGAATCTTGCAGCCAGCCGCGCGCCCGCAGCGGGGTGTATCCGGCGAGGCTGTCGACTTCGTCCACCAGTTCCCATGCGAAGACGTGCGGGCTGTAGCCCCAGCGCGCGACGATGTACCGCATCCGCTGGTTGAGCAGGTCGCGCGCGGTGTCGAAGAACAGCGCCGACGGGCCACTCAGCGGGCCGCCAAGCGAGATGTTGTACGGGTTGCGGTTCCAGTCCGCGCTGGTGTTGAGGCGCGGCGCGCCATCGGGCGGGCTGACGGGCGGCGCGACGTATTCGGTGTAGCCCTGGTGCCAGAGCATGATCACCTGCAAATAGATGCCGCGCTCTGCCGCCATTTCGAGAATCGTGTCCATGCGCCACGCGGCGGCCTGCGCTTCGGAATAATCGCCTGCAGGGCCGGGCCAGTCCAGCCCGATGAACCATGGCACGTCGATGTTAATGCGTCCATAATTCGCCCCTGCCGCGCTCAGTTCATCCAGCCAGCGCTCAAAAGCGAAGATGCCGCCCGCGCCTTCCCACGACCACTGCAGATTCTCACCGATGGGGAAGAACGGCTCGCCGTTGTCAAACGCGAAATAGCGCGGGTTCTCGCCGCGCCGCACGAAGCCCGGATTGTCGGACGACGTGACGCGGAACGTGTCCTCGTAGACGGTGCTGGCGAAGCCGGTCCGGTCACGGGCGCTGACGGTCACCTGCCACTCGCCCGGCGCAGGCGGGCTAAAGCGCACGCGCCACTCGCTCGGCCCGGCCATTTCAAGCTCCTCGACCTCGCAATCTTCGGTGCAGACCTGTTGAAAGGGCCGCATGAAGAAGGCCGGGACCTCATAGGTCGCGCCGCGCGGGCCGGTAAAGGTTGCCATCACGTCGATCTGGTTCGGGTCGTAGGGGTTGGTGTAGTCCCCGGCAGCGCGGAAGCTCGCTTCGTACAGGCTATATTGCTCGATCGCGTCGTCCTCGGCGGCGGGCGATGGCGTGGGGGTGAGTTGCGCGCCGATCATGGGAACGACCGCGAAGCTCGCGATCAGCAGCACAACAACCGCGAGCAAGGTCCAGCGGGTGGAATCTTTTCGTGTTGGCATGGCAGAAATCTATTCTCGCTCTCGCCAAATGCAAGCAAGCTAAATCAACAGTCGATCAGGTTGTGGCGCGCCGGACGGGTTAGCGCGCCGCAGCGCCCTGCTCGGCGAACAGCAGCACCGGCCGATCGTCGGCGTCGTAGCTCATATGCGCGTAAAATGGCCGTCCATCATCGGGTAACTCGAACAGCAGAGGCAGCAGGATCGGCAGGTCCTCGACCAGCGGCAGATCGTCAGTCGCGTCGAGCGGCACCCATTCGAGCGTGCCTTCGTTCGAGTCGACAAACCCACGCGAGGTGGCGCGCGCGGTGAAGACGAAGACGATAATCCCGTTCGCGCTGCCCGCATCCACATGGATCAGCCCTCGCAGGCGCACATCTTCGATGGGCAGGCCGGTTTCTTCCTGCATTTCGCGGATCGCGCTGGTCAGGGGGTCTTCGTCGCGCTCGATGTGCCCGCCCACGCCATTATAGCGGCCCGGATACACGCGCTTATGCTCGCCGCGCTTGAGCAGCAACACGTCACGGCCATGCGTGATGAAGCAAAGCGTACGCGGGATCACCAGCCATCGTCCCTCGATCGCATCCGCTCCCTGATCTTTGGCGCCCATTCGATGCTCCTTTGTGCGAGGTCTGCGGTCATTATAGCACGGCTGGCGCGCTGCGGGTGAAGCACCCAATTCTTAGGTTTGTATGGCGGCGTGCTCTGATGTATGCTTTGAATCAGTCTATTGCAAAGAAGGAGATTACACACAATGGACGACCTCTACGCGCGGATCGTGCGCGAGCGCGGGAAACTTGAGTCCCTGATGGAGAAGGTGCCCGGCTTTCGAGGGTACATGGAGATGTCCGCTCGCCGCCAGGCCGACCGCCTGATCCGCGAGCACGTCGTCGAGCAGTTGAAGCTGCAGCTTAACCGCGTTCCGCAAATCGAGAGGGAACTGCTGGATGCAGGCGGGCTGGGCTATATGAGCAAGACACGCAGCGCCAAGTCGAAGATGCAGACCTTCATCGACCGCGTTGCGACCGATACGCCCGGCTATAGCGGCTTCTTCGACGCGCTCAAGATCGACGCCGAGGATCTGGAAGTGGCGTATGCGTTCGACCGCGCGCTGCTGGATTATGCCGACAAGTTCAAGGACCAGCTCGACGCGCTGCACGATGCGGCGCTCAAAGGCGAGGGCGTGGATGAAGCGCTCCGCGACCTGGATACGCTGGCGATTGAGGCGAACGAAGCCTACGGCCTGCGTGATAGCGTGATGAAGGGTATCGAATAGCCGCGCCGCAATGCGTGCCGCGATTCAAAGGAGACAGAGCTATGCCACGGATTATTGATGTCGTTGACCACGTCAACGTGATGGATGACGAGTTGGTTTACCGCGAGCCGCAGGGTGGATCGGGGGACTTCCGCTTTGGCTCGCAGGTGATTGTGCAGGAAAGCCAGGTTGCGGTCTTTGTGCGGCAGGGGCAGGCGCTCGACGCGCTGGGGCCCGGCTCGCACACACTCAGCACCGGTAACCTGCCGATTCTGACCGGCTTGCTAGGGCTGGCAACCGGTGGCCGCACGCCGTTCACCGCTGATTTGTACTTTGTGAATCTGAAAGACCTGCCGCAGGTCCCCTGGGGGACGAACCCGCCGATCGTGCTGGAAACGCCGGGGCGCGGCATGGGTGTGGTCCTGCTGATCACGCACGGCGTGATCGACATCGGGATTGAGGACCCAGTGCGCTTTGTCAAGCAGTATGGCATGGGCAAGCCGGTCCTGCGCCTGGGCGACATTCGCGACCGAATTCAGTCGATGCTGCTCGGCGAGCTGGCGCAGTTGATCTCGAACTCTGGCGCGCAGAGCATTATGGACGCGAACCGCTTGCTGGCCGAGCTTGAGGGCGCGGCGCTGGCGCGGCTGAACGAACAGTTTGCGCAGATCGGGATGCGGATCAAAGCGTTCGAGGCGAAGCCGTTCACCGCTAAGGACGTGACAACCGAAGAACTGCGCAACTACGTCGATTTCGCGACCTACGAGCGCATCCGCCGCCTGGAAGTGGCCGAAGCCGCCGCCTCGAACGAGGGCATGGGCGGCAGCCTCGCCGGGGCGGGCGTCGGACTGGGCGTCGGGCAGCAGATGGGCGCGGCTCTCAACCCGGAGCAGGCGGCGCTCCAGCAGCAACAGCAAATGATGATGCAGCAGATGATGATGCAAATGATGCAGAATCAGCAGAAGGGCGGCGGCGAGGCTGCTCCGGCACCAAGCGCGGAAGCAGCCGTCCCACAGACCGCCGAGGAGATCCGTGCCTATCTCGACCAGCTTGACGCCAAGCTGATGGGCGGGTCGATTTCTGAGTCCGTTTACGAGCGGATGTATGCCAAGTGGGAAGCACGTTTGAAAGAATTGGGAGCGTAAGCGCGACTCTCGACGTGTCTTTGTGGGGCGCAGCTAGCTGCGCCCGTTTTGCACATGCACTTCTTCATGTAGGGACCACGGGCCGAGCTTGCTCGGCCTCTACCCCAACCGGTGCGCCAACGTGCGAGGACAGGAGAGCGATCAGCAATGACCGCTCTTTTTTTGCGATTAGCCTAGACCAGCGCCAAGCGACCTTTCGAAAGAAACGAGCTTGTTTTTCGGCGTGCGAAGCTCATCCCTGGCACCGCATCTGCCAGTCTTTTTGCTAGCCATATGAACCGCTAATCGCTGCTTTTCGGCCACTCGAATGCCGGCAGCGCGAGGCTGTCGCCCAACGGCGCGCCGCTGGGGGACGTCACCGGGACGCGCGCGGCAGGATCCGCCGGGTCGTAGAAGCCGATGATCAGCCGGTACGCGCCGGGCGCGAGATCGGCGGGCGTCTCCAGTAAATGGTACGGATCGCGCACCAACGTGCCCGGTTGCCAACTGAGCGTGCTGGCGAAACCATCACGCGGGCGGTGATCGTCCTGGTCGATTAGCGGTCCGGCGTCTTCGTCCGACGCGCCCGGTCCTGCGAGGTGGACGAATACAACGTAATCGATCTCGGTCTGGCGGAGCGGTTCCCAATAGAGCAGCACCGTCAGCGCCTGAGTGGACGGGTCCGGCCCTTGCAGCGTAACCCCCGCCAACCGCGCAAAGTCTCCAAACTGCGCGCCGCTCGGCTGCGCGATCTCCGAAGAGCGAACGTCCCACCGCCGGTATTGATTGACGTGAAACGCGCCGACCTGCCGCTCGCTGACCGGCTGCATCTGCTCCGCGAGCCAGTCGCGCACATCCGGCGGTGCGTCGAGCGTCCAGATTCCGCTGCGAAAGTTCACCTCGGGACGGAGCAGCGCCGTTGGCTCGGCATCGGCGCGCAGGCTGATCTCGTCGGCAGGCTGCCCGTAGTAGTATCCGAACGCTGGGTCAAGCGAGCCTTGCACAATCAGGTCGCCGGGCAGGGTACGCGCCTTGAGGTAGGCGGCTAGCCCCGGCCAGTCGGGCGATTTCGCATCCTCGCCCCGGTAGTATGGCACAAGCACGGCGGCGCTCAGCACTGGCAGTGCGAACATCGCGGCGGCGATTGCCAACCTTGCGGGGCGGGTGGCGCGGCGCTCGAACAGCGGAAGCAGCGCCCAGGTGGTCAGAAGCAGCAGGGCAGGGGTTGTGGCGAGAATATAGCGCGGGTGGAAGACGCTCATCCGCCCGGCGGCGATTAGCAGCAGCCCGGCGGGAACCAGCACGCTCAGCGCGATCCATAGGCCCACGCGCGGAAGCGGCGGGCGGCGGAGCATCCACCCGGCGGCGACCAGCGCGATCCACAGCAGCGGCAGCAGCGCATCCCATGGCGCAGGCAGAATATCTCCGATGAGCAGCGTTGGCAGGAACTCGGTCAGCAGCGCGGCGGGATCGGCGTCGCCGACGGCGCCCTGATAGCCGCTGTCCGCCAGGTACCAGATTTGCGCGAGCCAGGGCACGAGCAGCACGCCGAGCAGCGCCCAACTGAGAAGCGCACCCCGGATGGCGCGGCGCTCGCGGCGCACTAGTAGCAGGTAGAGCGCGTGGCCGAGCAGAAAGAACGCTTCGAGGAAAAACGTGTACAGCGCCAGCGCTTCGACCGCGACATAAAGCAGCCAATGCCGCCGCTGGCCGCGATCTGCTGCCCGAATGAACAACCACAGCGCCAGGGCGCTCAGCCCCGCCCAGATCGCATAATTGCGGACGTCCTGCGCGTGCCAGATCAGGTAAGGGTGAATCGCCCACAGCGCCGCCGCGATTAGCCCGGCACGGTCGCTGCCCAGCAGGCGCCGCCCGAGCTGCGCAATCGCCGCCACGCCGACCAGATTGCCCAGCAGCGGCAGAAATCGCATCGCAAACTCAGAGTCACCCGCCGCCTGCTTCCACGCCCAGAAGCCAACAAACGTGCCGAGGGGATGCGGCTCTTCGCGCGCAAGATCGCGCACGATGTCACGCGGGTCCGCCGCCCAATAGCGCACGGCAAACGCCTCGTCGCCGCGCAGGGGCACCGCATCCAGCCGGACCACACGCAGCGCGAACGCCAGCCCGACCAGCAGAACCAGCATCCACAGCCAGCGGCGGCGCGCGGCGTTCATGCTTCGTCGTCGGAGTCGTCTTCTTCGAGTGGCAGAGGGCTGCCGCCCAGCGCGGCCTCGATCTCCTGCCGCGTGACCAGCCCGTAGAGCCGGTCGATCTCGTCAAGATGTTCTTCGGAGAGAGTGGGGAACTCCTCACCTTTCAGATCACGCAGATAACCGCGCAGCGATGGCTTGCGCTTCGGGTCGGCGTACAGGACCGGGATGACAGGGTCTTCGATGTCCAGCGTGACCTTGGGGCTGGTGAAGACGACCAGCGGCTGCACTTCGATCCCCTCATCCGGCGCGATCTTGTCGACCAGTTTTTGCATTTCCTGCGCGTGCAACAGCGCCTCGTTGAACGGATTGCCGATCAAATCCTGGCGCATGTATCCCGTGATCCGCCCGAGCAGGCCGCGGTCGCCCGTCCACTTTTTACCGGAAACGCGGTAAGTACGCTCGTGCCACTGCGGAGTGATCGTGAACACGCCTTCCGGCCCGATCAGCACATGCGGGGCGGGGAGAATATGCTGGAACAGGGTGTAGCGCCGCCCAACGCCCTTGAGCGATTCTTCGAGCACGCGTTCGGGGCGTGGCTCGCGGATCCAGGTGTTCGCCATGCGCACTGAGATCAGCGTCATGAACAATAGCGCTGGCAGCAGGAAACAACTGATCTGGCTGGATGTAGCCGGATCGGCGGTCCATGTGTAGAAGAAGCCAGCGGCCATCCCTGCCAGGCTGACGAAGAACAGAATGTGAGAGATACGGCGATAGCGGCTGAGATGCGCTTCATTCGTGACCACGCGCATGAGGTCGAACCTTTCTTCGGAAAAACGTTGCGGAAGTTGTCAGGTGTTCAAACAGCAGAAATACTACCACAGAATCCGCGTTTCGCGGGAATAGACCTTTCGCCCGGACGCGCCCGCCGCGATGCGTCCTGGTCAACCGGGCTGCTCCTGGTATAATTCGCAGCGCATGACCGGGCACTGCCCGGAGCAAGGGTTGAGGAGTGTATGAGCGACAGCAAGCGCACGCAAGAGTGCCCAATTTGTGGCGCGAGCCATCCGCTTTCGTCGCATAATTGTTCAAACTGCGGCGCAGCGCTGCCCGGCGAGCCGGTGCAGGTTGTGCCTGTGCCAGAGCCCGCTGAAACAGACGAGCGCCGCCCGCGCTACGATCCCGCCGAAGGTGACGACGATCTTTACGCCGGTGAGGTGGTCGGTGGTTTGTGGCGCTGGATTGCGGTGGTGGGAATCGTGATCGCGCTGGCGCTGGGGATTGGGATTGGCGTGGGCGCGATGGAGTTGCTGCGCGGTGACGATGAGCCGCCGGAGGAGACCGCTCCGGCGCAGGTCGAACTACTTACCCCGCCGGCGCCGACCGACGCGCTGACGGTCGCTCCTGAGGGAGATGCGCCCCCGGCGCCGACCGAAACGCCTCGACCGACGTTCAACCTGACCACTGTGACACCCGCGCCGCCTTCGCCCACGCCCAGCCCGACCGAAGGGCCGTGTATGCAGACCGCCGGGCAGGGCGACACGATCTACGGCATGGCGATCCGCTGCGGCCATCGCGATCTGTCGGTCGTGGATCTCATTCTGGACGTGAACGACATGAGCGATCCGAACCAGCTCCAACTGGGGCAGACGCTCGAAATCCCGTGGCCGACGCCGACACCCGGCGGCGAGCCGGTTGAGGCGCCGGATGCTGATCCGTCTGACGAAGTGGGCGCGGCAGAAGGCGAAGAGGTCTCCGCGCAGCCGACGATGGCGGTTAACGAGTTCGGCACGCCGGACGCGCTGGCGCAGTACCAGAATATCGAGCCCACGTTGCGCCCCGGGATGGCGTGGCATACTGTTCAGGCCGGAGAAACGATCCTCAGCATTGCGACGCAATATGGCGCAGGCATCGAGACGCTCTCTCAGATCAACCCGGAGATCGCGTTCCTTCAGTGTGACTTTGGCTCTCCGACTGGCGGAGAGAACTGCAGCGTTATGCTCAGCCAGGGGCAGCGCGTGCGGGTGCCGGTCCCGCTGCCGACGATGACCTACACGCCCTCGCCGGTCGGGACGCTGACCCCAACCCCAACCCCCACGGCTACCTTCAACGCGCCGTTCTTGCTCTCGCCGGATGATGGCGTCGAATTCCGCGCTGACCAGATGGTGACGCTGCGCTGGGGCGGGACAGGCACGCTTGGCACGAACGAGCGTTATCTGGTGCAGGTGGTTGACCAGGCGTTGGATCGCGAGTATCGCGAACTGGTGACAGGGATATCGCTGATTCTCCCTGCGGAATGGCAGCCTCAGGATGGACGCGCCCATACATTCGAATGGAAGATATCACTCGCGACGATTGGCGCGGACCAAAGCGTCCTGTCAGACGACTATGCGACGGCCCCTCGCAAGTTCATCTGGGCGAGTCGCTGAGATTTGCCGCAGCAGTGAAGGGGGATGCGCGGCCATCAACCCACGAGAGGACACAAGGATGAAGAATCGTCTGTGGATGATCGCATTGATGTGGCTGGCGCTGGCGGTCGCCGGGTGTGACGCGGAGCGTTCCACCGAGCCGACCAGCAGCCCGCCGCCTTCGCCCCCCCCGGCGGAGACTCCCACGCCGCGCGCGGCGCTGGCCGCGTCGACGCAGACGCCGGTAGCGCAGATCCCCACGCCGAGCCCAACGATTCCCCCAACGATCACGCCGACCGGTAGCGCGACACCCGGTCAGCCGACTGGCACGCCGACCGCGACC
>CAZVCM010000029.1:0-25312 GCA_964626105.1 uncultured Thermoflexus sp.
TGGGGTTGTGCGTGAAAGACAGCGAGTAGTGGTTCGCTCAAGCCAGCCTCTACATCAAATTCTATGTAAATCTACATCAGTTTCTCACTTTTTCTACCATTCTGCGCGATAATCCGCTACTATTGGCGGGTCCGGTCTGGACGCCAGTGCACCCAGAGCGCAGGATGTAGCATGTCCCGGTTCCTCACAAAACTCAACGTCGCGCGGCTGGCGCTGTTCCCGCTGGGGCTGGGGCTGGCGCTGGTGCTGGTGACTGGCACGCTCAACCGCGTGATGATCGTCGAGCTCAAGCTACCCGCCTCGCTGGTGGGGCTGTTCTTCGCGATGACGCTGGTCGTTGCGCCGGCGCGCGCGTGGCTCGGCTATCTGTCCGACGGCTATCCCCTGTTCGGCAAGCGCCGCGAGCCGTACATCGCGCTTGGTGCGGTACTGCTATCCCTCTCGGTGATCGCGGTTACGCTGCTGGTGATGGAAACGGAAGTGCCGCGCGCGGTGCTGGTCCCTGCCGGGCTGCTGGCGTTCATTTCGTACGCATTGGGTGTCAATCTGAGCAGCAACACGTTCGAGGCGCTGCTGGCGGATCGCTTTCACGGCGATGCGCGCCCGCGCGCGGTCACGTTGTTCAAGATCGCGATGTTCGCCGGGATCATGATCGGCGCGCTCGGGTTGGGCCGCCTGTTGGAACCGTTCGATCCAGAGCGGTTTATCACGATCGTGGTCGGCGTGCTGGCGCTGTTCATCACGCTGGCGGTGATCGGCACTGCGCGCCAGGAGCCCGCGCTGCCCGCCCTGCGCGCCGTCAGCAAACAGGCCGTCGCGCAACCCTTCTGGGTGGTGATCCGCCGCGTCATCTGGCAAGATCGCGACGCGCGGCGCTTCTTCGTGCTGGTCGTCCTCAGCACACTCGGCACACTGGCGCAAGATGTGCTGCTGGAGCCGTACGGCGCGCTTGCGCTCGATATGAGCGTCGCGCAGACCACACGCCTCACCGCGCTGTGGAGCAGCGGCACGATGATCACGCTGGTTGTCTCCGGCGTATGGCTGATCAAGCGCTGGGGCTATATGGCCGCGTTGCGTGCGGGGCTGGCGATCAGCGTCGCGGTCTTCGGCGGCATCGTTGCGGCGGGCTGGCTCGGCAGCGTGCCGCTGTTCATGGCGCTGGTCTTCACGCTCGGGTTGGGCGCCGGGCTGGCGATGGCCGGGCTGCTGACCGCTGTAATTGAGTTCACCACGACGATGCGCGCGGGCCTGCTGATGGGCGTCTGGGGCATGGCGTCCGAGTTCGGCCAGTCGGCGGGCGGATTCCTCGGCGGCGTGGTGGTGGACATCCTACGCGCGCTGACCGGCGGCAACAACTGGATCGCGTATGGCGCTGTCTTCACGCTTGAAGCGATCCTGCTGGTGATAGTGCTGGCGCTGGCCGGGAACCTGCACGTCGAGCGATCGGCTGTGCAGAAGGAAGCGCGCAGCCAGACACGTCCCCCCACCGACGAGATCGCCGCAGCGGGGCTCTGAGCGAAAGCTCGACCTTTACCGCTTGCAATTCGCCCGGGCTGGGTGTACGCTGTTCCGCATGAGAGAAACCCAGGCCATTATCGAACGCGTGCGGCGAATTTCGCCCGATCTCCAACAGCTTGACCTGTCGACTGATGCTTCGCTGTCACAGCTTCAACCGGGTCACTCGCTTTTCGCGCACTTGCTCGAAAACACGCAGTACCTGCCCTATCTGCGCGAGCAGTGGTTCCCGATCGCGATCGATGGCGCGCGCCTCGTCGTGGAGCTGGCGCCACAGCAGCGCTACCATCCGGGGCAGGTCGTCAGCCTGCTGACGCCGGTCGGGCGCCCGATCCCGCTGCGCAACGGCGTGCAAAACGTGCTGATGATCGCGCACGACACGCTGCCGACACCGCTCGTCTTGCTGGCGCAGCAGCTTGTCAGCAGCCAGGTCGCGGTGACGCTGGTGCTCGGCGGCACGGCGCTGCGCTATCCGCTGGAACTCCTGCCGCCGGAGATCGAGGTCGTGCACGGCGACACAGGCTGGACGTGGCCGGACCAGGTGCAGACGCTCGGCTGGGCAGATCAGGTGATCGCGCTCGCACCCCCTTACGCGCAGATGGACATATATCGCGCGCTCTACGAGACGATCGCGCAGCTTCGCCCCGGCGACATCCCCGAAAATTACGCGCTCGGGTTGTTTCACCAGCCGCTTGCCTGTGGCACCGGCGCGTGCCAGGCGTGCCAGGTTCCGTGTCGCGGCGGCGATTTGCTGGCGTGCACAGACGGCCCGGCGATTGACCTCAAGCGAGTCGCTTTCCGATGATCGCTCCAAACCTGCAGCATGTGTTGTTCATCGGCGCGCATCCCGACGACGAGACAGTGATGGCGGGCGGGACTCTGGCGCTGCTCAAGGCGCGCGGCGCGGGCACGCACGTCGTCTGTGCGACAGACGGGCGCGGCGGCGAGAGCGGCGGGCTGCCGGAAGTCACCACGCGCGACGTGCTGGCGAACATCCGCCGCGACGAATTGCGCTGCGCCGGAGATGCGCTCGGCCTGGACAGCGTGACGCTGCTCGGTTATGAAGATCCGGTTATCGGCCCGGACGATGCGCTGTTCGGCTTCGACGCGGACGAGGACACGCTCGTCGCGCAAATCATCGCGCAGATCCGCCTAATCGGTGCGGATATCATCCTCAGCCACGGCAGCGATGGAGAATACGGGCATCCGGCGCACGTGCAGATACATCGCGCGGCCCGGCGGGCGGTCGAGCAGCACGCGCCAGACGCGATCTTCTACGGCGTCAGCGCGTGGGTGCCTGCGATCGACGACCGGCTGTGGAACCGCAGCGATCCCGCACATTTGGCGCTGGATATCACGCCCTGGATCGAGCGCAAGCACGCCGCGATGCTCTGCCACCGCACGCAACACGCGCTCTTTGTGCGGCGGCGCGCGCTGGAGACCGTCCAGCAGGCCACGCGGACCGTCGAGGCATTTCACCGCTTCTGGCCGCCCGTCGCCGACGGCGAAGCGCCGGATGATGCATTCGCCCGGCTGCTGCTCGACGCGGGTGCGCGACGTGGCGCTGACTGGGACAACGATCCGGAGCAGGAGACAGGCCCATGATCGACCTGACACACGGCGGCAAAACCCCGCTGACCATCAACAATCCGGTGCTGCTGGCGTCAGGCGTGGCGGGCTATGATGGCGGCCCGTACAGCAACCTGCTCGACCTCTCGAAGCTGGGCGCGATCGTGACAAATCCGCTGACGTGGCGTCCGAGGCACGCTGCCAATGGGCCGCGTGTGGTTCCGCTGCCGGCAGGCGTCCTGGTGCATACCGGGTTGCCGAACCCCGGCGTGCGCCGCGCGATCAAGCTGTATCGCGCGCGCTGGGCGCGCAGCCTCGCGCCGGTGATCGCGCACGTCGTCGCCACGACTACCGACGATGTCGCTGCCTGCGTTACCGAGCTGGAACGGTGCGAAGCCATCGCCGCGATCGAGTTGGGGCTGCACGATCAGGCGACGCCGCGCGATGTCGAGCTGGTGCTGCGAGCCGCGCAGGACGCGACGATGTTACCGCTGCTGGTGCGCCTGCCGCTGTACAGCGCGCTGACGCTGGCACCCGCGGCGCAAGAAGCCGGAGCGGGTGCGATAGTGGTCGCTGCGCCGCCGCGTGGCACCACGCGCGATCCGCTGTCAGGTCAGCTTGCAGGCGGGCGCATCTACGGGCCGTGGCTCAAAGCGCAGGCGTTGCGCGCGGTGGGGCAGGTTGCGCGGACGGTTTTGACGCCCGTGATCGGCTGCGGCGGGATCCACTCGCCTGATGACGCGCGCGACTTTCTGGACGCGGGCGCGGTCGCGGTGCAGATCGACACGCTGCTGTGGGCGCATCCGCACATGGTTGAAGTGATCGCGCGCAACCTCGGCGGGCTGGAGCTTACCCGCGCTGCCGGGGCGCTAGCCGACGAGTGGGAGCCAGGTATGGGGCAGACGATGTGGAAGAAGCGCCAATGGGAGCGCCCGCACCGGCCCTACGACGTGCGCCCTCTGCGCCCGCCGGAAGATTTGCCGGAGTAAAGCCGCCGTCAGCATTTGGCGATTAGCGGTTAGCAAAGTTAAGAGCAAGAGCAAAAACCGGACAAATAACGAGTCAGCGCGCGCAAATATCCCTCGGCGCGTTCCCCCTACGTACAAGCGCCAATCACAAGCTCCTGGCTAACCGCTCACTGCTGCCCGCCAACCGCTCCATAAAAAACCCCGCGATTGCGGGGTCTCGATGACTCATTAATGATGCCGGTGGACCAAGCGCATAAAGCAGATTCTGCTTGGGCCGCAAGCGGACGGCGCGTTAAACCGCGTTCAACTCGTCGATGATATCCTGGTAGATGTTCTTCAGCCCCGGCCCCAGGATGGTCAGCAGGGCAATCAGCACCACCGCGACAAAGATCAGGATCAAGGCATATTCGACCAGACCCTGCCCGGCAGTCCAGCGGCGCGCGCGCGGCTGGACGGTTAACCAATGCCACCACAGCAGCATCGTCCTCCCTCCTTTCTCAAAACTCAACAAGCGCGATACAGACGGCGCGGCAGATCGTGGTACGCAGCCTGCCCTTAGCATAAGATGATTTTGTTTCTGCTGCAATCAACGTGGCGCTAACTATCCCTGCAATTGCGCGGGCAGCGCGTCCGCCCAGGCGCGGATCGCGGCCCAGTCCCGGTGGTCGCCCTCGCGCCAGACGCCGAGCTTGATGCTCACCCAGAAGCCGAGCCGCTGCCGCCACGAAGGCACCTTCGCCAGCTCGAGCACGCCCGCGAAAAACCCCTCGCTTACCGGGCGGACCAGCGCGCGCACTGGCGCCATCCACTCGGGGACGCCCTGGCGATAAGACTCTTTGCTGGTCGCCATCGTCATGCAGACCTGGAAGGCGGCGACGGGTTTCTCCACCAACTCTGCGCGGTGCGTCCGCAGCCATTCCATCGCCTCGGGGAGCCACTGCTGGTGGCGGATGGCGCTCCCCAGGACAACAGCAGCGTACGGGGTGAGGACACTGACCTCGTTCATCGGGCGCACATCGACCTCGGCGCCGCGTGCGGACAGCGCCTCGCCGATAGCGTCCGCCACCCCGGCGGTTGAGCCGGTCCGACTTGCGTACGTAACCAAAATCTTGTCGGACATCATCAAATTCCTCATTTTTATAGAATTCTTGTTGATTTTTGTTCGCGGCTTCTTACAGAATAGCATATGCTCTAATAAACACGCAGATTCTGCTACGGATATGCCGGCTGACAGTTTGCCACCACGCGCGGCACTTCCTCGTTGTTAATCATAACTTCAACAAAAGGAACGTGTAACCTTTTAAAAATTAAGCTTTATATTGACATCTTCAAGGTGCTTTGCTAAGATAATGAGAGACGGTGATGCACCCGTCAATTTGCCTGCTTTGGCGGGCTTTTTTCGAGGGAGCCGTATGTATCCAGTTTATCCTGTTCCCGGCCCGTGCCCGGTCTGTGGCGAGGCCATGATCATCCAGCGGTTGCACTGCCCCAACTGCGACGTGTCGGTCGAAGGTCGCTTTTCGTTGGGGCGGCTCGCGCTGCTCACGCCGGAACAACTTGAGTTCGTCGAGGTCTTCTTGCGCTGCGAGGGGAAGATCCGGCATGTTGAGAAAGAACTCAATATGTCTTACCCCACCGTGCGCAGCCGCCTGAACGAAGTCATCGAGGCGCTCGGCTACGAAGTGCCTGGCACGCAAGACGCCGCCGATGACCTGATCAGCCCGGAAGCACGCCGCCAGGTGCTGGACGATCTGGCGAGCGGCAAAATCACGTCGGAAGAAGCGATTGAGCTGCTGCGCGGCGACCTGCCCTAGCAGCGCAATCCAGCCGGATCGAAGGAGTGATCATCATGGCTTCACGCAAAGAAATCCTCGAGATGCTGTCTAGAGGTGAGATCGACATCGACCGCGCAACCGAACTGCTGGCGCAAGCGCCCTCTGCTCCGGCGCCAGAAGCGCCGCCCCCACCGTTCCCGGAAAATCCACCCGCGCCCGAAGCCACGGTCGAGCCGCCGCCGATTCCGGTGCCGCAGCCGCCCGCCGCGCCACCGCGCCCCAAAGCTCCCGGCAAGGGACGCTGGCTGCATATTGACGTGAGCGAGTTGGACAGCGGACGCAGCCGCGTGCGCGTTAACGTGCCGCTGGGGCTGATGCGTTTCGGGATGAAGATCGGGGCGCGCTTCACCAACGAAATCGATCGCGATGTGATGGAAGACGTGCTGCACGCGCTCGACGGGCAGGAGCTCGCTGGCACGCTGGTCGAGGTCGAGGACATTGAGGATAACGAGCGGGTGCACATCTACATTGACTGATACATTGTCTAACGCATTGTCGGAGCCGGACAGCGCCTGATCGCGACGCGTGGGTACGCGTCGATACCCAGTACGCACGAGCGGGAGCGGCCGTATACCGCGCCCGTACGAGGAGGAAGCAACGTGGTCAAACGAATTGAGGAAATCAACGTCACCGTGCCGGTGATCGTGCAGAATGTCGGCGGCGACCTGGTGCTGCGCGGGCGTGAAGGCGGCGAGCTTGTCGTGGATGGCGATAGCCCGCAGGTCGAGCACCTGGGCAGCGGGCAGCCGTATCTGGTGCGCTGCGCAGGTGACTGCCGCATGTTCGTCCCGCCAACCGTCGATGTCGTGGTGCAGCAGGTCGGCGGCGATGCGCGCGTGGCGGACCTCGGCGGAAATGTCGAGATCGAGAGCGTCGGCGGCGACTTGACAGTCGGGCACGTCGCGCGCGTCGCGATCCGCAACGTGGGCGGCGATCTGCGCCTCAAGTGGACGGAAGCTGACGTACAAATCAACAGCGTCGGCGGCGACGCAACCGTGCGTGACGTCGGCGGCAGCCTGCGCATTCAGAACGTCGGCGCGGACCTCTTCCTGCGGACGATTGAGGGGGATTGCGTCGTCGAGAACGTGGGCGATGACCTGGTGCTGAACATTGCGTTCCACGCCGGGCACGAGTATCGTTTTCGCGCAGGAAGTGATATTCTATGCCGCATCCAGCCTGAAACCGGCGCGCGCTTTTCGCTGCCGCCGAACGTGCCCTATGAGCTGGATGTCGAGGCAGACGTCAGCGAGAGCGAAACCGGCGAGGGCACGGTCATTATCATTGGCGATGGCAGCGCAGCGGTCTCGCTGAGTGCAGGCGGCGAACTGCGCATCATTGGCGAGGAAGAGGACTACGTCTTCAACCTCGGCGCGCAGATCGAAGAAGAGCTTGAGGCGCGATTGAGCAGCCTCGAAGAGAAGCTGACACAGCAGTTTGAGGGGCTGGACGAGCGTATCCAGGCGCATAGTGAGCGCTTCGCTGAGCAGGCAGCCCGGTTTGCGACGCATGCCGCGCGCCAGGCCGAGCGCCAGGTGGAGCGCGCGCGCCGCAGCCTGGACCGCCGCAAGATGAAAAGCCGCAAGCGTGATTTTGGCGAGAGCTTCGCGTGGGGTTTTCCGCCGGAGCCGCCCAAGCCACCGCGCCCGCCGGTCGAGCCGGTCAGTGAGGAAGAGCGCTTGGTGATCCTGCGCATGGTGCAGGAGAACAAGATCTCGATTGAAGAGGCGGAGCGTCTGCTGGCAGCCCTTGAACAACGCGAGTGAGAGTGTCCGCACCGGCGCCAGCCGGTCATACAGGACGGGATTGCGTCATGGCAGCAGGTGCCATCACCACGCAGCCCGCGCGCCAGGAGACAGGGCTGCGCCCGGTCCAGCTCCGACGCGATCTGGGCGAGATCGCCAATCTGATTGAATTCTGCTTCGCGCCCACGCTTGACAGCGCCGGGCGTGCGGCTATTCAGGAGATGCGCCTGCTGAGCCGCTCCGGCCCGCTGCTGTGGGCGCTGACGCGCTTCGACCACGCCGGACCGAACCTGCTGCGGGGCTTCGTGTGGTACGAAGCCGGACGGTTGGTCGGCAATGTCTCGCTCTCCCCGGCGGGCTATGGCGGCGGCTGGGTGATCGCAAACGTCGCGGTGCATCCCGATTTTCGGCGGCACGGCATCGCGCGCCATCTGATGCAGGCGGCGCTGGAATGGGTGCACGCGCGCGGCAAATTCGCCACGCTGCAAGTCGAAGCGGACAATGACGGCGCGCGCGCGCTCTATAACACGCTCGGATTTCGCGCCCAGCGCACATTCACGCGGTGGCGGCGCGCCAGCTTCTTTGCCCAGCCGGGTCCGGCGCCTGACGTGCCGATTCACCCGCTGAAGCCATCCGACTCGGTAGCGCTCTATGCGCTGGCGCAGCGCGCTCGACCGAACGAGGCAGGCGGGCTGGGCTGGCTGCGTCCCACGCGGCGCGAGGCGCTTCGCCCGCAGCGCTTTGGCGATCTGCTGCGTTTATTCAGCGGCAAGCGCGTCTCGCTGTGGGGCGTTCCAGCGCAGGGCGCGGATGGCCTCAGCGCGGCGCTGATTACCGAGACGCGGATGGGCTTGCCGACGGCGCTGTTCGACCTGATCGTCGATCCGGCGCACCGGGGCACGCTTGAAGCACCGTTGATCGGACACCTGCTGCGCGAATTCGCCGGATCGCGCCAACCGCTGGTGACCGAGCACCCGGCAGACGACGAATGCGCCGCAGAACACCTGCGCGCCAACTATTTTCGGCCCGAGCGCACGCTGGTTCATATGATCTGGCAGGCGAGCGCACCCAATCACACGACAGCACGGAAGGAATAAACGGATGTCCACGGCAGAAGAACGGATGCGGATTCTACAGATGATTCAAGAGGGCAAGGTCACGCCTGAAGAAGGCGCGAACCTGCTGGCGGCGCTCAACAGTGGCGCGAGACCGGGAACGACGTCTGCGTCCGCTCCCGAGCCGCGGATGCTTCGCGTGCGAATCACCGATCTGCGCAGCGGGAAGACAAAGGTGAACGTCAACATCCCGATGGGGCTGGTGAATGTTGGCCTGAAGCTCGGGGCGCGGTTCGTGCCCAGCAGCTCCGACGTGAAATACGACGAGATCATGGCGGCGATCAAGAGCGGCGCAAGCGGCAAAATCGCCGATATCGAAGACAACGAAAGCGGCGAGCACGTCGAGATCTGGGTCGAGTAGCGGCGCCACTCGACGCCGGGCGCTTGCTAGCGCGCGCCCTGGCGAACCGCCTCGTTCATCGCCCGCTCAAAGCCCGGCAGCGCCTGCTCGACCATCTCGTCGTTGGCGGTGATCGACAGGCGGAAATATCCCGGCATTTCAGTCACCGTCCCCGGCAGGCACAGAATATTGTGCCTCAGCAGCACGTCTGCAAACGCCCAGTCATCCTCGATCGGCGCGCGTGGAAACAGGTAGAACGTCCCCTCTGGCGAATGAACCTCATACCCCATTTCGCGCAAAGCGCTCACCATCCGGTCGCGCCGCGCCTGGAGCTTCCCGATATCGATTGAGAGCGAGTCAAGCTCGCGCAGCGCGTGCTGGAGCAGCGCGTTCGGGAAACTGAACCCGGTCACGACCTGGGCTGTCATCAGCGTCTGGCGCAGCGTCTCACGCTCCGGCATCGTCGGCGGCAGCGCGATGAAGCCGAGGCGCTGCCCTGGCGTGAGCAGCGTCTTGCCGTACGTGTACACCAGGAGCGAATAGGGGTAGTATGAGGTCGGGCTGGGATACTCGCGCCCGTCAAAGACAATGCGGCTGTAAGCTTCGTCCGAGATCAGGTAGATTGGCTGTCCGTGCCTCGCGCTGGCGTCGCTGAGCAAGTCGCCCAATGAGCGCAGCGTCTCAGGCGGGTAGATGCGCCCGGTGGGGTTGTTCGGCGAGTTAATGATGATCGCCCGCGTGCGCGGCGTGAGCGCGGCCTCGATGGCGTTCAGGTCAAGATCGAAGGTCTCCGGATGGACACGCACCTTCACCGGCTGCGCGCCTGAAGCGGTGATCTGCGCCTCGTAAAAGAACCAGGGTGGCAGGTTGAAGATGACTTCGTCGCCCGGCTCAGACAGCGTCCACAGTGCGACGTAGAGCGCACTGACCGCGCCGTTCGTCATCAGGATATCTTCCGGTGCAAAGTCGACGCCGCGCCACGCGCGCAGCGACGCGCTGACCGTCTCTTGGGACTGCGCCTCGCTCACTTTGTACGCATACCACTCTTTGTTGCGCGGCGGGACCGCACGCTCTAGCGCGGAGACATAGTCCGCAAGCGGCATTTCTTGCGGGTTGCCCACCGCAAAATTCGCCAGCCCTGGACGGCTCTCGTGCTCGAACATGAAATTGAGAAAGCGCATCGTTGGCGCCATCACGGCGCCCACCGCCAAGGCACGGTTCGCGAGTCGGTGAGAGTGCGTCATTATCAAAGTCTCCTGGATTTCGGCGTCGACAGATTAATCAATATATGTTGATGTATCTTACGACAACCGGACCGATGACGCAAAAAAGCCCGGGCCGCAGAGGCCGCCCAGGCTAAATTGCGCTTGATGCAGAGCGCTCTCAGGGGCGCTCGATGGCGTTGGAGAGCACCGCGACCAGCAGACCGACCGTTGCCTGAATGTCGCTCAGCAGCGCGGTTTCGCTGCGGGTGTGAACGTTCCGCGTGGGGATGCTGACCGCGCCGGACGGAATCCCGGCGCGCACAAGCTGCATGGTCGCCGCGTCGGTCGTGCCGATCTGCATCACGTCAAATTGATGCGGAATGTTTGCTTCCTCGGCGCGCGCGACCATCAGCTCCTTGATCCACGCCGGGACGATATGCCCGGTATCCCGCGCTTTGATCGCGGCGCCTGCGCCAAGCTTCACCGGTGAAGGCGAGGGCTTGGGCACATCGCCCGTTGGCGTCACATCGATCGCAATGCCGAGGCTCGGCTCGACCCCAAAGGCGCCGGTCATCGCCCCGCGCGAGCCGACTTCTTCCTGCACGGTGAAGACGCCGAACACCGTATGCGGCGTGCCCTGCTCCTTCAGGCGGCGCAGCGTTTCGATCAGCACCGCGCAGCCCAGCCGGTTGTCGAGCGTCTTGCCAATCACACGGCCATTCTGCCACACGGTCTCCGCGACAAAGGCGCCCGCGTCGCCCACCTGCACGCCGCTGTCGTCTGGCAGGTCGAGGAAGAACCCGTCCAGGCCAGGGACTGTCGTGCGTTTGCTGAACTGGTTTTCGACGCCTACTGCCGCGATCGCACCGTTCTCGAAGCGCACGCGCGCGCCGAGCAGTGTCGCGGGCAGCACGCCGCCCAGGTTGGCGAAGCGCGCAAACCCCTGGCGGTCGATGTGCGATACCACGACTCCGATCTCGTCCATGTGCGCGCTGACCATCACGCGCAGCGGCCCGTCCCCGATCCGGCAGATCAGATTGCCGAGAGGATCAACCCACACTTCATCGGCCAGCGGCTCAACTTCGGCGCGAATCAGGTCGCGCACCTGATGCTCGTACCCGGACGGCCCCCACGCTTCAGCCAGCTTCTTGATCAGTGCTTCCACAGGTTAATCCCTTTCCAAAATGGCCGGCGTCAGCGCCATCCACGCGGCGCGCAGCAAGCGGCTCTGATTCTCAAAATCGGACAGGTTCATCACGCTGGTGGGGCCGTGCAAATAGCGGCACGGGTTCGCCACGACCGCGCTTGGCACGCCGCCCCGCGTCAGGTGGATCGCGCCCGCGTCGGTTCCCCCGGCGTGCTGCGCCGAGCGGAACTGGAACGGGATCCCCTCGCGCTCGCCGGTCTGCGCCAGGTGGCGCACCAGACGCGGATCGCTGACCATCGAGCGGTCCGCCACTGTGATCGCCGGACCCGCGCCCAGGCGCGTGATCGTCGTCTGATCTGGCTCGTCAAGGTCGGCGGGCAGGTCGTGGCAGGCGGTAGACTCCAACACGAACGCGACATCCGGCTCGATGCTCTGCGCCGCGACACGCGCCCCGCGCAGCCCCAGTTCTTCCTGCACGGTGAACGCGACATGCAAATCGAACGGAAACCGCTCGCCCTGCACCAGCGCGATCAGCGAGGCGCACCCGGCCCGGTCGTCGAGGGCTTTGCCACGCACGGTCGGCCCCAGCTCAACAAAGCGGCTGTCAAACGCCACCAACTCGCCGCGCTCGACCGCGCTCTGCGCCGAGTCCCGGCTGGACGCGCCGATGTCGATCCGCAGGCGCTCAATCGAGACGGTGTCCTTTGAACGGTTGAGGTGAATGGGCGTCCACATGATCACGCCGGGGATGCGGTCCGGCCCGACGAGCACGCGCGTCCCCGGCAAAATGCGCGCATCCAGCCCGCCGACCGCACGGAAACGCAGCGATCCGTCGCTGTCGTAGCCGATCACGATCATGCCGACTTCGTCCATGTGCGCGGCAGCCATCACCCGCAGGTCAACCGCGCCTGTCCCGCGCCGGACGGCGATCAGGTTGCCAAGCGCGTCGATGCGCGCGTCTTCCACATAGTCGCGGATATGCTCGTAAATCAGGTCGCGCACCGCGTCTTCGGCGCTCGACACGCCGATAGCTTCGCTCAGCTTGCGCAGGATCATGCGGTCCCTTCCGTTTCTGCGCCGTTTCCCGGCAAGCGCCAGCCAATCCGGTCGAGCGTATCGTCCGCCAGCGTCTCGATAAACGCCGCCATCAGGCGCCCGACGCGCGAGATATCGCGCAGGTCGACCACTTCAGAGGGCGTGTGCATATTGCGGATCGGGATGCTAAACAATGCGGTCGGCACGCCTGCGCGGCTGACCTGGATTGCCCAGGCATCGGTCCCGCTGTTGCCGGGCAGGATCTCGATCTGGAGCTTGATCTCCTGCTCCTTCGCCACGTCGCGCAGCGCCTTGAACAGCCCCGGATGGAAGTTCGGCCCGCGTCCCAGCGTCGGCCCGTCGCCAAGCGTGTAGCCCGCGTCGTCGCTGACACCGTTCTGCGCGCCGAACGTGGTATCAATCGCGATCGCAAGGTCCGGTTGAATCTGGTACGCCGCGGCTGCCGCGCCGCCGAGGTTCACTTCTTCCTGCACTGCGGCAACGGCGACCACATCCCACGCGTGCGAGCGGCGCGTGAGCTCGTCAAGGCAGACGGTCACTGCCGCGACGGACGCGCGATTGTCGAGCGACTTTCCGGCGACGCGCTCGCCGCGCAGCGCGACAAACGGCGCGTCGAATGTGATCAGGTCGCCCACGCGCACCCGCGCGGCAACCTCGTCAGCGGGCAGACCAACATCCACCCACAATTCATCGGCTGGCGGATACTTCCGGCGATCGCGCGACATATGCGGCGGGGCCGCGCCGAACACGCCCGGCAGCACTTCACGCCCGTGCACCAGCACCGGCTGAGCCAGCAGCGCGCGATAGTCGATCCCGCCGAGCGGCAGAGTCCGCAGAAAACCGTCGCGCACTTCCGCGACGACAAGCCCAATCTCGTCCATGTGAGCGCACAACATGATGCGGCGGCGCGGCTCGGAGCCGCTGCCCTCTTTGGTCGCGATCAGGTTGCCGAGGCCGTCCCGCTCGAACGCGACGACCAGCGGCTCCCACGCGGCCTGGATCACTTCGCGCGCCGGGGCCTCGTGGCCGGACGGCGCGGGAGTCTCACTCAGTTGCTGCAAATGGTCTTTGAGGTTCAGTGGCATCGAGACTTCTTTCGCTGGCAGCCGGCATAGCGCGGCTATAACGTATCTTGCGTTGGCGTTGGCTCGGGCGCTTCCTCCTCAGCGGGTGGTTGATCCGTCGGCTCGGGAGCGTCCGTTGGTTCTGGCGGATCGGTTGGCGCAGGTGGGTCAGTAGGCGCAGGCGGATCGGTCGGCGCGGGTGGGTCCGTGGGCGCCGGGATATCCGTCGGCGGCAGCGTCGCGGTCGGCGGCACAGTGATCGTCGGCGCAACCGTCGGTTGAGGCAGCGGCGTCCACGTCGGCCACGGCGTAACGGTTGCGGTCGGAACTGCAAACTGCGGCACCGTGGGATACAAGAACAACTGCGTCGCGGTCGGACGCAGCGGATCGGTGCGCGATGTAGGCGAGGCAAACGTGAACGGCGTGACCGTCGGCGAAGCAGTCCGCCCGCCGAGCGTCGGCGCCTGCGTGCCCGTCGAGCGCGCCGCTTCGGACTCGGGTGCCGTCGCCAACAGGATTGCGCCGAGACAATAACACGGCAGCGTCATCAGGATGATCACTAACAGCGCGATACGGATGGTGCGCTGGCTGCCGGTGATGTTCGCGAGGGGATCAAAACCCATACAGGACCTTTTGCCCGCCGGGATAGCACAGCGCGAATGGTAGCATGCTCACGGGGGGCTGTCAAAGCAGATAGGCGACTCAGGCGCCCATCGCGCTAGCGAATATCAAGCCAGACATCAGTCGCCAGCGCGCCTGCGATCATCTGCGCCGCGTGATGCGCCGGAGTGTCATAATGCGCTAGATCGAGCGCGCGACGCCCTCGCTGCGCCTGCAGTCGTTCAACCAGCGGCCAGACGTGGCTCTTGCCCTCGACGCGCAGCAGGTCCACAATCGGCAGGAAGCGCTGTCCATCGTACACATGCAGCCACGTGTCACAACCCACCGGCACCGGGCGATCGGGCCGCTTACGACCCCGCACGCGCGCCGGCGTCTGCGTCAGCACCAGGTATTTCACCGCGTCAAAGGGCACGCGCCAGCGGACTACACCAGTGAAGCGATTGCGGCGGCGGACCTCGCGCTGCTGCGTGTCGATCACGACATCCGACACCGTCAGCACGCGCCACCACGTCAGCAGCGCCAGCAAGCCGAGGATCACGCCCACGCCGATCCCGACATACGGCAGCCACTCGGGGTTGACCTGCGCCAGCCCGCTCTGCAACGAGCCGATCCCTAGCATCACGAACAGCAGCGCGCCCACGGTATACGCGCCCGCGCGCAGCATCAGGCCAATCACCCAGCGCAGAGGGCGCTGAAACGCAAAGCCGCGCCGCGTTGCGATCACGCGCCATTCCTCGAAGGCGAACGGGGGCGTGCGCAGCGTCACCTGCGGGCCAGCAGGCGGCGCGACAGGTGGCGGCGCTGCCGCCGGGGAAACCGGCGGCGGAACGGGCGCTTGCATCACCGGCGGCGCGGGCACTGGTGGCTCCGGCGCAGGAGCAGACGCTTCCACAGGAGCGGCGTGGGGCGCGGGGCGCGGCGCCTCGGCTGCCGCTGCAGGCGCCACCGTCGTGGGCGGCACCACGTGGAAAGGCCGCCCGATCACCTCGGACAGCGCGCGCCCGGCGTTGATCGCGGTCTGCTCGTGCTCAGCGGACGGGCCGCTCGGCCAATGCGCCAGGCCGCACCAGCGCAAGCGATCGCCTTTCGGCGCGGGAAAGAGCATCAATCCGAGGTGCCAGTTGCGCGTCTCTGGCGCCCAGCCGACCACCACGCGCGCCACACGATCCAACGCCAGATGTCCGTCGTCAGACAGGCGGCGCGCCCGCGAGAACAGTGGCGAGCAGGTGATCCCCTCGGGCCGTGCGTCGAGCAAGGCGCGCGCCGTCTCCGGGGACGCCGGGTCATCGGCGCCGTTGAACAGGCGCCAGCGATCCGGCTCCAGCTCGATAGTCAGGTTGTAGGCGGCGCGAATCGTCTCGGATGGGTGTGTCATCATCAATCAAATACCTTCAAGATGGCGGGTTCTCACGGCGCTTGCGCGCCGGGGTCTTAGTCTACCGCGCCCCGCGACCTGGCGCGACCCCGATTGCCCTATGCGGCCAGAAAGATCACCGCTGTCCCGGCTACCGCTAGCGCCGTCCCGGCCACCGCGCGCCACGTAATGTGCTCTTTGAAGACATAGTGCGCGATCGGCAGCAGAATGATCGGCGGGAAGCTCATCAGCGTCGAGGCGATCCCGACCGGCGCGTTTTGCACCGCGACCAGCGAGAGCCACACGCCCATCACCGGGCCAAAGATCGCGCCGCCGAGCAGGATCGCGATCGCGCGCGGCTGCTCTTGCAGCGATTGGAAATTGCTGCGCACGCGCCCCGTCCCCGCCGCGATCAGCCAGATCACGATCGTCGAGACGACCAGCCGCATCACGTTGCCGGACAGCGCGGAATAGTCGCCTTCCAGCCCGACTTTCGAGGCGATCAGCCCGCCTGCCTGCCCCAGCGCGCCGCCCAGCCCGAACAGCACGCCCATCGCGTAGAAGCGCGGCGGCATATCGGGCAGGCCCGCCTTGCTGTTGCCGCGATCCGCCACAACCCACGCCACGCCGCTGAGCGCCAGCAGGATGCCCAAAATCTCCTGTACGGTGAGGTGCTCGCCCAGCAGCGGCCACGCCAGCACCGCGCCCATAACCGGCGCGAGCGCCATCAGCAGCATCGACAGGCGCGGCCCGATCATCACGAACGCTTGAAACAGCATCGCGTCACCGATCACGAACCCGATCAGGCCAGAGAGCCCCATCCAGAACCAGCGCTCGCCGCCCGCGTCAATGGGCAGCAGGCGGCCTTCCATCGCCAGATGTAACAGGCTGACCAGCACAAGCGCCATCAGCAGGCGGGTGCGGTTAACCACCGCCGAGCCCACGCGCCGCCCCGACAGCGTGAAAAACACCGAGCCGACGCTCCAGCATAGCGACGTGCCCAACCCCGCCAGCTCGCCCAGGTATCCGTCCACAGAGGCTCCTTTCAGGTCGCGTTGCCTCGACCTGCTCGAAACACAAGACCGCTAACGCACCGAAGCACGTTAGCGGCTTGTCCGTCCGATCAACCGCCTGATGGCGGCGCGAGCGTCAGTCTAACTCCAACGATTTGACATCGATCAGGTAGGTCGCGTGGTTGATGAACTCCTTGACGCCCATCGACCCCAGGTCCTCACCGGTCCGCAACCGCACGCTGACCGCGCTCATTTCGATATCGCGGTCGCCCACGATCAGCAGCCACGGCACACGCATCTGCGTCTGGTTGCGAATCTTCGCGCCCATGCGGTTGCTCGAGGCGTCCACATCGACGCGCATCCCGGCGTCGCGCAGTTGCTGCGCCACCTCACGCGCGTATTCGATGTGACGGTCCGCCACCGGGATCAGCACCGCCTGAACCGGCGCCAGCCAGACCGGGAACGCGCCGTTGAAGTGCTCGATCAGGATGCCGACGAAACGCTCCAGCGAGCCGAACGGCGCGCGATGGATCATCACCGGGCGGTGGCGCTCGTTGTCCTCACCGATGTACTCCAGCTCGAAACGCTCCGGCAGGTTGTAGTCCACCTGGACCGTGCCAAGCTGCCACTCGCGCTTGAGCACGTCGCGGAAGATGAAGTCGAGCTTGGGGCCATAGAAGGCGGCCTCACCTTCCTCGACCACATAGTTCAGGCCAAGCTGCTCGCACGCCTGGATGATCGCCTGGGTGGCCTGCTCCCAGCCTTCGTCATCGCCGACATACTTATCCGACTCCGGATCGCGGGTGCCAACGCGCACGCGGAAGTCATGCATGCCCATGCTGCCGAAGACGAACTGCGTCAGGCGCACCACCTCGATGAATTCGTCCAGCAGTTGGTCGGGCGTCACGAACAGGTGCGAGTCGTCGATGGTGAAGCCGCGCACGCGCGTCAGCCCCGAAAGCTCGCCGCTCTGCTCGTAGCGATAGACCGTTCCGAACTCCGCATAGCGCACCGGCAGATCGCGATACGAGTGCAGGTCACTTTTGTAGATCATGATGTGGTGCGGGCAGTTCATCGGCCTGAGCAGGAACTCCTCGCCATCCACGTCAAGCGGGCTGTACTGGCTGTCCTTATAGTACGGGTAGTGCCCGGACGTGCGATACAGATCCAGCTTGCCGATGTGCGGCGTTACCACCGGCTCATAGCCGCGTTCCAACTGAGCCTGCCGCAAGAAGCGTTCCAGCGTGTCGCGCAGCAGCGCGCCTTTCGGCTTCCACAGCGGAAGCCCCTTGCCGACGAGCGGATCGATCACGAACAGGCCGAGCTTGACGCCGAGCGTGCGGTGATCGCGCTTCTTCGCTTCTTCGAGCAGCGCGAGATATTCCTCAAGCTCGGCGGATGTCTCCCAGGCCGTGCCGTAGATGCGCGTGAGCATTTCGCGGTTTTCGTCGCCGCGCCAGTACGCCCCGGCGGGCGCCTTGAAGGTGATGCTGACCGCATCCGGATTGATCTCGCGCGTGTTGTCGACATGCGGGCCGCGACACAGATCCTCGAACGAATCCTGCCGATAGGTGCTGATCACGACCGGCTCGTTGGTCTTCTCGCCATACTCGTCCACGCCGCCGCGCTCCAGCCCGTCGATCAGCTCGATCTTGTATGGCTGATCGGCGAACAGCGCGCGCGCCTCGTCGGCAGAGACCTCGCGCCGGGTGAACTCGTGCCCCTCGTGGATGATCTCGCGCATCCGCGCCTCGATCTCGGCCAGGTCTTCGTCGGTCAGCGGGCGCGGCAGGTCGAAGTCGTAATAGAACCCGTCCTCAATAGGCGGCCCGATCGCGATCTTGGCCTCGGGGAATTTCTCCAACACAGCCTGCGCCATTACATGCGCAGCAGAATGCCGGATCCGGTAGAGCTTGCTATCCACGTACCGTTCCATAGTGCGGTTGCTTTTCTCCTTTGGGCTGCGCGTCGTCGCAGCGAATCAATTACCGGGCCTTGCTTGCCCCTTCTCAAGGCGATGATCAAGGGCAACAGCGTTGGTTGCGCGGGGCGTGGTTATCGCTCAGATCGGCGAGCCGCCGCTCGGCAGCAATCTCAACGCCCACGCCAACTTTCCTCACAGGGCGAAACATGCCGCCGCACAGGCCGACATTCGCCCATTCGTCCGCCAGCCGGGCTTTATTGCGCCGGTCAGCGCTCGATTGTTCGTTTTTCTGGGATGCCATCGAACTCTGCCTCCTGTTAGCAGCGCGCGCAGCGCGATAAACCATATCCGTGCGTGGTGGCTAACAGGGGCATTCTGCGCCGGTCCCTGCTGGCCGAGACGAAGCGGCTCGCTCGGCAGGGACCAGCGCAGTCGTTCCCTACCGATGCCGCCCGGTAGTGCCGTCAGTCGTCGTTTCAGTCGTTCGGTCGGTCGGCATCATATTCACAGCCTCATGCGCCTATCGAAGCCGGTAGCTCGTTCTCGCTGGCGCACTGCTCGAAGATACTCTCGAAAACACCCAGCACCATCAGGTTATCGACCACATCCTCGATCGTGTCCTGAAACAGATCCTCGACGATCACGTGCGGCGTTTCGAGCGCCAGGAACGGCGTCGGCGCCAGCGCGCGACGGTGCGCCTGTGCTACATCCAAACTAAGCTGCATCTCCTGGCGAAGATATTCGAGCGTCACAAAATGCGCCTGCCAGATGTGGTTATCTTCCATCTCAACCAACACATCAGCGCTATCAGTATACGGATCGAAGGCCATTTCCGGCTCCGGTTCGATCCACACGCGTTTGACCAACACAGCACACATCCTCAGACCACCGTAGTCTTCAGGCCGCTAGATATTCCCATACTACACCCATTTTTATCACCCACGAATAAAAAACCCCGCCCCAGACTTTGGGGCGAGGCCAAATGACCGCGCGGTTCCACCCAATTCGACACCACGCCACGCGGGCGCGCTGTCCTCATTGTTGCCGATAACGGGGCATCCGGCGCTGTCTACTTGGCAATTCGCCGTTCGGAGCGCGCTCCCGGGGGGTTTTCGCGGCGGACCTGTCAAGCGGGCTTGCAGTCTGTGACCCGCTCTCCCTGAGACCTGCGCGAGCCGCTACTCGGCCCGGTCATCGCTTTGTTCAGTATGAATTGAACATTGTTCAGAATAGCGCAAGTGCGCCCGACAGTCAAGGGGGTGAGGGAGCAATCAGCGTCGCGCCGCTGGCGAGCAGCCACAGCACAAGCGGTCACTCACGCGGATTGGTGACGTAGTACTCATCGCGCAAGATGGCATACACCTCAACATCGTGGCTGCGCCCGCGATGGAACCACGCGCCGCGCATGATCCCTTCGTAGGTGTAACCACATTTCTCCGCGACGCGTTTTGACGCCGCGTTTCCCGGATGGATGATCAGGCGAATGCGGTTGTGCTTCTTGCGGTCAAACAGATAGCCGGTCATCAGGCGCAGCGCCTCGGTTGCGATGCCTTTGCCGTCATGGTCACGCGAATAAATGTGATACGCCAGCTCAAGCTCATCAAGATAATTGACGGTCTGAAAAAACTCAATGTGGCCGAGTATTTCCCCCGCGTGATCGACGATGACCAGCATCCCATCTCTATTTTCCCAGAAGCCCGTTTCTGCGAACCTCCGGCGAAACACCGGCTCCGCCATAACGCCGATCGGATAGTAATCGCCCCGGTTGGCGATGTCTTGGTGAAACTCGTACAGCCGATCCAGATCGCTTTCGCGCACCGTCCGCAAGCGGATGACATTTCCTCGCAGCATTTGCATCCCTCGTCAACTGGCCAGCCTATCAATCCCTTCATTATGAACGCGATTGGACATCAATGGTACACAACAACAGTGGTGAATGACGGAGACTGATGCCTTGAAGCGCGCTTGTTTCTGCCCTCGATAATTGCGAATCGCTCACAGCTTTCCGCTGATTTCTAGCTGTTTGGTACGATTTTCTATGCATAAAGCGCTGTGCTATACTGGCGCTATGCATCACGCCGAGCCGCTTGACGACCTGACCCACCTGACCGCGCGCTTAGAGCGCTGGGCTGTGCGGCTGCGCGCGCGACGGCTGGACGGTGTCGCGGGCGCGCTGCTGGACGCCGCCGAGCCACTCGGGCCGTTTGGTGCGCAGCTATTGTGGATCGTGCAGCCGGCGCTGGGCCTGATCGCGCCGCGCCACGAGATCGCGACCCTGGCGCGCGTGCTCGAAGAACCGGGCGGTGTGGCTTGGCTGCGAGACCGGATCGCCGGGGCTGACGAAAAGAGCCAGTATGAGTGACAGCGAGTTGATTATCACTCTGCTCACGATCGCATTTTCCGCAACGCTGATCGGCGCGGTGATCGCGCGCCGCGTGCCCATCCGACTGCGCCCGATCGCCGAATACGACGCGCTGCCGGAGATCGCGGCGAATGCAGTCGAGAGCGCGCACCGCGTGCATTTTTCGCTGGGCAGCAGTTCCCTGGGCGAGTCCAGCACCGCCAGCGCGCTCACCGCATCCGAAGCCGTCTACCAGCTTGCGGACCGGCTGGCGATTAGCCCCTATCCGCCGCTGATTACGCTTAGCCAGCCGACGACGCTGCCGCTGGCGCAGGACACGCTGCGCCGTGCGTATGAGCGGCGCTTGCGGGCCGAGGCGTTCCGCGCGACGCAGGCCGCGTGGTATCCGCTCGGCAAGCGATCGCTGGCGTTTGCCGCTGGCGCCTCGGCGCACGCCGCCGACGTAGACGCCTATAGCAGCGTGCTACTGGGTCGCTTCGGTACAGAGCTGGCATTCTTTGGGGAAGGCGCGGTGCGGCACGATCAGGTGCTGGTGGCGCACAGTGACAACCCCGGTGGCCAGGCGGTCGCGTACGTGCAATCCGATTATCCGCTCCTCGGTGAGGAGTTGTACGCCGGTCCGGCGTATCTGTCGCACCGCCCGCTGCACCTGGGCTCGGTCGTCGCGATGGATGTGCTGCGCTGGGCCGTGATTATGGCGATTCTGTTCACCGCGCTCCAGGCTGCTCTATAGGCCGGACAAGGGGCGCTTCCAACGCCCGGCGCCGCTGCGGGTCGCCGGGATAAGTCACGCAGCAGGGGGAACCGCGTGAGACGCCATCGACTGCTCAATCTGCTCGCAACCGCCACCGCCATGATTGCCGGGATCGTCATGCTCGCCGGGCTGCTAGGCGACGCGGAGTCGAGCGCGCGCACGCTGTCCGCGCTGGTGCTGCGGCTCGTCACGGTGACGATCGCGATCGCGGTGCTGATCGGCGTGCTGAACCTGCTCGGCGTGCACCTGGGGCGTTTCACCCATGCGGAGCGCGGCTGGCCGTACAGCGCGGTGACGCTGGTGGTCGCGCTCGGCGTAATCGTGCTGCGCATATTGGACCGCGCCGAGATCTGGTCCGGCGACCTGGAAGGCGAGCAACTTAGCCCGCGCGTCTTTGAAGCGGTGCAGGTCAGTATTGAATCCGCCTTGGCCGCGCTGGTGGTCTTCTTCCTGGTGTTCGCCGCCTACCGGCTGATGCGGCGCGGCGTCACCGTGTGGAACGTGCTGTTCACCGTGGCGGTGGTGATCGCGCTGTTGGGCTGGCTGCCGCTGCAAGAACTGGACGTGCTCGGCGACCTTCGCGAGTGGCTGGTGCGCGTCCCGGTGAGCGCTGGCGCGCGCGGCATTCTGCTGGGCGTCGCGCTGGGCACGGTCACCGTTGGCGTGCGCGTCTTGCTGGGGCAAGAGCGCTCCCTGCGCGACTAGGCGCCAGCATCCAGAGGGGCTGAAACCGTATGCCGGACGATCGCAATTTCTTCGACGACAGCCTGCCGCCCGATGAGGAGCAGAATCAGGCGCGCGACGCAGACCAGCGCCCGCCCTGGGAAGCGCGCTCCGGCGAGCAACCGCCGGAGCCGCAGGACGATGTGCCCACCCCCGCACCGTGGGAACTGCATCCTGGTGAGGCGGAACCCGCGCCCGAGCCGCCGCCGCAAGGCGCCCCGTGGAGCAGCGCGCCACCCGCCGAGCCCGAGTCACTGGATGCGCTGCGGCAGGAAGCCAGCGCTGGGGAAGACTGGAGCCTCGCCGACGACGAAGCGCCCGGTGCGCCCCCTGATGACATGGGGGAAACCTCAGACGACGCACTCGACGAACCGGGTGCGGACGATTTCGCCTGGATGCGATCGTTTGGCGACGCCGCCGAGCCGGGCGAGCCGGTCCCGACTGAAGAAGACGATCTCGCGTGGCTGGGCAGCGTAGAGCCAGGGAAGGAGCCGCCGCACGAAGACGCTCCGTCTGCCTCGCGCAAAGTCGACGCCGCCGAGCTTCCGTGGCTGGATGACGAAACCTTCCGACGTGTGCCCACTATCGAGCCGGAAGAAGAATTGACGCTCTCCCCGACGGACCAGCGCGCCGACGAGCCACCGGAAGCACCAGAGGAGCCGCTCCCTGACTGGCTGAGTGATGAATTTGGCGCGGATACTGGCGTGCCGGATGAACCACCCGCGCCGACCCATGAGGAACCGCCGCCTATTCCGAGCGTAACGAGTCGCTTGCGCCCGCTTGGCGCCGAGCCACCCGCCGAAGAAGAAGCGCCCGACTGGCTGAGCGAGGCGGATGACGCGCTCGGCGCGGTCGAAGCGGAGCAGCCGCCCGAAGCGCTGACCTTCGACGAATGGGAGCAGCAGCAAGAGGAGCGCGAGCGCGAAGCGAACAAGACGCCCGAGGAACGCCTGCTCGAAAGCGTGCCTGACTGGCTGCAGCAACTCCGCGACCAGCCCGAAACCTCTGCGTCCCCCGCTGAGCCGCCCGCCGAAAAAGACGCGGAGCCGGACTTCATGCCGGGCTGGTTCCTGGGCCTCGAAGATCAACCGGCTGAGGATGCACCCGGCTGGCTCGACAAGGTCGATTTCACCGGCGATCCGCTCGCCGCGCCGCCGGAGCCGCCAAGCGAACCTGCGCCTGCGCCTTCCGGTGAAGAAGAGATGCCAGATTGGTTCAAGGGCGTCGGCGCGCCCGGCGAAGAAGACCTGCCCGAGCCCGATCTCGAGATGTTTGGCTCTGACGCGGCGCCCGCGCCCGAAAGGGCAGCGCCTGCCGAGGACACACCTGCCTTTGACCAGGCGGACGAGGGCGAAGGCGATTTTGTCGAGCGCTTCGATCCGATCGCGCCAGATGAATTTGGCGCCTCGGGTGACATGCCCGACTGGCTGCTCGACCTGGAGCGTGAGGAACCGTCCGAGCCCGCTCCGGCAGCGGAGCCGCCTGCCGCCGAACCTGCGCCTGCCGATGACTCACTCGACTGGCTGAACGAGCTATCGCCGGATGATGTCGTCGCCGATGAAGTGTTTGAGGCGGTGTTCGGGGGCGCGCTGCCGCCCGCCGAAGATCCCGTCGCTACCGACGAAGAGACCGCCGCGCTAGCCGAAAGTGAGCTTGAGCAGCTTCTGGGCAGTTATGAAGCGCCCTCGCCCGCTGCCGAAGCGCCCGCCGCTGAGACCGACGAATGGGCCGACGAAGCAGCGTTCGCTGCGGCGCTCGATCAGGCGCTGCCTGCCGAGGAAGAAGCCGACCTCGAGTCCTTCTTCCCTGAGATCGAGGCTGGCCAGCCGGTGCCCGGCCTGGAACGCCTGCTCGACGAGGAAAAGCCACCCGCGGATCAACCGCCCAGCGCGCTGGAGCCTGCCACGCCCGAATGGGTGGCCGATCTGCGACCGGCGGACCTCCCCGTGACGGTCCGCGCCGGGGGTGTGGAGCTAGACCTGCCGCAGACGCCGGTCATCGAGCTACCGCCGCGCATCCATGCCCTGCGCGACAAAGCCCTGCGCGACATCGAGTCCACCGCGCCTGTGCCACCTGCCGAAGCGGGCGCGCTCGCCGGGCTGGCTGGCGCGATTGGGCGCTACGACACCGCGCTACCTGCCGCCGAGCCAACCGGCCCGCTCGCGGGCGCAGTCGTGACGCGGGAACAGCAGGCGCGCGTGCAAAAGCTCCAGGCCTTGATGGCGACCGCGGACGAGCCGGAAGAAGCGCCCGAAGAAGAAGTAGACGCGCTCGAATCAGTGGCCGCGCCGGGCCTTGCCACGCGGCGGGTGCGCCGCGCGCGGCGCTTCAAGCCGGATCGCGTGCTGATCGGGCTGCTGATGCTCGCCGCGCTGGTCGTACCGTTCGTGACCGACGCGCTCCACTTCGCCGAGTCGCCGCCGCCCCTGAGCGCTGCCGGAGAAGACACCGCCGACGAACTGGACGGGCTGGCGCCGGGCGCGTATGTGTTGGTCGCGTTCGAGTATGGCCCGACCGCCGCCGGGGAGCTTGATCCGCTGGTCGAAGCGGTGCTGCGCGACACGTTTGCGCAGGGCGCGATCCCGCTGGCGATCAGCACCAATGTCGCCGGGGCGCTCCACGCCGAGGCAGTCCTGGCAAAGCTGGCTGGTGATGACGCGCTGCGGGCGGCGATTGCGCCTGAGGATGACGCACCAGCCTCGCTGCGCGCGGGCCGCGATTACACTGTGTTGAGCTATCTGTCGGGTGACGCGCTTGGCGTGCGCACGCTGACTGAAACCTACGGCGAGGCGGGGACTATCCACCCGGCGTTCGCCACCGATCTGCGCGGCGAGAACACCGGGCTGCCGATCCATACGGTAGCCGGCGATCTCGCGCTGATCGTGGTCGCGGGAGAAGATACCGACGACGTGCGCACCTGGGCCGAACAACTGCGCGGCATGGACGTGCCGAAAGTCGCGCTGGTCACCGCCGGGCTGGAGCCGCTAATCACGCCTTACGTCCAA
>CAZVCM010000030.1:0-24510 GCA_964626105.1 uncultured Thermoflexus sp.
GTGCGCCATGCGACATGGTGAACGGTTCCCGCGCCGCCGTTAGCAGGCGCTGTGTCCGGCAGATGGAGCACATCGACCCGCATGCCGACGCCCGGCTCGGCGATGTGATAGCGCGTGCGCGCGCCCGCCTCGTCAATCGGGGTGAAGCCCAGCGCACCCTGCAAGATGCGGTCGGTCAGATCGGCGTCCGCTTCCCACAGCGTGACGCTGTGCACGCCGCGAATCGCGTGTTCCGCCGGGACCGGCCCGCCTTCCCAGCCGGGCACGTCGCCGACTGCGCTGTCCGCGACCAGCTCCAGCGGCATCCCGTCCGGATCGGCGAAGATCAGCACGTCCTGGGCGAAGCGCGTCTCGGTGGCGGTCTCCACGCCTAGCTCGGCGAGTCGATCGCGCCAGAAGCCAAGCGAATTGACCGGCACGCTGAACGCGGTCGCTCCGATCTGGCCGGTTCCCTGGCGGCCCCGGCGCGCGCCCGGCCACGGGAAGAACGTCAGGATCGTGCCGGGATGTCCGGCCTCGTCGCCGTAGTAGAAATGGTATGTGCCGGGGTCGTCAAAGTTGACGGTCTGCTTGACCATCCGCATACCGAGCGCACCGGCGTAGAAGTCGACGTTACGCTGCGGATCGCTGGCGATGGCGGTGACGTGATGGATGCCCAACAGGGGTTCAGTCATTGGCGTGCGCCCTTCTACTCGCTGCGATCGGTGATGAGCGTTTCGCGCAGCGCCGGGACGACCTCTTGCGCAAATACTTCGATCTGCGCTTGCTCGTCTCCGGCGACTGGCCAGAAGACAAACGTGTCGATTCGCGCGTCGTGATGCAGAGTCGTGATCGCCTCGATCCAGCGATCGACTGTGCCTACGAGTCCGCTGTCTGCCTGGGCGCTGTCCCCGCCGGACACGATCGCGCCCATCAGATTGTAACCACGCCGGATATCTTCTGGCGCGCGGTCTGCCTGGGCTGCGCCTTCATCAATCGAGTCGTTCAGCGCGGCGAGCTTTTCCGGCGGGACGTACGAGTTGGAGACCAGCACGCCATCGGCTTGCCGCCCGGCGAGGCGCAACATGCGCGGCCCGACCGCGCCCGCCCAGATTGGTACGCGATGCGCCGGACCAGGGCCGGGGCGCGCGCCGTTCACCGAGTAGAACTCGCCCTCATAGCTGAACGATCCATCTGCGGTGTCCAGCATCCCGCGAATGATTGTCAGCGCGTCTTTGAACGCCGCGTAGGCTTCGCCCGGCTCTCTCTTGGGCACCCCGTAAGCGCCGATCCCTTGCCAGAATGCTCCGGCGCCGATCCCCAATTCCAGCCGTCCGCCGCTGAGCAGATCCAGCGTGGCGGCCTGCTTGGCGAGCATGGACGGCAGACGCAGCGGGATGTTCGCGACATTCGTCACCATCCGGACGCGCTCGGTGCGCGCCGCGAGCATGCTCAGCAGCGTCCAGGTCTCGAGCATCCGCCGGTTGTACGGGTGATCTTGCATGGCGATCAGGTCCAGCCCCGTACGGTCCGCGATCGCCGCCCGCGCGAACGGCGCTTCCAGGTCGGGCATAGTCGGGTCGATGTTGATGCCGAAAGCTGGTGAGAGTGCGCTTGGCATTCCGGCCTCCTGTTGAGTGGGATAAACACGCGGGGGCATCGGTGTGACGCCCCCGCATTCGTCTGGCTGTGTTAAGCGGTTGCCGCTGGCGCTTCCTTCAGCAGCTCGACCTCGATTTCAATCTTGATCTCGTCGCCGACCAGCACGCCGCCCGCCTCAAGCGCCTGGTTCCAGGTCAGGTTCCAGTCCTTGCGGTTGATCTTGGTGCGCGCTTCAAATCCGGCGCTCAGGTTGCCCCACGGATTGGTGAGGATTCCGGCGTGCTCGACCTCAAGCACCACTGGATTCGTGATGTCCCGAATGGTCAGGTTGCCGTGCAGGCGCGCGGTGTTCTCGCCGGTGCGTTCGACGCGCGTGCTCTTGAACGTCAGGTGAGGGTGGTTCTCCGCATCAAGAAAGTCCGCCGAGCGCAGGTGCCCGTCACGCTGATCCTCGCGCGTGTTGATGCTGGCCGCGTCGATGCGAATCTCAACAGTGGTATTTTCTGGGTTCTGCTCATCGAGATCGATTGTGCCGTCGAACCGTTCGAACTCGCCACGAACGTTCGAAATCATCATGTGACGGACGCTAAAATGAATTGCCGAATGTGCAGGGTCGATCTTCCAGGCCATGACTGCTACTCCTCTTGGGATATGCTCCCTCTATTGTGATTGTAGGTGCGATGTGGTCCGCAAACCATATCGTTGCTACATATACTGTATACATATAAACCATTAGTGCCAAAAAAAGGACTCGCCGGTGCGAGCCAGCTTGAGACCTCCGAAGCCGGGGTTACTCGCCGTCGCGCAGCGCGCGATCCCAGCGGGCCAG
This sequence comes from uncultured Thermoflexus sp., assembly GCA_964626105.1. Taxonomy (GTDB): domain Bacteria; phylum Chloroflexota; class Anaerolineae; order Aggregatilineales; family Aggregatilineaceae; genus DYGX01. Next base: position 2,411 of record CAZVCM010000030.1, read on the forward strand.
CAAGCCCATGAGCTGCGCCTGTTCCTCTGCGCTAAGCGCGTCGAGCTGGCAATGCAGCGTGGCTTCCAGCGCCGGAGCCGCCTGCTCGAAGGCGGCCAGCCCTTTGTCGGTCAGAAACAGCCGGTGCATCCGACGGTCTTCAGGGGCGTCACAGCGCTCGACCATTCCAGCGTCTTCCAGACGGTCGATCAGCCCCGCGACGTTCCCCTTCGTGACCAGCAGCCGTTCGGCGAGCGCTTGCTGGCTGAGGCCCGGCTCCGTCGCAATGTGCCCCAGCACGTCGAACTGGCTGCGTGTCAGCCCATATTTGGCGAGCAGCGTCTGCTCGACGCGCACCACGCGTTGATAGATGCGCATCAGGTGCAGCCAGGCGAGTACGCTGCGGCGGTAGGGGCGGTTAATTGCGACGGGTTCGGTCATCTCAGATATTGGTTTATATGTGAACTATTTTAAGTTTAGCACGTTGCTTTCCGGCTGTCAACCGGGTTGCGTTAGATTACTCTTTGATCGCGCCAGATACCATCCCGCGAATGAAATGTCGCTGGAAAAACACATATAGCACGATCACCGGCAGGCTGACAATGGTCGCCGCCGCCGCCATCACCGGCACATCGGCGGCATAGCGCCCGCGAAGCAGCGCCAGCCCGACCGGCAGCGTGCGCAGGTCGCCAGTGACCATCACCAGCACCAGGAAGAACTCGTTCCAGGTCCACATGAACAGCAGCACGACCAGCGACAGCAGCGCAGGGCGCGAAAGCGGAAACAACACGCGCCACAGCACCTGCCACGTGTTGCAGCCGTCCACCACCGCCGCATCGACCAGCTCGCGCGGCATGCCCTTGAAGTGCGCGCGCATCCAGAACGTGCCGAACGCGAAGCTAAGCGCGACCTGCGGCAGAATCAGCGCCCAATATGTGTTGCGCAGGCCGAGGCTGCCCATCACCTGCCACAGCGGGATAATCACCGCCTCGCTGGGGACCATCAGGCCGAGCACGATCAGCAACAGCAGGACGTTGTCGCCCCAGAAGCGGATCATCCCGAACGCATAGCCGGACATGGTCGAGAGCAGCGTCGCGATCACCACGACCGGCACCACCACGATCACGCTGCTGCGAAAGTAGCGGCCAAACTGCGCGCCTTCCCACGCGTTGGTGAAGTTCTCCCAGCGCCACGTCTCCGGCAGGGCGAACGGTCCATCAATCAATTCCGAGGTGGTCTTAAACGCCGTCAAGAAGATGCCAATGAAGGGCATGATGGCCGCGATCAGAAAGATAATGAGCAGCGCGTAGGTGAGCGCGTTGCGCGCTTTGCGCTGAAAATAGGCTGTATCTTGCATCAGATGGCCGGTCCTTCTTCCTGGCGCGCTTGCAGGCGCATCACCACGGCGGACACGGTGATGATAATCACCGACAGCACCAGCGCCATCGCCGAGCCATAGCCCGCGCGGTTGCGCTGAAACGCTTGCTGGTAGATCAGGATACTGGTCACGATCGTCTCTTTGCCGGGGCCGCCGCTGCGTGTCAGCACGAAGACCAGGTCGAACACCCGCAGCGCCGCGATGAAGGTCAGCACGAACGCGACGAGAATCTGCTGGTTGAGGCCCGGTAGCGTGACATGCCGGAACTCCTGCCACGCGTTCGCCCCCGCCACGCGCGCCGCGTCGTAGAGGTCCTCGTTAATTGCCTGCGCGCCCGCGATGAACAGCACCATGCACAACCCGTACTGCACCCACAGCCCGACTGTTCCCACCGCATAGCGCGCGTAGGTGAAGTCACCGAGCCAGGGCCGCACCCAGCTCTCCAGCCCGACCATGATCAGGAATTCGTTGATCGGGCCGTCATAGGCGAACAGCCAGCGCCAGATAATGCCCACCACGACCGAGCTCATCACCTGGGGGATGAACAGGCCAGAGCGGAAGATCGCCATCCCGCGCAAGCGCCCGCGTGTCATCAGCGAGGTGAGGAACAGGCCGAGCATGATCGGCAGGATGCTGAAGAACAGCACAAAAAACGCATTGTGCTGCAGCGCCAGCCAGAAATCCTCGTCGTGCCACAGCTCGCGATAGTTGTCGAAGCCAATAAAAGTTGGATCGCTGAAGCCGGTCCAGTCATACAGGCTGTAGCGCGCCGTGTTGATGATCGGCCACAGGACAAACATGGCGTAGATGATCAGGCCGGGCAGGATAAACAAATAGGCGTGGTGGGGGCGGATGTATGGCGGGTTGTCGAAGCGCCGTTTCCAAAACGATTTTTTCATGTAGGGACTCGTCCTGGTTGGTGCAGGTCGCTCAAATTTCTGTGCCCTAACAAAGGGGGCTGGCCGGTTGGCAAGCCCCCTTCGCTGCGTCAGAGTCGGGCAATGGCCTTAGCTTCCGGCCTGATAGTCCGCCTCAACATTCTCGATAAACTCTTCCGGCGAGACCTGACCCGCCATCATCTCCTGGATGTCAGCGGCGAGATCAGGCATGGTCCAGTCGAGATAGTGCCCGACAGCGTCCTGGCTGCTGATGGTGTCCCAGGCCCCGACGACGTCCGCCGTCAGCGAGCCTTCGGTCAGCAGCGCGGGATCGACCGCCGCGGCGGGCAAAAAGTCGTTTTCGAACAGGAGCTCAGCCGCGCGCGGGCCTGTCACCAGGTCGACGTACGCGGCGGCGAGATCAGGGTGCTCCGTCTCGGCGCGCACGCCGTACGCCAGCCCGACACCACCAATTGAGTAGGGCGGCGCGTCCGGCAGGGCCGACGGCACGACGAAGAAGCCGATGCCCTCTTCGCCCAGGTCAGCGGCGATGCTGCCGGTCATCCAGCTACCCGTAATCCACATCGTGCCCTGGTGGTTGAGGAACGCGGCATAGGTCTGGTTGTCGTAGTCCATGCCCTCGAAACCTGGCGAGAAGTATCCGGCCTCGATCCACTCCACCATCTTCTGCGCGGCTTGCAGATTCGCTTCGGTATCGAACGTGCCGCCCTCGCGACGGTACATGAAGGCGTCGATCTCTTCGGGCGTGGAATACACGTGCTGGATCGCGCCCCAGGTGTGGATCGCGGGCCAACCATCAAGGCTGCCGAAGACGATCGGCGTCTTGCCCGCTTCGGCCAGCGCCTGGACGACCGTTTCAAATTCCTCGAAGGTCGTCGGGATGCTCAGGCCAAGTTCTTCAAAGTCCTCTTCCCAGTAGTAGGCGCCAACGACCTCAGCCGTGTTGGAGACGCCGTAGAGGTTCCCCTCACCGAACTGCGCGCCGTCTTCCGTGAAACGGTTACGGTCGTGCAGGCCCGCGCCATAGCGGTCGAGCCAGCCATACTGCTCAGCATAGTCGTCGAGCGGCAGCAGCAGCCCCGCCTCGACCAGCGCGCCCATCCCCGAATAGCCCTGGTTGATCATTGCGACATCCGGGCCAGAGGCTTCGGAGAGCGACAGCGGCAGGATGTCCGTCAGATCGCTGGTATCGTACGCCTCGCGTTGAATCGTGACGCCCGGATTGGCCTCTTCGAACTCCGCATTGAGTTGTTCGATCATGGCCTGCTCGGCATCACGCGTCCAGTTGTCCCACACGACCAGGGTGATTTCCTCCTGGGCGCCTGCTGGAGCCAGAGCTGCCAGCAAAACAGCCACAATGGCTAGCGTGATCAAGTTTCGTGCGTTTTTCATCAAAACATCTCCTCGCTGTAAAAAAGAATGCCAGACACATTCATGCGACGGATGCGCGCCCCGTTATTGTACCGCGAAGCCCGAGCCCCGCCCATGACTCAGGCGAGGCTCGTCGGGGCGCGCGGTCGCGCTACGGTTCGAGTGTCAGGTGACCCCACAGGCGCGGCGTGCCCTGGATCTGGCCCCAGGCGCTCCACGCGGTGCGGGCTTCGTTGCAGTTCTCACCGACCGCCGCGCCCGCATTGTCGCAATCGTAAATCAGCACGTTGAAGCCGATTGTGTCGCCGGGGGCAACCTCGCCCGGTACGGCGTTCCACGGAATCGCGACTTCGAGCGCGTAGCCGCTGTCCGTCTCGCTGGACGCGACCTGCATATCCGGCGCGGTGATGCTGATCACGCCCTGGTTGGCGTCGGCGTCACGCTCCGCCTGGACATTCCCCTCGGTGTCGAAGGGGAAGATACCGGTCTTGAAGGTGGTCAGCGTGTGCTCGCTGGCGCCGGGCCCCATCGGATCAACCGTGATCTCGACCGAGTCGCTGCGCCAGTGGCCCTTGATATCGTTCGGCGCGATGTTTGAGACAACCGTATCGTCTACCACCTCAACCGCGACATAGAGGAACGTATCGTCATACGCGGCGCTGAACGAGCCGGTCAGGTCGGCTTCGCCCGTCGTCTCGCCTTCCCACAGGTTCGAGAATGGGATTTCGTAGACATCCAGGTCGGCATACTCGCTCAGGTCGCCGTCGATCGTCGGGGCGGTTGCCAGCGCCGGGGCGGAGATCGCCGGGACGACCTGCACCACGCCCGCGTCGCTCAGAGCATAGTCACCATAGGCGGCGCTGACCGTCGCATCGAACTGGCCCTGTTCCATATTGGGCGGGACGCTCGCCATGAAGTCAACGGTGACGCTCTCACCCGCCGGGACGGTGATCGTCTGCTCGGGCGTATCGAGCGTGATATCTTCCGAGGTCAGCGCGAGGCTCACGGTCACTTCTTCGTCGTCATCCGAGCGATTGTTGAGCACGACCGGGACTGCGCCAGTTTCGCCCGCGCCGATCGCGATCTCTGCCGGGACGAGACGGATCAGGTGCTCGATGTTGTTCGCCTGCGCCCACTCGCGGAAGATCTGTACGTTCTGATTCGGCTGCAACTCGACCGTGACGGGCGGCGTGACCTGGATCAGCGTGCGGGTGCTGGCGTAGCGCGGTGCGCCATCGCCATCGGTCGCGTCGAAGCGCCCGACCAGCGTCTGGAAGTCGCTTACGTCCGCGTCGGCGGGCACGTCCACCGTGAACGATTGCGTGGTCGAGCCATCCACCGGCACGTCAACCGGCTCGCTGGCGTTGCTGACGGTCCAGCCATCCGGCGCGCTGGCGCTGAGCGACACGTCCGACAGGTCAACCGCGCTGTGGTTGCGCAGCGTCAGGTCAAGCGTCAGTTGCCCGCCCTGGCTGACGTAGAAATCTGAGACCGACATCTCTAACTCGATCCCGGTCGGCGCGTGGTCCACGCCGGTGAATACGCCTTCGAGCAGGCTCATCTCCTGCGTCGGGATTGGCAGGACGGATGCGGCGAGCGTGAACGTCTCCGGGTTCAGCGAACGGCCTGATGGCGGCAGGGACGCGCTCCATCCCTGGCTGCGGTACTGGCCGAGCGCGATCGCCTCAAGCTCGGCATAGGTGGCGAAGCGCGAGGGCGAGAACTCGTTGGTTGGAATCTCGACGCTCGGCGCAAGCCCTGCCGCGCCATAGGCCAGCGCGTAGTAGAGCTTCTTGGGCTGCCACGGCTCGATGAATTCTTCCTCAATCTGCTCGGGGAAAGCGCTCGGATCGCCCGCCAGGAAGAACGCTTCGGTCGCCAGCTTGGCGGCGTACTGGTGATGCCCGTGCCCGCGCGGCGACGGGTTCATCGTGATCATCACTTCCGGCTTCAGCACGCGGACATAGCGCACCAGCTTGGCGAGCGGCTCCTCATAGCCCCAGGCGACCTCGGTCGCGGTGGCGCTGGTCGTGAAGGCCCAGTCGATCTCGTCGAGGTGATAAAGCTGGTCGATCCCTAACATGCGCAGCGATTGACGTTCTTCAAAGTCGCGCAAAATGCCGAGCGAGGGCCCCAGCTCGCGGCCAATGGCATTGCCGCCGCCCTCACCGCGCGTCGACGTGATCACTGCTGCGCGCGCGCCGTGATCCAGCACATAACGCGCCAGCGTCGCGGTTGCGGTGGACTCATCGTCCGGGTGCGCGCCGACAAACAGCAGGTCGACTTTGACAGCGTCTTCTGAGGTAGCGGCCCGGGGCACAGGCTCGTCGTCTTGCGCCTGGGTGAGCGGTGTGGCGATCAAAAAGGCAGCGATCAGCAGAATACTTAATCCAACCCGAAACAACACTTTCATGCGAATTCCTCCGGCTAAGCGATCTGTGACCGTCGTGAGGGAGTGAATGTAGCTCGTGACGATGACAACTCGTACCGAAGCGCGATGAAGAACAGCCTCCTTCCCGGTGGTGTACCGGCTAGCGGACCTGAAGCCGTGTCGAGCTAAGCCGATTGTTGATGAGATCGCTCGAGTCCCCACCTGCAAGCGTGTGGAGATTATACAAGGGTTAAAGTGTCTATAACAACCCGCCGGGAACAACAAATCAGCGTTGTTCCCGGCGGGGTTTGCAGCGCGAACGGGCGTGTCAGTGATAAGCAGGAAGCCGCTCTGCGTGCGCCTCAAGCAAGTCATCGACCAGCGCCCAGATCTGGTCGAGGTCTAGCTCGGCGGCGGTGTGCGGGTCGAGCATCGCGGCGTGGTAGATATGCTCGCGCTTGCCGGTCAGGGCAGCCTCGACCGTTAGCGCCTGGACGTTGATGTTCGTCTGCATGAGCGCGGCGAGGTGCGGCGGCAGCGCGCCGACATGCACCGGCTGCAACCCGTTTGCGTCAACCAGGCAGGGAACTTCCACGCAACAACCCAGCGGCAGGTTATCGATCAGGCCGGTATTCTCGACGTTGCCGTAGACGACGCGGGGCGTGCTGGTCTCGATGCTGTGGATGATGCCGCTGCCGTATTCGTGGCTGCGCGTGTGCGTGATCGGCTGCCCCTCGTCTTCCAACTCGTGGCGCAGCGCAGCCCAGTCGGCGATCTGCCTCTCGCAGCGGCGCGGGTACTCGTCGAGCGGGATGTTGTAGCGCTCGATCAGGTCTGGACGGCCTCGCTTGATGAACCAGGGCGTGTATTCGGCAAAGTGCTCGCTCGATTCGGTCACGAAATAGCCAAGCCGCTGCAGCATGTCATAGCGCACGCGGTTCCAGTCTGGGACGCGTCCCTCCGCGATGACCTGATGCAGCAGCGGGTAGAGGTCCTGGCCGTCCCGCTCGAAGCGCAGGTAGAACGCCATGTGGTTGATCCCGGCGCAGACGTAATTGATCTCCTCGTAGGGCACACCGATGTCATTCGCAAGCTGCTCGGCGGTGCCCTGCACGCTGTGGCACAGCCCGACCGTCTTGATCGACGTCGCGCGCGAAAGCGCCCAGCACAGCATCGCCATCGGGTTAACGTAGTTCAGCAGCAGGACATCCGGGCACACTGCTTCCATATCGCGGCACATCTCGAGGAAGACCGGGATGGTGCGCAGCGCCCGCATGATCCCGCCCACGCCGAGCGTGTCCGCGATCGTCGCGTCGAGGCCATAGCGCTTCGGAATGTCAAAATCAATCATGGTCGCAGGGCGGTAGCCGCCGATCTGAAACATGGCGATCGCATAGTCCGCCCCATCGAGCGCGGCGCAGCGATTGGTTGTCGCCTCGATGGTGGGGTGCGCGTCCAGCGCCTGCGCGAGCTTGCGCGCCACGATCTCCGATGTCTCCAGGCGGTTGGCATCGACGTCGTGCAAGGTGATCGTGCTCTCAGCTAGCTCCGGATAGCTCAGGATATCTCCGATCAGGTTCTTTGCGAAAACGGTGCTGCCCGCCCCGATAAACGCGATTTTTGGCATCCAACGATCTCCTTCGATCCACACTCTTTACATTCGGCAGAGCGCGCAGGCGACAACGCTCGCTCTCTATCATACTCTCCGCGCTCGGCTCCTGCTATTGGCCGCTGGCGGCGTGCTGCATTATCTTCTGTGCGGTCATGAGCAGCAGATGAAGGAGCGTGTCATTATGAGCACTCACCCGCTGAACCTGGCGCTCCGGTTTTTGTTGGAACTGGCCGCGCTGGGCGCGATGGGGTATTGGGGCTGGACACAACACGACGGCGCGTGGCGGTGGATCGCCGCGCTGGGCGTGCCGCTGATTGCCGCTCTCTTATGGATGTCGTTCCGCGTGATTGGCGATCAAGAGCGCATGGTGCAGTCTTTTAGAGCGATGGGCATTCCCTCCGCTGACTCGGCTCGCTCGCCTGCCGGGCAGAAGACGCCGATCGCGGTGCCTGGCGTGGTGCGTTTGCTGGTAGAAGCGGTGTTTTTCGGCGGCGCGGTGTTGTTGCTGGCGCTCGCTGGCCAATCACGCGCGGCGGCGATCTTCGGCGCGGTCGTGGCGCTGCACTATCTCACGTCGTATGACCGGGTGCAGTGGCTGCTGGCGCAACGCTAGCGCGACAACCAGGCGACGCGCGGCCCCGATGTGAGGTCGCGCGTCGTTTCGCCTTATCGTCACGGGCGCTCGAACGTCTTGGAGCGAATCAACTCGTCCACGTCCACATTGTAGACCGCTTCTTCCACGTCCAGGCTGAGCCAGGGCTCGCCCTGGTCTTCCCAGGTGACGGTTGCGTGCGACGGAATCTGCATCCCCTCGACGGTCATCCACTCGTGCGCCTCGTTAATCCACACGTTGCGGCGCTCGTCCGCGGCATCGCGCCAGCGCAGCGTGACCATGCGCTTGAGCAACCCCGTATTCGGATCAAACCACACGGTGAAGACTTCGTACTTGGTTCCTTCCTGCTCGCCAAAGGGCACGATCAGGCGCGCAGTGCGGTCGTCGATGGGCTCCCAACGCACGCGCGGATCGGTAAACCAGATCGACGGCAGCCAGATGGATTCTGCCCACAGGCCGAGGTTAGCGGCGAGGTCCACTTTCTCTTCGTTTTCGACTATGCCAAAGGGCAGCTCCATGCGGCTCTGCCCATCCAGAAAATACTCATTGACCTTCAGCAGCGGCTGCCCGAACAGCGTCGCCTCGATGTAGTGGCGATAGCCCTGCCCCGCATCGTAGATGAAGCGCCAGCGCGCGGGGAACTTGATTCCCCCGAAGCGCAGCCAGCCGCGCCCGGAAATGATCGCCGTATCAATTACGGGGATGCGCTCGCCCAATGCCACGCGGGCGTACCGCGCGACCGGTTCTGGCAATTCGGCAGGCAGATCGACAGTATCCAGTGGAGGCGTGGTGGCGGGGTAGGATGCAAACGGCTTGGGGCGAACACGAAGCCCCAGCCAGCTTACTCCTAGCAACGCGGCCAGCGCGACGACAACAGCCAGAACAACCTTGCGGGCGAAACGCATATACACCTCCTCAAAATGGTTCGAATGCCGGATATTATAACGCCCCTGTGTGGACAGGGGCGCGTGTCAAATTGCCGTGAATCGGGTGCGAGGTATCGCGCGCTAGTGCGTTTCCGCCAGGTAGTCGATGATCGCTTCGCGTTCGGCGGCGGTGAGTTGGGCGCCATGCAGCACCATGCGATCCACGGTCGCTTCCCACTCTTCGTCGGTCTTGTCTTGTGGGTCCCACCACTCCGCGCCGTGGCAGACGGTGCAGCGTTCTTGCGCCAGCGCCGCGCCGTCAAGCGCGTCGGCGGTGACGTCTTCCTCGTCCGGCAGGAGCATGCTCATCACCAACACGTCGAGGATTTCCTCGCCGCCATGCGGTGAGCTGAGCGACAGCACGGCGGCTTCCGCGATCGCTTTGTGCTCGTCGGCCAGCTCGCCGACTGGCGCCAACAGCGCACTCACGGCCAGCAGATCATCCGCGATCCGCGTGACGTAGAGAACCTGGTCATACACGCCGTTGCTCTGCTCGACGTAGCCCGCTGTTACATCCTCGCCGATCGTCACTTCTTCGGCCTCGGGGAGCGGTGGCATTTCAAACCCCATGCCCTCGTCTTCCCCCTCAGCGGACGCTTCGTCCTCAGCCGACTCGCCCTCGACCGGCGCGCCTTCTTCGCCACCTTCTTCGACCGGCGGCTCGCCAAGCAACATACCAAATAGCGACGCCATCTCCGTGACCGGTGCGTCTGCGGGGATGCCAAAACCGAACGCCGCGATCAACTGCGTGGGCGCGATGAACGACAGCCCGATCACCTCGCCTTCAGCCGGCGCGCCGGAGGAGATGAACCCGTCGATCATTTCTGCTTCGGGCGCGTACCAGACTGACGGGAACGGCAGGATCATCACCTCAGCCGTTACCCAGTCCGCCGGGTAGGCCGCGCTGAAGCTGCCATCTTCCGTGGAATACTCGGCCATCTCCAGCTCGCCGTCTTGCGCCAGCGCCGCGAAAGACGTCAGCAGCAAAGCGCAAAGCACCACCATGCTGAAAACCTGCTTCATTCGTTGTGCTCTCCTTGTATGCGGAAAAACCGCGCCAAACTCTCTTAATCCTAGGCAGTGAGCGCCACTCGGTCGTCCGACCTTCGGCGGATACGTGCTCAAGCTTTCGATGGATCGGGCTTCACCACACGCCCACAGTCTCTTCATAAGTTCCTCACATTCTGCTGCCATCATAGGGGCATAGCAGTCGTTTGAGGAGAGAGACACTATGTTCAAGAAAACAATCATGGGGCTTTTGGTCATCGCAGCGCTGATCGTGTCGGGCCTTGCGGTGAACGGCGCGGCGTTGGCGCAGGTTGGCCCGGCGGTGGGCGCTCCGTGGAGCGCGAGCGGCACGATTGAGGCAGTGGACGATTTCGGCTTCTGGCTGGCGCCAGACGATGGCGGCGACGAAGTGTACATCGAGCTGGGCCCGCCCAACTTCTGGCAGACGCCCGGCGTGACGCTGGCGGTGGGCGAGACGGTTGACGTTGAAGGGTATGTCCAGGGCGACCTGTATCACGCGGCGGTCGTGATCACCAGCGATGGCGATGAGATCGTGATCCGTGACGAAACTGGCTTTCCGCTGTGGGCTGGCGGCCAGAACGCGGGTGCGAACGCCCTGCGCGATGGATCACACGTGCCGCAGCCGCAGGTGCAGGTAGACCGCGCTGATTGGGAGACGGTCGAGGGCACGGTGACCGAGTTGCTGACGAACGCGCTCACGATTGCGCTGGACGATGGCAGCACGCTCACCATCGGGCTGGGCCGTCCGCTCGCCAGCGCGACAGATGTCGCGTTTGCCGAGGGCGATGAGGTGGCGGTGATGGGTTTTGAGCTGAATGATCGCTTTGTAGCGGGCGAGATCGAAAACTTGACGCAAGGGGGTACGCTGGCGCTGCGTGATGACTCTGGGCGCCCGCAGTGGGCCGGTGGGCCAGACCAGGGGATGCAGCTTCGCCAGGGCGCGCAAGGCGGGCGTGGGGCGCAAGTCGGCCCCGGCGCGCAGTCGCGTCCAGAGACCGGCCGCGGTCGGGCTGGTGGTGGACGCCGTGGGGGGTAAACCCGGCGCGTGATCGCGACAGGCGGGGCGGGCGTGCCAGAGCAGGCAGCTCGCCCTGTTTGTATTAACCCGCGTTCGTATGAAGCGAGCGCGGGATATACTTAGGGCATGTGACAAGCGGGCCGCTACGGAGTCGGAGTGAGGCATGGCACGCACAATCCTGATTGCAGATGACGACCGGCAACTTCGCCGCGCGGTGCGCGCTTATCTTGAAGACGCGGGCTACACCGTGTTAGTGGCCGAAAACGGGCGCGAGGCGCTGTTCCGCGTGCGACAGGAGCAGCCCGATCTGGTGCTGCTCGACGTGATGATGCCGGAGATGGATGGCTTCGAGGCGGCGCGACTGATCCGCAAAGAGAGCGGTGTGCCGATTATCATGCTCACCGCGCGTGATGACGAAGCCGACCAGACGACGGGCCTGGAACTCGGCGCGGATGATTATGTGACCAAGCCGTTCAGCCCGCGCGTGCTGGTCGCGCGGGTGAAGGCGGCGCTGCGCCGCAGCTATGGCGATCTGGCGGCGGAGCCTGCGCTGCTCCGCGCCGGGCCGCTGGTGCTCAGCGAGGAGACGCACCAGGCGACGCTCGACGGCCAGCCGCTTGACCTGACACGCTCGGAGTTCGATCTACTGGCGGCGCTGATGGGGCGGCCCGGACGCGTCTTCACGCGGATGGAGCTGCTGGAGCGCATCCAGGGCGAAGCGTACGCCGCGTACGAGCGGACGGTTGATGTCCACGTCAAGAATCTGCGCGCCAAGCTCGGTGCCGCCGGCGAGTTGATCGAAACCGTGTACGGTGTGGGCTACCGGATGCACCGCGATGAATAGACTGTGGGTGCGGCTGGCGATGGCGTTCCTGGCGGTCGCGCTGCTAGCGGTCGCGGGCGTCGCGGTGGTGGTCAACCGGGCGACAGAGAGTAGCTTCCGCAACTATGTCGGGCGGCAGAACATTCTCGGCGGCAATCCGAACTTGCCCGCCGCGCTTGAGGCGCATTACGCGACATCTGGCACGTGGGCGGGCGCTGAGGCGTTGCTGCCCGGCCAGCGCGGCACCGAGGGGATGGGGCGCGGCGTCGGTGAGGGGCAAGGACAGGGCGCGGTGCAGGGACGCGGCGGCGAAGGCCCTGGCTATCTGCTGGCGGACGCGAGAGGCATGATTTTGGTTGCCAACGCCGAAGCGGATATCCAGCGCCCGCTCTCTGAGGATGAGCGCGACCGCGCGCTGGCGCTGGTGGTAGATGGGCGAACGGTCGGCTATCTGTCACGCGCCGGAATCGAAGCCCAGGCGATGGACCGCGCCGAGCAGCGTTTTCTGGACGAGGTATCCGACGCGCTGGCGCTGGCAGCGATTGGCGCGACGGTGCTGGCGTTGCTACTCGCGCTGGGACTGGCGTGGGCGCTGTTGCGCCCGCTGCGCGCGCTTCGCCAGTCGTCCGAGGCGATCACGCGGGGTGACCTGGGCGCGCAGACTCCGGTCACCGGCCCGACCGAGTACCGGACGGTTGCAGAAGCGTTTAACCAGATGTCGGCGGCGCTGGCCGAGAGCACAGCCCTGCGCCAGCGTATGACGTCCGACATCGCGCACGAGTTGCGCGCGCCGGTGAGCGTGATGCGCGCGCAGTTGGAAGCGATGCTTGATGGCGTGTTCCCCATGAGCGCCGACCAGTTGGCGATTGTCTACGACGAAACACTGCATCTGGGGCGCTTGATCGAAGACCTGCGCACGCTCACCCGCGCCGAAGCGGGACGATTGCCGCTCAATCTGGCGCCGGTTAATCCTGCCGCGCTCGCGCAGCGGATGTCAACCGAGTTCCTGCCGCTGGCCCAGGATCAACAGATCGCGCTCGACACCGCGATCGCGCCGGACCTACCCGCGATCCAGGCGGATGACGACCGGCTGCGACAGGTCTTCTCGAACTTGCTCGCTAACGCGCTGGCGCACACGCCTGTAGGGGGTCGGATTACGGTCAGTGCGCAGCGCAGAGGGGCGCGGGTGCGCTTCGGCGTGACGGATACCGGGCCGGGCCTGTCTCCGGAACAGGCCGCGCACGTCTTCGAGCGCTTCTACCGCACGGACGATGCGCGCCAGCGCGATCAGGGTGGCTCCGGCCTGGGGCTGGCGATTACGCACGAGCTGGTGCGGCTGCATGGCGGGCAGATCACAGTCGAAAGCGCGCCTGATACGGGTAGCACGTTCGCCTTCGAGATCCCGATTGCGCCGGGCGCCTCGCCTGCAACGCCAAACGGCCCCGCCTCGTAGCGAGATAGGGCCGATAATCTGCGTGGGCCTGATTACGCGTCGGCGGGCTGGCGGCGCGGCGTGACCGCTTCCCGCGCAGGCGCGCGTTCCTGGCTGCGCACCGTACCGTTCCCGCGCAGCAGGCGCATCCCGTTGAGGATGACAACCAGCACGGACACCTCGTGGATGAACATCCCGCCTGCCATGTGCACCTCGCCGAGCAGTACGCCCGCCAGCAGGCCGGTGACGGTCAGCAGGGCGATGACGACGTTCTGGTGAATGTTGCGCAAGGTCGCTTTCGACAGCTCGATCGACTCCGGAATCTTATTGAGATCGTCGGCCATCAACGCGATATCGGCGGTTTCTAGCGCGACGTCTGTCCCGGCGGCGCCCATCGCGATCCCGATGTTGGCGGCAGCCAGCGCCGGCGCGTCATTCACACCGTCGCCTACCATCGCGACCACGTGCCCCTCGCGCTGCAGGCGGCGGATGCGTTCCAGCTTGTCTTCGGGCAACAGCCCGGCTTCGATCGCGTCGATGCCGACCGCCTGCCCAATCGCCTGTGCGGTGCGCGGATCATCGCCGGTGAGCATCACAATTTGCTTGAGACCGGCCCGGCGTAGCCGCGCGATGACGCCCGGCGCCGCTTCGCGCGCTACGTCTGCGATCCCCAGCACGCCGATCGCTTTGCCATCCAGCGCGACCAGCACAGCCGTCTTGCCCGCTTCCTTCAGCGCGATCATCTGCGCGTCTGCTGCCGCGCCGACCGGCACACCGAGGTCCGCCATCAGCGCAGGCGTGCCCACGGCGATGCGCTGTCCGTTGTGCTGCGCTACGATCCCGCGCCCCGGCAGGTTCTCGAACGCGTCCGCGTGCGGGATCTCGCCCCCGGCGCGCGCTTCATTGACCACCGGCACGGCGAGCGGGTGCTCCGAGCCAGCTTCGGCGATGGCGGCGATGGTCAGCACGCGCTGCTGCGCCGCCGAGTACGCGTCCGAGGCGGGCGCGTCGTCTGCGTCAAGCGCGATCACGTCGGTCAGGTGCGGCTTGCCCTGGGTGATCGTGCCCGTCTTGTCGAGCGCCAGCGCGGTGATCTTCGCGGCGTTTTCCAGGTATTCGCCGCCTTTGATCAGGATGCCGCGCTTGGCCGCCTGCCCGATCCCGGCGACGACCGAGACCGGCGTCGAAATCACCAGCGCGCCGGGGCAGCCGATCACCAAGAGCGTCAGCGCTAGCTCGATATCGCGGCTGATAATGTAAGCGACCGCGCTGAGCACGATGATCGCAGGCGTGTACCACTGCGCGAAACGCTCGATGAAGCGTTGCGTGGGCGCGCGTTCCTCTTGCGCCTCTTCCACGCGGCGGACGATGCGCGCCAGCGTCGTATCCGCGCCGACGCCCGTCGCGCGCACCTGCAGCACGCCATTCTGACTGACCGTCCCGGCGAAGACGCGATCGCCCTCGATCTTATCAACTGGCATCGACTCGCCCGTGATCGCACTCTCGTTGATCGCGGCGCGACCGATCACGACCTCGCCATCGACCGGGACTTTCGCGCCCGGCTTAACGAGCACGATCTCGCCCGGCGCGACCAGATGCGGCATCACCTCGACCTGCTGGCCGTCGCGCAGCACGATCGCGCTGGTTGGCGCCAGCTCGAGCAGTTCCTGCAGGGCGCGGCGCGTGCGGTTCATTGTCCGCGCTTCGAGGTACGCGCCCAACATGAACAGGAAAGTCACGGCGGCGGCTTCCCAGTATTCCCCGATCGCCAGCGCCCCGACCGTCGCGATCGTGACCAGTAACTCGATGCTGACGTGCCGGTTGCGCAGCGCGAAGAACGCACGCCCGGCGATGTCCCACCCCGCGATCAGCGCGGCGACGAACATCAGCGCATCCCGCAGGGTGTTCAGCGCGAGCAGATGCCCGGCGATCAGCGCGGCGACGATCAGCGCGCCGCTGGTCAGGGTAATGAGTTGACGGCGTCGGGCGGGGTTTGCCAACAGGTCTTTCATCATCTATCTACCTCCTTGCTTGCGGGTGATGCTGCAAAGGCGCTCGCAGTGCCGCGTGGTTGGCGGGAGCGCCTTTGCGGATGATGTCGTTAGAAGGGGGCGACGTTAGCGGCGTATCCGGCGCGGCGCACGGCGTCAACCAGCTTCTCGGTATCGGCGGTGTCCGGGTTGTGCTCGACCTCGATGCGCCCGGTGTTGAAGAACACCTTCGCGGTGACGACACCCTCCACGCCGGTCAGCGCCTTTTCGATCTTGGTGACGCACGACGGGCACGAAAGTTCCTGGCTGCGGAGAACGGTTTTCATCTTGGCTGCCTCCTGTGGCTGCTCAATTGCGAATATTGACCTAAGCATACCGGCCTGGCGCGGCGGGTTGTATGATCCAGGTCAATTAAGCGCAGGGGAATATCAGAAGCGTGTTAGAAGGGGAAATGAGTAGCGCAGAACGGGTCAGGCTTCTTGCTTGGCCAGGGCAGCGATCCGCTCCCGGTCAGCGATCGCGATCCAGCGGCGCCCACTGCGGATCAGGCCGTCTTTGCGGAACTGGCTGAGCGTGCGGCTGGCGGTCTCGACCGTGATGCCGAGCATGTCGGCGATGTCCTGGCGGCCCAGCGGCATCTGGATTAGCCAGCCTTCAGAGCGCTCGTCGCCGGCGCGCTCAGCCAGGCGCAGCAGCAGCGACGCAACACGGCTCTCGACCGGCGCGGCGCCCGCCTGGTGGAGCATCTCACGGGCGGCGTGCAGCCGGTCCGAGACGATCTCGAGCAGCGCAATGCTCACTGCTGGATAGCGCTGCAGGATCGTCTGGAAATCCTGCGCGGAGACGCTCAGCACGCAGCAGGTGGTGTGCGCCTGCGCCGTGTCGGGATAGGTGGTCTCGCCCATAACCGGCAGCGTGCCGAAGAAGTCCCCCGGCAGCAGCAGGTCGAGCACGCGCTCTTGCCCGCTCAGCGCGTGGCGGAGCAGCTTCACCTTTCCGGCGGCGACCACGTACAGCCGTTCTGCCGTGTCTCCAGCGAAGTAGATCGGCGCGCCCGCCTCGAAGCCAAACTCACGGAATAGCGGGTTGATCGCGGCGACGTCCTCGTGCGACAGCCCGGCGAAAAACGGCAGGCCGTGCAATATCTCCAGCCGCAGGTCAATCGTGCACATCTGTGGCTCGATCGACTCTGGTTCTAGCGGTGTATTACGGCGTTCGTCAGACATCCTTGCTGATCCCATTACTTCTGTCTCTCAAGAACCTAGCATACCATGTGTCCTAATGGCCGCACTTGAGCCAGATCAATCGCTTCAGATGCGCAAAACCGCGCACCAATGCGCCGCAACGCTGCTAAAATCGTGAGAGGAAGGAGAGGTTCGCCATGCAATGGATCGAACTCGGTCGCGTGCGATCAGGCGAAGTTGCGCCGGAGTTCACGCTGCGATCAGGCGCGGGCGCGCAGGTGACACGCTCGCAGCATCGCCAGCGCTGCAACGTGGTGCTATTCTTCATCCCGGCGGCGTCCGATGTTGGCTCGGCGGTCGAGCGGCTTGCGGCGCACCGCGCGCGCTTTGACGAGGCGGGCGCATGTGTCTACGCCATCAGCGCGCAAGAGGCGCCGGCCAGCGAGTCGCCGCTGTTGCTGGTCGATCCGGGCAGCGCCGCGCGCGCCAGCTATCGCGACGTGTTCCCGGAAGGGCAGGAGCCGGATACTGACGATCTGTTCGCTATCGTGCTGGATCGCTATAGCAAGCCCTGGTATGCCGGGCGGGGCGACCTCGACGACGCTGCGATCGACGAGGCGCTGACCAAGCTGTGGGCGATCGAGTACGACTGCCCGGAGTGAGTGGTGCCTGAGTGGCCCGTGTGGTCTTAACCCCGACAACTGACGATAATCCGTCGATGTTCGTAATTGCCGCGCTTGCTGCGCTAAACTTGAGCTTGCACTTTCACCCTGAGGATCGCCGGTTTCATGGTACCACTGCCCCTTCGCACGCTAATCGTAGACGATCACAATATGTTCCGGCAGGCGCTGGTCGCGCTGCTGAAGACCCGCCCGGATATCGTGACAGTCATCGGCGAAGCCGCCGATAGCTGTGGCGCGCTGGAGCTCGCGCGCGAGCTCCAGCCCGATCTGGTGCTGCTCGATGTGATGATGCCGGACTGCTCAGGGACGGACACCGCCCGCGATCTGCGCGAAATCGTGCCGGGCGCGAAGATCATCATGCTCTCCGCGTCATCGGAGATGGAACATATCCGCGAGGCGATTACTGCGGGGGCGGATGGCTATTTAACCAAGAGCCTGAGCGCGAAGCGGCTGTTCGAGATGCTGCAGGAAGCAGCCCAGGATCGCATCGTGATCACGCCAGACATCGCGGCGGAGTTGTTCAAAGAGGTCGCGAGCATGGCGGAGCCTGCTGATGCAGATGTGTCGCTCGATGCGCTGGGACCGCTCGATACGGCGATCAGCCAGCTTGTCGCGGCAGGCGCGACCAATACGCAGATCGCGAAGGAGCTTGGCATCAGCACGCACACGGTGCGCTCGCATCTAAGTCACATTTTGCGCGCGCTGAAACTTGAAAACCGGACGCAACTTGCGGTGTACATCAAAGCGCAGCAGCCTTAAAGCGTAGGATTGATCGCCCGCATTGCCGCTCCCGGTCTGAGGCCGGGGGCTTTTTTGTGTGAGTGGATTTGCCCCGCCGACTCTGGAACCGGATTTCTGTGTACAATCGGCGGTGGCGCGGGACGTTTGTGAGGCACAGTTGTGAAGCGTACAACCATTATCGGGCGTGTGGCCGCCTCGCTGGGATATCCGAACCTGACGTTGGTCTCCGCCGAGCGGCGCAAGGGAATGCGGGCCTTCTGGATGGATGGTCTGTTTTCGTCTCTGTCGGGCGCGTTCGGTGACCCGTATTACACCCTCTATCTGCTGAGTCTGAACGCCAGCAACGCGCAGATCGGCCTCGTGAACACGCTCAACCAGTTGGCGGGCGCGGTGCTGGCCTTTCCGGGCGCGGCGGTTGCCAGCCGGACCGGACGCTATAAGGGGCTGGTGCTGCTCACCGGCGTGCTTAGCCGCCTGATGTGGGTGGTGATGCTTGCCGCGCCCTGGATCGCGGGCCGCTCGGGCGCGGTGTGGATCGTCCTGCTGGCGTGGGTCGCGCTTTCAGGGATTAACGCGCTCGGGAACGCGGCGTGGACGGCGCTCTCGGCGGACCTGGTGCCCGGGCGTCTGCGCGGCGGATATTTCGCCTCGCGCAATATCGTTATCCAACTGGTGCGGCTGGCGGCGATCCCGGTCGCCGGACAGTTGATTTACGCGGTGGGCGAACCGGACGGCTATCAGCTTGCGCTCGGGATCGCGTTCGTGATCGGGCTGGTCGCCGTGTACTACTACAGCCAGATTCCGGAGCACAGCGGTAGGGTGGTGGCGGAACGGCTGGGGCTGCGCCAGTTGTTCGCCGGGATGACACGCCTGCCGACCTTCATGCGCTTCGTGATCAGCCACTCGACGCTGTATCTCGGTGTGATGATCTCCAGCCCGTTCATCAACGTCTACATGGTCGAGGAAGTGAACTTTAATGTCGGCGTGATCAGCCTCGTGGCGACCGTGTCCGTGCTGGGGACACTGGTCGGAATGCGGATCATGGGGCGGCTGCATGACCGCTTCGGGATCACGACGACGATGCGCACCGGCTTGCTGATCCCGCTGATCCCGATCGCGTGGCTGTGGGTGCTGCACCCCTGGCAGGCGTATCTGGTCGAGGCGATCTCCGCGCTGACATGGGCGGGCTATAACCTGGGCGCGTTCAACCTGCTGCTGGCGAGCACGCCGGACGACCACCGACCGCAGTACGTCGCGATCTACACAACGCTTATCTCGGTGGTGGGCGCGGTGGGGCCCTTGCTTGGCGGCTGGCTGCTCGAAGTGGTGGATTTCGGGCCCGTGTTCGCGTTGTCGACGGTGGTGCGCGGGCTAGGGTTTGTCCTGTTCTTCGTGCTGGTGCGCGAGCCGGACGCACCGCCGGAGCCAGAGGACGTCTAGCGCCGTTCAGCGCTTCGGGTAACCGCACAGAGCTTATGATGGGGGACTCCGCCCGCACGCGGAGCCCCCATTTTGTTTGGCGTACGTGCTCCGCGCATCAATCCGCCGCGCCGTCAGGCTCCAGGTGACTTGTCATTGGGAGCGCCGTTGCGGGCGCAGCGTGCTCCTCAGAGCGCCGGATACGCGATGGCAGCACCAGGACGACGATCACTGCGTTCAGCGCCATAATCGCAGCGCCAATCAGCATCGCATCGTTCATCCCACTGACGAACGCCTGATTCGCGGTCCCGCGGATCGTGTCGGCGAACTGCGCCGGCACTTTTGGATTGCTGGCGATCATATGCGCCGCCTGAATGCTGTTCGAAATACCCAGGTAGATATCGTCCGGCAGTTGCGGTAGCGCGGTCCGCAACGTTGCGATGCCTTCCAGATAGCGGCTGTTCATGACCGTTCCGAGGACGGCGACCCCCAGCGCGCCGCCCAACTGGCGCGTCGTGTCGTTCATAGCGGAGCCGATTCCGGCTTTGCTGACGGGCACAGACCCCATAATGGAGTTGGTCGCCGGGCTGACCGCAAAGCCCATTCCCCCGGCCAGGATGATCTCTCCCACCACGATCGTCGCATAAGCCGAACCGGCCTCGAAAGCCTGCGACATATACAGCAGCCCCGCGCCGGAGATCATGATTCCCAGCGCGACGGTTCGCTTGGTCCCGAGGCGATCTGTCAGCCGCGACGACAGCGCCGACACGACCGCCAGCGTCGCCGCGAGCGGCACCATCCGCACCCCGGCTTCCAACGGCGTGTAGCCCTGCACGGTTTGGAGGTATTGGCTGAGGAAGAAGATCGACCCGAACAGGCTGAACATGATGAAGGTCATCGCCAGGTTAGCGCCGGTGAACGACATATTCTTGAAGAAGTGTAGCGGAAGCATCGCGTTGGGGTTGCGGCTCTCCCACCACGTGAACGCCGCGAGCAAGATAAACGCGACGCCGAAGGCCAACAGGACATTTGGATCGGTCCACTCGCCCTGACCCGCCTCGATGATGCCGTACACCAGCGCAAACAGCCCTGGTATCGAGAGCAGCACGCCAGGGATATCGGGTTTGGGCGCGTGCTCGTCTTTGGAATCCGCCAGGAAATACGCACCGCCCGCCAGCGCGACGGCAACTACCGGGAGATTGACATAGAAGACCGCGTTCCACTCGAACCGCTCCAGCAGTAGCCCGCCCACGACCGGTCCAACGCCGACGCCCAGCCCGAAGATCGCCGCCCAGATCGCGATCGCCTGCGACCGCTCGCGATCCGGGAACGTGGCGCTGATGATTGACAGCGTCGCTGGCATAATCGTGGCGCCGCCAATGCCGAGGAATGCGCGGGCCGCGATGAGCATTTCGGTCGAGGTTGCCAGCGCAGCCCACAACGAACCGAGGCCGAACATCACCAGGCCGAATTGCAGCGCGCGCTTACGCCCGATCCGGTCACCGACTGCGCCCATCGTGAGCAGCAGCGCGGCGAATACCAGCACGTACGCATCGACAATCCACTGTAAATCGCTGGCCGAAGCGCCGAGATCGTTGGAGATCGACGGGAGCGCGACGTTGAGAATAGTGTTGTCGAGGCTGATTACCAGCAGCGAGATTCCGATGAAAATCAGTCCTATCCAGCGTGTTGAGTAGCCTGGACGGCGCTCGAAGGTGTCCGTTGCGGTCATGCAGAATTCTCCTTGTCCTAGCGTGTTGAGCGTCATGCCGCTGCCAGCAGAGCGAGCGCTACGACGTGGGACAACGCACCGCCCGCTGCAAAGCAACTCTGTCAGCATGGCACGGCGCGCGCCTGGAGTCTTCGACTTTTGTCGGATTTGGACGCTAGAACGAGGGTTTTGCTTTGTTCAGCAGCGCGGCGCGGTCGATGATTTGGATCTGGTGACGCTCGACATGGATACACCCGGCCTGACTCAGGCTCCGCAGCGCCCGGTTTACCACGTCGGGGACGGTCCCCAGGCGGGAAGCCATCTCGGCCTGGGTAGCCCATCGCTGGCGAGGGACGGTGTCGGTGATCGCGGAAGCGGTTTGTTCCAGCAGCAAGCGTGCCAATCGCGCTTCGACGGTCCGCAAGGAGAGGTCTTCCACCATCGTGATCAGGTGCAGCACGCGCCCTGCAAGGTCTTCGATCACCGCGTGCGCCAGCGCCGGTTGCGTTTCCAACAGGCGGCGCATCAACTCGCGCGGGAACATCCACACCTGCGCTGGTTCGAGCGCGATCACCGTCGCCGGATTGGTGTCTGCTGCAAACACGCCTATCGCGTTGAACACATCACCAGGGCCGAGCAGGTCGAGAATATGCTCGCGCCCATCATGGGAGAGTTTGATCGCTTTGAGCCAGCCGCTGGCGACCACGCATAATCCGGCGCTTGGCTCGCCTTCCAAGAAGACGACCTGCTCGGCTGCGTAGCGGCGCGCCTGGGCGCTGCGAGCGATGGACCGGCGCGTGAGGTCATCCAAACCCGCGAAGTAAGGGATGGATGCCAGGAGATCGTCGGTCGGCGGAACACGCTCAGGCTTCAACTGTGGATTGGCTCACCGAAAAGGGCGCTGGTCGCTCAGATTGTAC